>CAMEAW010000080.1 GCA_945911685.1 Bordetella parapertussis
GTCAGATAATCAAGGATAATCGACTTCCTGACTTCGCACAGTAGACACGAGATTTATGGCCTTACGCGCAACCATTTATAAAGCTGAGCTCAATGTGGCGGATGCTGATCGCCATTATTACGGTAGTCACGCCTTGACGCTTGCTCGGCACCCTTCAGAAACCGAAGAGCGCTTGATGGTGCGTGTGCTTGCCTTTGCCTTGCATGCGCACGAAGACTTGGCTTTCACTAAAGGCTTGAGTGACGCCGACGAACCCGACATTTGGCTCAAAGACCTGACTGGTTCGATTGACCTTTGGATTGAGGTTGGGCAGCCTGACGAGCGGCGCATCTTGAAAGCTTGCGGCCGTGCCAAACAGGTCGTTGTGTATTGCTATAGCGGTCAGAACAGCAAGATTTGGTGGGATGGCATTCGCAACAAGCTCGAGCGCGCGCGCAACTTAAAGGTGGTGTGTTTGCCTTCAGAAGATACTCGTGAGTTAGCCGCGCAGACACAGCGCAGCATGATCTTGCATGCCAACATTCAAGATGGTGAAATTTTTATTTCAAATGATCAAGGTCAAATTACCTTTGTGCCAGAGGTTTGGCGCGAGGCAAAAGACTAAGCCCCGTCGTGTCAAACGAAAGACTAAGCGCTGTTGTGTCAAACACGATCGTTACGATTGAAAAAAAACCGTGGCTTCGCTCAGAGCGCGCGGCCTCTGTGCTGCGACTGCTAGTTGTTGTCGCCGTGCACGGCGCGGTGATCGCTGCCTTTCTGAGCTGGTCGTGGTCGCCCGCTCCGATTGAAGTCTCTATTGTGAGTCTCGAAGATCTTTGGGGTGAGGTGTCAACGTCAAGTCAAACGGTAATCAATGCCTTACCGCCTTGCGTCGTCACTGCGCTTTCAGCCAAGTGCGAATGAGCTCAAAATTTACCGCCCCGCGTATCCGTCTGACTTCACCCTTCGCGTTCACTAACATCGTAATGGGTAGCTCACCTTGCCATTTTGGGTCAATCTCATGGCGCAGGTATTCATCAAAGACGGCAGCACTGGCACGATTGTCTCGATGTTCAAGGCCTGCCTGAGCGAGCGCTTGTGCCGCTGTTGCCAACGGCACCTGATCGACTTCGATGAACACAGTTTTTACGCTTGCAAATTCTTTTAAAAATTTACCCCAGTGTGGTAATTCTTCGAGACATGGCCCGCAAGTGAAACCCCAAAAATGTATGATTTGAGGCTTGCCACGACCGGAGGTAAGGATTTTTTTCCAATCGCCCGGTTGATACAGACCTAGCTTTGGTCTGTCAATTTCGAGCTCAATTAAACGATAGCCTTGCGCGGCCGTCAGCCAAGACAGGTAGGCAATACCCTCGCGTTGAATGAGTAAGGGATGATCAGAGTAGCCCACCGTTTCAGCGATCATTTTTGGGGATGACCATTGCACGCCATCGTCAGTTGAATACTGGGCAAAAACTGCAGTGCGTTTGCCGTCAAATTCTTTCCAGGTCAACCAAAGTGCTGATGGAGTAGAGAGTAGGTATGGGCGCCCTGGCATTGCTTCGGGGTTACCGATGGCAACGGGGTTTGAATAGGTTGTTCCCTGATCGGTCGAGCGTGCATAAAAACTTCCAGTCCTAGCGCTACCCTGCGTAAACCAGGCGACGTGTTGCACGCCTGCTGCAGACACCGCCAAGGCCGGGCCATGATGTGGGCAGCTATCGGTGGCCCAGGCATCTACTGCAACGCGGCGAGTCGGGCCCGGTTGTGTAGGCGTTGTAAACGTTTGTGTTGCATGATCACGCACCGACCCCTCAAAAATCGCACGATATAGAATCACTGGTAAGCCGTTGGGGGTAAGAGCAGACGCGATCCGACAGCATTCACAACTGCTGCTTTGTGCAATGCTTTCTTGCGAAAATGTTTGAGCACCGTCAGGTGACCATGCATAGGCGATTGAGCCGCCTAACTGTTTTTTACCCGACTTGTTTGCTTGAGCGACTAGGCGCTTATCAATCCAACTCGCAAAAATCTGGCCCTGCGGATCGGTCAGTAAGCTAGGAAACCGCTGACTAGTTGGATCTTGGCTGATCGGTGCCGGCGCAGAAAAGTTCTTTCCGCTATCGACAGAGCGTGAAACGTTGACCTGTGCATTCCAGTTTTTGTCGCGAAAGAAACCATAGGCAACGATCAGATTATTTTGTTTGTCGCTGACTAACTGTGGGCGCGCATCGGGGCCCGTATCTAGAAAAGCGCCGTGTTGAGCGATTTCTGTGCGAGGCTCAAAACTGACGCCAAGGTCGGTTGAGCGCGCGATCGAAATCGCCCCGCCGCCCGCCCAGGTCAGCCACAGTGCACCGTCTTGAGTAAAGAGTGGTGTTGCAGCGCGTGCGCACTGTAGCGTTGTATCTTTGCATTGTGCCGCTGCACTCGTTCGGGTGGCAGGGCTTGCCGCGCTTGTTGTCGTTTGCGCTCCGTGAGAGTGCTGCGCAAAGGCGATGGGCTGAGCGAGTATCCCCCCCGCGCTCAACATACCTGTGAGCCACAGGCTTTGAGCAAGCCTTAACGTGGAACCGAGTACTAGTTGCTTCATGTGCATGATCAGAGCCATCTGCATATTTCCATTTGCTTATTTATTAGAACCATCTGCTCAGTGATGAGAGTCTTCTGCTTTTTCATCAGACTCATCTGCTTGTTCAATAAAGTCACTTGCTTAACCAAAGTGAGGTGAAGAATCGAGACAGCCTCTCTACAAAATGAGAAAGGCTGTTGCACGACGAATTAAAACGTTGCCCTGACACCCAGTGTGAACCAGCGTGGTGGGCCCATGCTTGGTACGCCTGATGAACTGATCGTATTGCTTTGATATGCGGTGTAGGTCATGCCCTGAGCGAGATAATTGACATTGAACAGGTTCTGAACGTTGCCATACAGCTGCACCGTCTTATCAAGTTGGTATCTAAAGCCAAGATTGACGAGGGTGGCGCCGTCATTTAACTGAGTGTGCGCAGTGTTGTTCCAGAAGGACGGAAACGACTGCAGTTGACCAGATAAGGCTAACTCGGGCGTCGCTTGCCATTGAACGCCTGCATTGAGCATCCAAGGAGGAACTTGACCAAGCTGTTCATTGGTGGGCGATGCGACATAATCAGACGAAGTCAAATAAGCCCACGTCTGCGTAAAACCTAGATTGACTTTGACTGTTTTGGATAGCGTGGCTTGACCCAAAATTTCGTAGCCACGAAGCGTTGCGCTACCGGCGTTGACGTTTTGCCTCAAGCTTGTAATGCTGCCCGCTGCAAGGCCAGTACCGGCGATGAGTGGATTACAGGTTGCCACTGTCGTGCACATGGTTGCGCCATCGATAAAGTTGCTCAAGTTATTGTTGAACACCGTCACCGAAAGGCTTGCATCCTTTTCTTTGGTACGCAGATCAAAACCAATCTCTTGCCCAAAGTTGGTTTGTGGTGCCAAGTTGGGATTAGCAATCGTGATCGAAGAGCCGCTCAGAAAGGTTCGATACAACTGATTCATACCCGGTGCCGCAAAGTTTCGATAGACTGCCGCACGTAGATCAAATTGATCGTTCACATAGTATTTAATACCCAAGGTGGGATTAAAACTTGCGTAACTATTGTTCGCGAGTGGTGCATTGATGGGTGTTGCTGCTTTACCTGCCGTGTAAACGTTGCCAGTCAAGCTTGAGTTGGTGACCTGATAAAAATCTTCGCGTAAGCCAAAGTTGATGTCTACGGGCGCATCTTTAAACTTGTAGGTGCCAGTGACAAACAGACCTTGAAAGCTATTTTGACCCTTGTTAATCAGATTGGCAGAATTGAAGCCGTTTGCGGCGTACTGATTGATGTTGTCATCTGATGAAATGATTCGACCATCCACACCAAATTTCACGTCTTTAAATTGACCAAAATCTTTTTGATAAAAAACAGACATCCCAAAGTTTTGATAGTTGTCTGTTTCGTCTTGGCTCATATACGGTACCCCTCTGCTCGGGGTGAAGATATTGAACGTTGGCGTTTGGGCTGAATTGGTCGTCTTCATTTGTTGAAACGCGCCCCAGGCGTTGAAGTTGATGCTGCTGTTGTCGGCAAAACGTGTGGTGCCGCCCGCAGATAGCACGTAGTTGTTCCATTGGTTGCTGGCGTTTTGCCACGTCGCGCTGGTTTCTGACGTTTCGTTCAAATTGAGTTTTGCGTAATATTTCGAATCTGCGCTTGGTGTGAAGATCGAATAAAGCGTCAAGTTATTGACTTGAGATGCCGTAGCGGTCATGTAAGGATTTCGATAGCGCTCGGGCGTGGCGTTGTACCCTTGAGTTTGCGAGCGGTCATAGCTAATGCCCAACGACATCTTGTCTGTTTTAAAAATCCGTCCAGAAAAGCCGGCGTTCAGCGTGCTGTAGCTACCGTAGTCGGAATAGACGCTCAGTTTGTCTTCTTGAGGGGGGCGCGTCACGATATTGACCACACCACCCATGGCCAAGTTACCCCACAGGCTGGTCGCGCCACCGCCGCGAATGACCTCGATGCTCTCAATCGAATTTTTTGGGATGCGTGCCCAGTTGACCGTGCGAAAGAATGGGTCATTAAATGGAATGCCATCCACCATTACCAAGGTGTTGATGTTGGTACTGGTGCCAAAGCCTCGAATGCTAAAGGTGCTGCCAGTTGGGTGCAGTGAGGTCGAGGGGATTTGATTGACAAAAATCCCAGGGATTTTGTTGATAATTTGATCAGTTGAAGTCTCGGGGCTGTTAATGACCTCCTCGCGAGGGATGACTGTTGTGCTGAAAGGCAAACTTTCAAGTTCAATGCCGCGTCCAGCAGATACCGTGACGGGGCTAAGTGTGGCAACGGAGGAGCCGTTCACTTGTACCGTTTGCGCCGACGCAGCGGTTGAGGCTGCCAGTAAAGACATCACCACTAGAGGGTGAAGAGAGTGTATTTTTTTCACAAGATATTCCTAGAGTCTGAAATAAAACGGAGCAACGCTGAGTGCGTTGATCAAAACAAAACAGACACGTTAGACATTACAGGCGAAGGGTGTTAAACCCGTGGCGTGCGATTGACCCAAGGTGCCGCGTTAGGCGGCAGTCGGGGGTGCTCTAGGATGGGATGGAGGCCAGACAAATGGATGCGAGTGCGTCGAAGACACGGGTAACGCGGCTTCGGCCATCGCTATGAACAGCGGTGGTACAACTTTTGGTTGCGAGGTTAAGGCAACAGGATTGACACTGCACCAAGTGCAATGTTCAGGCGACGCTGCTGTTTCGTTTGTAGTAGTTTGCTCGCGGATTTCGCCGGAAGCAGTGTCTAGCCACTTCATCCCACTACTAGTGCAAATCGGTGCCAAAGAACCATCGGCAGACTGCAGGCGTGCAGAATGCGATAGTGTCGGCATAAGCGCCGAGAGGAGCACCGAGATGGCCGTGAGCCAAACCCAGAAGGAGCGTGTTAAATGATTTTTCACAGTGCGAAGATCATAGCATTTGAGCTTGTTGGCTTAGCGACCTGGTTGCCGACTATTTGTGACCGGCGGCGGGCTTTCGGTAACAAACGAGATCTTGTTGATGCCCGCCCTGTTTGCAGCCGCCATGGCTTGCGCAACCTTTTCGTATGCGGTTTGACGATCGGCCCGTAAATGTAATTCAGGTGACTTCACGTCAGCCGGTAGCTTTTCGCGCAATGTTTGTTCGATCGCTTCAGGCTGTGTCGCCAAGCCATTTACAAAAAATACTCCCTGTTCATCGATCGACAGTTGCAGCGCTTTTGCATTTTGATCGATGGCGGTGCTTTCGGCGCGCGGCAGATCAACCGGTACGGCTTGATTCAACAACGGGGCTGTAATAATGAAAATGACCAATAAGACCAACATCACGTCAACCAGTGGCGTGGTGTTGATGTCGTTCATGGGCTGAGACCCAAGGCCTGAACTAAATGAAGAAAAGGCCATAAACTTACACCTCTTTATTGAAGTGAGCGTTACTGAGAGCTGGCTTTGATGCGGTTCGCATCCCGCCGACTAAATAATTATGCAAGCTATGTGCAAACCCATCTAAGCGGGCCGTCACCAGCCTGTTTGAGCGCGCGCAAGCGTTGTAAGCGAGCACTGCCGGGATGGCAACAAACAAGCCGGCAGCTGTCATGATTAAGGCCTCGCCAACCGGCCCTGCAACTTGGTCCAGGCCAACTTGCCGAACCCCACTGAGCCCAACCAACGCATGATAAATACCCCAGACCGTACCAAGCAGGCCCACGAAGGGGGCGGTTGCGCCAATTGAGGCCAAAAAGGTGAGGCCGCTCTCGACCCGAGTTTGTGCTGAGACGATTGATTGTTGCAGCGTTCGAGCAATAAACTCATTTTTATCGGCTTGAGCGCCGATGCCTTTAGTTGCATTTTGATCGTAAGCCGTGGCCGCGGTGATTGCTTCAGTTGCCATCGCAGAGAAAGAACCAAAGCGATCTTGTTCTTGAATCACACGTAGCGCCTCGGCATTGTCTGGCGCGGACCAAAATTGGCTCAAGGCTCTTTCAGTGCTCGTCTTGTAGCGCCAATGCGCGGTGAGTTTGCCGAGCATGACGATCCAACTTGCAATCGACATGAATAATAAAACAAGGGCGACGCCACGCGTAATCGCATCACCTTGACTCCAAACGTGTGCTAGGCCCAGAGAGGTATTCATTGCGGGCTCCTGTGTAGAAAAAGGGTTGAGATAGATATCGAAAAGGGCATGCAGTTATTCATCGCGATCATTGCTTAAATTGAATGGGCACGACTACCGATGCAGCCACGGGTGTTGTGCCGCGTTTGGCCGGAACAAAGCGCCATTGCTTAACCGCTTGCAAGGCAGCCTGGTCTAGGCGGTCATAGCCACTCGACTGATGTAGCGTCACCTGCAAGGCGTTACCTTGTGCACTGACTTGCACCAAGACAAACACCGTACCTCGCTCTTTCATTCTGCGAGAATAGCTTGGGTAGGCGGGAGCTGGGTTATGCAAGTAATCTGCATCAAAGCGGGCACCTGTGAGCGGGGTGTCGGCGTCGCTACGGGTGGCTGCGGGTTCGCCCCGATTCGTGGACGTGGGTGAGGCGTTCGCCCGAGGCGCCGCCGGCTGACGCTCAATTGGCTTGGGCGCGAGCGGTGTAGGTTCGGGTGGCTTAGGCTTGGGCTGGGGTGGCACGGGTTCAGGTCGCTGAGGTTCAGGAGGTTTTGGTGGTGCAGGCTCGATTGGTTCGGGCCCAGGTGGCGCGGGCTCAGATCGCTGAGGTTCAGGAGGTTTTGGTGGTGCAGGCTCGATTGGTTCGGGCTCAGGCGGCTCAGGCTGTTCTGGTTCGGGTGGCGTTTGAAAAATAGGCGCAGACTCAAGTTGCGTTGTCAGAAGCGGCACCTCCAGAGACTTGGGCTCTGGCGGTTGAACGGGTGCGGGGGTGGGGTCGACAACGGGCTCAGGTGGTGGCGCCTGAGTAAACTGCGGACTTGGTAGTGTCAGCATCTGCACCTCGAGTCTCACGACCTCTGGTTCGCGCACAAGCTCTTGCTTCGACTCAAGTACCAACAAGGCGAGCACGCAGACATGCAGCGCCAGCACAAGAAGCACACGAATACAAAAAGCGATTGAGAAGCGACTTGGCACAAATTTCTCTGGCGATCTGATCGATAAGGGAGCTGAGTTGATTTCAGATCCCGACCCTGAGACGACCGCTTGCCCAGCAACTGAGACGGTCGTACGAACAACTGATCAGACCAGTAGGGGGGGGGCGCGAGGATTGGATTGGTTCGTTGTCAGGCGAGCAAGCGCCGGCAACGCGGCCAAAAGAATTAAGCCAGAGCCGTCAGTGAAGGTACTGAAATTGATCGAGCTCGGCGCAGGGGGCAGCCCAGCGAGGTGGGTTAAACATGCCGAACAATGCTTGCTTGAATCGGAGTTGCCTGAGGTAGGGCCTGAGTCTTGGACTTGGCCAGTTTTGATATCCAGCCACTTCAAACCTACGGTAGTGCAGACCGCCATCATGTTGTGGTTGACGCCCGTAGCCCCACGCGCAGCATGGCTCAGCGTAGGTACGAGCGACGACAGCACCATCGCAAAGGCGACGATCAAAGCGTAGATCTTTGTCGAAAAGTGTGCTCGTGTCATCGCGAGAATATTAACTGATAACAACTCTGACTGTCTGACGCGTCGGATTTAAATCAAATTGTCGGGAGCGTAGCGGATCAGTGGTCGACAGGTGCAAGATGACCTGCATAGATACGACTCGATCGTAGCGTTACAAAAAATCCGCGTACATGCCGCCAAGCCACTTTAGATCTTCAGTCCATAATTCTGGCCTGCGATCATTATCGTCGATCGCCTTTTGTAAAATCTCATCGTCAGGACCCATCGTGTAGCTAAACGAAACTGAAATCGCTTCTTTTGGTGAATTATTTACCAGCATAAAGCAGAGGTTATCAATCATTTCCGCCTTAGGCTCGACGCCCTTCGCCTGCGCTGCAATGTATTTGGCAACTAGGCGCGCTTCACGATTCGCAACGTGACCGCTTTTGGGGTAATGGCCAAAGTGAATCGATACCGAACCCACCGAGTCGCCAATGACAAAGACCTGCGGATCACTTTCGGTGTTGTAGTACTGTGGATCCACTGCTGCCCAACCGGTGGGTTTACCGGCCTTGTCTTTTCCGATGAGATCGGCCTTCCAGACCAAATCCGCAGCTTGATGAGGCGACATCAGAATAGCTTCGTCAAACTTAAAGTCACCTGCTGCCGTTTTGACGATCTTATTGTATGGATCCACCTCTTTCACTGTTGCATTGGGCACATGCGTGATGATGTCCGAATACAGCTCTGTAAATGCTTTTTGATAGCCAATCGTAATGGGCGCGATACGAGGCTTGGGATCAAGAATAATAATTTTTGCAGGGATCTTTTTTTCTTTAAACCACCAGGCCATCAAGCATGCACGTTCGTAGGGTGATGGTGGGCAACGATGTGGTGGAGGAGGCAGGGTCATGACGATCGTGCCTCCTTTGAAGTTTTGAATCTTGTTCTTTAGAAAAGCATGCTCTGAACTTGGGATGTAAGCGCTGGCGTAGTTGGTCTTTGTGTACTGAATGGTCTTTTGATCATTGCCAAACCAGGCTTCAAAGGCATACCGGATGCCCCCCGCAATAATCAACCAATCGTATTTGATAAAGCCATCGGCGGTGTATACCGTTTTTGCCGAGCGATCAATATCGGTGATTTCAGTTTGCACAAAGGTGTAGCCGTACTTTTTAGCAGGGATGATGTAAGAGTGCGCGAGCAAATCGGTGTCGACTGCGTTGACGAGCCATTTGTTACTCATCGGGCAAGACCAGAAGATAGGGTTCTTTTCAAGAACAATCACTTCTAAATCCGGTGCCAAGGCACGCAGATGTTTTGCGGCACTTAAACCACCCC
Source organism: Bordetella parapertussis (assembly GCA_945911685.1). GTDB lineage: Bacteria > Pseudomonadota > Gammaproteobacteria > Burkholderiales > Burkholderiaceae_B > Zwartia > Zwartia parapertussis_K. The sequence continues at coordinate 9,432 of CAMEAW010000080.1, forward strand.
AGCCACCACCAGCGATGACAACCCGTCGTTTGCCCGTGGGTGCAAGCAGAGCGGTTTTAGGCGAAGACAAAAGCGGCTGAGCAAGGACGGACCCGCTGGTAACCAGAGTGCCTGCCCCGACGAGGCTACGAGTTAAAAAAACTGCGGCGATTGACGGTAGTCATAAAAGATCCTTTTGGTGCGTCCCGAACGATGCTCAGTATAGACCTTGCATGCACGTGGAGGTCAGCGGCAATCGACATGCGAGGTTCAGATATCATACGGTTTCAACTTCACAAGGTCGCAGTCATGGAAAGGATCACAAGCTATCGAGGTGAGGCGTTGGTAAATGAATTTGATGCGTAACGGTTGAGCTAAGCATATGAGTCTTGAGCAATTTCCAGAAGATCTTCTCGGTTTGGCGCTAGTTGTGCTGTTGCTAGGCATCCGCCATGGTTTTGATCCCGATCATTTGGCGGCGATCGATGGTTTGACTCGCTACAACAGCAGCGAGCGGCCAGTTCTCGCAAAAATGGCTGGGCTGCTTTTTTCGCTGGGTCACGGTTTGGTGATTGTGCCGCTTTCAATCTATGCGGCAAGCCTGGCAAAAACATTTGATGTCCCTGTTTGGTTCGATACGTTCGGTACCTGGGTGTCAATCACGATTTTGCTTGGCCTAGCCGTCTTAAATCTGTTGAGTGTGCTGGGAACGCCTGCACACGAAGCGGTGCAGCTCAAGGGTTGGCGCCAAAGTTTTTTTGCTCGCATGCTAAATGTTCGTCATCCCGGCGCAATGCTCGCGGTTGGCGCAGTGTTTGCGCTGTCTTTTGACACACTGAGCCAAGCGTCTTTGTTTGTAGTTCTTGCCAGTAAATATCAGGCTTGGCATGTTGCGGTAGTTTTAGCGCTGCTCTTTGTGGTTGGTATGTTAATCACAGACGGCATCAATGGCTTGTTCATCGCTAAGCTGATCAAACGCGCTGATCACACTGCGCGAGTTGCCTCAAGAGTGATGGCACTTGCGGTCTCGGGCGTGAGTATCTTGGTCGCGGTCGTCAGTATTTTGAGCGAAATTAATCCAACTTTTGACGGATGGCGCTCGGGTAAAGAAGTCTGGTTGGGGGTGTTTATCGTTGCCATACTGGTCGCGAGTTACTTTGTAGGGCAGCGGTTGAGCAAGCCCTATATCACTAAGCAATATTAAGCATATGCAATTTTCACCTCAGCTTTGAGGCGACATTAGAATTTTTACGCTTCATAAGTGAAGCGATATTCTTATATTTGCGCTTCAACTTTGAAACGATTAAATATATAATACGCCTTATGTACCTCTGGCAAGCGCCCAATTGGCCCAATTTTCAATACGATCTGACTGCTTTGCAGCCGACTTTGGCGCGGGCGCGGGTCGCGCAGGGGCGTGTGCTGGGTCTGGCTGGTACGTTGCAGTTGGTCGATCTGGCTCAATTAGAGCTTGAGGGTTGGGCGGCCGAGGCCGTCGCCACCGCCGAAATCGAAGGCGAGGTGCTGCAAGTTCACTCGGTGCGTGCCTCGGTCGCCCGCAGGCTTGGCTTGCCCGGCGCACCGAATGTGTTTCGCGATGCCCGTACCGAGGCCACGCTTGATGTGTTGCAAGCTGCGATCAAACGTTGGCAACATCCCTTAAGCGACGAAGACCTGTTCACGTGGCAGGCGGCGTTGTTTCCTGAAGGGCGCAGTGCGGGCGTCAAGATACAAATAGGTGCGTATCGACAGCACACTCAGGCCATGCAGATTGTCACAGTCAAGTACGGTGCACCAGATATTGTTCATTACCAGGCGCCTGCTTCAGTTGATGTGCCCGCGCAGATGATGCAATTGATTGCTTGGTTTATTGACAGCGCAAAGAGTTGCGATGGCCTAGTGCGCGCGGCGCTTGCACACCTATGGTTTGAGGCGATTCACCCCTTCGAGGATGGTAATGGTCGAGTGGGGCGTGCGCTCAGTGAGTTGGCGCTTGCGCAAGACATGCAAAGTTCGCAGCGTATCTGGAGCTTATCCCAACAAATCATGAATGATCGTTCGGGATACTACGAGCAACTACAAGCCGCAACGTCAAGTGACACACTTGATGTGACACCTTGGGTTGAGTGGTTTGTTGCTTGCATCGAACGCGCTGCACAGGCGGCGCTTAGGCAAATGAAAGCCGCAATTGAAAAGACCCGCTACTTTTCAACGCTCAGAGATTTGCACCCCACGCTTACTGCATCTCAATTAAAGATCTTGGGGAAGCTGTTTGAGGCGCAGCCTGAGGGGTTTTTAGGGGGAATGAGCACGTCTAAATATGTGAACATTACTGGCCAGTCACGCGCCACCGCCTATCGCGAGCTCACAGACATGACTCAGTTGGGGTTGCTTGAGCAATACGGTCAGGGGCGAGG
>CAMEAW010000081.1 GCA_945911685.1 Bordetella parapertussis
CCCATCGAAAACTTCGACTGATGTACGGTCTGTGGATCAGTCACGGGGCCCAGCACATCAATGGCCCCTTGGTGGACGTGTGTAACCACCGAGGCGATGTCGCTGGCTTTTAGACCATGTTGCTTCATGGCGTGTTGCAAAGCGTCAGCAGCCGGGTGGGTATGGCGGCATGAGGCGTGAAACTTAAACGAGGTTTCAGGTAAGGCCCAACGTGTGCCTAGGCGATCTACCAGCTTTGCCGGATCGGCATCGGTTGACATGCCAGCGGCCATGCCTTGCGCGCCTTCAAGAATACGGCGCGCACCGGTAAAACCATCAAGCGCCAAATACGCAGACGCTAAGCCGTTTGCGGCGGCGTGCGCGGTGTGCAGTTGCTTTGAGTCGGCCGCGTCACGCAGAAACTCCCAGAGCCCAGCAGCCTGTGTGCCGGCCGAACCGATCGCGTGCAGCATTTGCTCGGGGTTCAGTTTAAGCAGGCGACCCACGGTGACCGCGGCTGCGACAGTACCGGCGGTGCCTGTCGTATGAAAAATTTTGTAATGTGAACGCCCCAAAAACTCACCAATGCGGATACCGACTTCGTAGCCGACTACTGAGGCGGTGATGAAGTCTTTACCCGAAGCGCCGATAGCCTGAGCCACCGCCAACGCGGGTGGAAAAATCACTGCCGCTGGGTGAAATACCGAACCGTTGTGCACATCGTCTTGTTCAACCACGTGCGAAGCTGCAGCGTTGACCATCGCTGCAAACACAGGGGAGGTTTTGCGCCGATTGACAAAGTCTTCAGACTTGCCGTCGGCGGGGCCCATGCGTTCTGCGTATTTAGCCATTGCCTTGACTGCGCGCGCGCCTGAGCCGGCCAAAATTGAGGCCATCGTATCTAGAAATAAATCTTCACAGCGCAAACTGACGGCTTCAGGGATGTCGCTGTACTGAAGTTGCGAGGCAAATTTCGCCAACTCTGCACTTGGGTGCAATACGAGGGGTGAGGCTGAAGGGCGGGCTGCAGTCATGTCTATCACCTATTAAAACGAACGAGGAAGGCCGAGCACGTGTTCGGCGACATACGACAAAATCAGATTAGTTGAAATTGGGGCAACTTGATACAAGCGGGTTTCACGAAACTTGCGCTCGACGTCGTACTCGCAGGCAAAACCATAGCCGCCGTGAAATTGCAGGCAGGCGTTAGCGGCTTCCCAAGAGGCATCGGCGGCCAGCAGCTTGGCCATGTTTGCCTGAGTTCCGCAAGGCTGATTGTTATCAAACAAACGACAGGCCTCGTAACGCATCAGGCTAGCGGCCTCAACGTTGATAAACGAACGTGCAATCGGAAACTGCACGCCCTGATTTTGTCCGATTGGACGACCAAACACGATGCGATCTTTGACGTATTTAGTGATGCGATCCACAAACCAATACCCATCACCAATACACTCAGCAGCGATCAAGGCACGCTCGGCATTCAATCCATCCAAAATGTATTTGAACCCTTTGCCTTCTTCGCCGATTAAGTTCTCGGCGGGGATCTCGAGGTTATCAAAAAACAGTTCATTGGTTTCGTGGTTGACCATGTTCAAGATGGGGCGAACCGTTAATCCGTGGCCGATCGCATCGTGCAAGTTAACGATAAAAATTGACATGCCTTCGGATTTTTTTGTGACTTGCTCAAGCGGGGTCGTGCGCGCCAGCAAGATCATCAGATCTGAGTGCTGAACACGTGAAATCCAAACCTTTTGGCCGTTAATGACGTAACGGTCGCCTTTTTTGACGGCAGTTGTTTTAATTTTAGTGGTGTCGGTGCCCGTGGTGGGCTCGGTAACCCCCATTGATTGCAGGCGCAGCTCGCCAGCGGCAATTTTGGGTAAATACTGATTTTTTTGCTCGGTTGAACCATGGCGCAGCAGGGTGCCCATGTTGTACAACTGACCGTGGCAGGCGCCTGAGTTTCCGCCGCAACGGTTGATTTCTTCCATAATGACTGAAGCTTCGGTTAGCCCTAAGCCTGAGCCACCATATTCTTGGGGGATCAGCGCCGCCATCCAGCCAGCTTGGGTGAGGGCATTGACGAACTCTTCAGGATAGCCGCGTACCTCGTCTACCTTTCGAAAATACTCGTCTGGAAACTGTTTGCACAGGTCACGGATGGCGTCGCGGATATCTTGATACTGGTTATCGTGGGTATTCATGATTGGGCTTGTGGCTTTATGATTGAGGGCTGAGATTTAGCAGATAATGTGCCTCAAGGCTGGGTTTTTGACCATTGGTGTTTCGTTAACCTCGGCTTTTTGAATGATTAAGGTACTAAAAACACGATGGCCAACCATTTTGATTTGACCGACTTGCAGCTGATGGTCAATATTGGCGATGCAAGCAGCCTGACCCGTGGGGCCGAAAAATCTCACCTTTCGCTGCCCGCCGCCAGTAATCGGGTCAAAAATCTCGAAGATCATTTTGGTACCCGTTTGTTTCACCGCAATAGTCAGGGCGTGACCTTGACCCCTTCGGGCGAGGCGTTTATGCGGCACGCCCGTTTAGTGTTGCGGCAAATCGACCATCTGCGCGGCGATATCCACGAGTATTCAAGGGGTATTAAGGGGCAGATTCGGGTGTTAGCCAACACCACTGCCATGACCGAATTCATGCCGGCGGTTTTGAGTCGCTATTTGTCCTCCCATCCTGATGTCACTGTCGAACTGCGCGAGCGCTTAAGTTATATGGTGGTCAAGGCCGTGGCCGAGGGCTCTGCTGACATTGGGATTGTTGCGGGTCAGCCCGCTGCTTCAGCGCTTGAGTTTTTGCCCTACCGAGCCGATCGTTTGGTGTTGGTGACCTCGGCCGAGCATCCTTTGGGGGCAATGTCTGAAGTTGCGTTTGCTGATACCCTTGATTTTGAATACGTTGGGTTGTCAGAATGGAGTGCGATTCACGCCTTTCTGATTCAGGCGGCCGATAACCTTGGGCACTCGTTTCGCTTTCGGGTCGAGGTCAGCAACTTTGAATCTGTTTGCCGCATGATTGAAGCGGGTGTGGGGATTGGCGTGGTGCCCGAGCAAGCAGCGCGACGTTACGCCCAGCGCCTAAATATCAAGATCGTCAGGTTGTCAGACGAATGGTCTGTACGCAATCTTCATATCTGTGTGCGCGAGCTTCAGCGCCTGCCGAGCTTTGCACGCGATCTTGTTGCGATGCTGCTTGAAGATGTGCCCTCGACCGAGGCTCCTAAGCAATGACGCTAGCACCTTGTTTTTTGACCTCGGTTGTCTTAGCTTCAGGCAACGCCGGAAAACTGCGTGAATTTGACGCTTTGTTTGGCCCGCTTGGCATCCGACTGATTGCGCAGGGCGCGCTCAACATTCCAGACGCGCCCGAGCCGCATCCCACGTTTCTCGAAAACGCGCTAGCCAAGGCGCGCCATGCCAGTTTGTTATCAGGCCTGCCGGCCTTGGCCGATGACTCGGGCCTGTGTGTCGCTGCGCTCAACGCCGCGCCCGGTATTCATTCTGCCCGGTACGCCGAAGCTGAGCACGGCTCGCGAAGCGATGCAGCCAACAATCAAAAGCTAGTGCGCGCGTTGCAAGGGCAGAGCAACCGCCGAGCCTGGTATGTTGCAGTATTGGTGCTGGTCACTCGCCACGATGACCCACAGCCCATTGTTGCCGAAGCAAACTGGTTTGGTGAGATCGTTGATCAACCGCAAGGCGCAAACGGTTTCGGGTATGACCCCTATTTTTATCTGCCCGAGCAGGGCTGTACCGCAGCAGAGCTCGACCCTGCGCTTAAAAATAAAATCAGTCATCGGGGCCAGGCACTGCAACAATTACTCATCCAATTAACGGCGCGTGGTTTAGTGACGGCGTCGCAGTCACGATGAGTCAAACGCTATCAACGGCAGAATGGACTCCTCCATCCACGGGCGTGGTGCTGCGAGGCTTCACAGAGAGGCACCGCGAATGAGTCGTGCGCTGCTAGACTTAACTGAGACACAACGCCCATGAGTCGTGTGATTCCTATTGCGAGCGAGCACCAAGCTAAGGCCGCGATGTTGGCCGACATCGCCGACCGCCCGCGCTTAAGTGCGTTGCCACCGTTATCTGTTTATGTGCATGTGCCGTGGTGCGTGCGCAAGTGCCCGTATTGTGATTTCAATTCGCATGAGCAACCGTCAGTGCTGCCTGAAGAGCGCTATCTAGATGCGTTGCAGGCCGATCTTGAACAAGCGCTACCCGAAATTTGGGGCCGCCAAGTGCATACCGTTTTTATCGGCGGTGGTACACCGAGCTTGTTGAGCGCACCGGGTATAGAGCGTCTATTGGCGATGTTGCGCTCGCATTTAAATCTGTGGCCTGATGCTGAAATTACACTCGAGGCCAACCCAGGCACCGCTGAAGCCGAGCGTTTTATGGCCTATGCAGCGAGTGGCGTGAACCGAATTTCGCTCGGAATCCAGTCGTTTGATGATGCCAAATTATTGGCCTTGGGCCGGGTGCATGATGCTGCACAGGCGCGCGCGGCCATTGAGATGGCCCAGCGCGCGGTGGGCCGCGTCAATTTAGATCTCATGTTTGCCTTGCCGGGGCAAACGCTTGCGCAGTGTGAGCAAGATGCGCGTGAGGCACTCAGTTTTGGTACCGAACATTTGTCGATGTATCACTTGACCTTCGAGCCCAATACTTTCTTTGCGAAGTATCCGCCGGTTGTGCCGGATGATGAGCTTGCCTGTGATATGCAAGAGACCATTGTGTCCTTGGCTCAAGGGGCTGGTTTTGAACGCTATGAAGTGTCAGCGTTTGCCAAGCCGGGTGCGCGTGCGCGGCATAACGTTAACTACTGGGAGTTTGGCGATTATTTAGGGCTCGGTCCGGGTGCGCATGGCAAGCTCTCGTTTCACGATCGAATTGAACGGCAGACCCGACAGCGTCATCCCGAGAACTGGATGCGCGCAGCGCTTGCGCGCGACGCCACTCACATCACTCAAGCGCGACAGCTCAAAACTGCAGAATTGCCGTTTGAGTTCATGCTCAATGCCTTACGGCTTGAAAAAGGCGTGGCCTCCACGCTGTACACTGAGCGCTGTGGGTTACCGATCGCGTCAATGAACAAAGCGTTGCTGTTAGCCACGCAAAAAGGTTTGTTGGTCGACGATCCGTTGCGTTTGCAGGCAACCGAGCTGGGCTGGCGGTTTCTGAATGAATTACAGGCGTTATTTTTGTAAAATCACCATTTTGGTGCATTTTTTTTATAAAATGCACTGAACTAGTGCTTTACCTGCTTTTTTTTGGGCATTTTTAGTTCAAAATGTCTGGCACGAATGTTGCTTGATATCTACCAAGATGATCTCGCAGCAAATTTTAACAGTCATCATTTTCACTTTTCCGGAGTCAGTATGAGCACCTCTCAAGATGTTCTAAAGAAGATTGCCGAAGACGAAGTCAAGTTTGTCGACTTTCGTTTTACGGACACCATGGGCAAAGAGCAACACGTTTCGGTTCCTGTCAGCCAGATGAACACCGAAAAGTTTACCGAAGGTCACGCGTTTGACGGTTCGTCAATTGCTGGCTGGAAAGGCATCGAAGCCTCGGATATGCTCCTGATTCCCGATCCAAATACCGCTCACATGGACCCGTTCCGTGAAGAGTCAACCATGATTCTGACCTGCGACGTCGTCGAGCCCTCAGACATGAAGGGCTACGATCGTGATCCACGTTCGCTTGCTAAGCGTGCCGAAGCCTACCTCAAGGCCAGTGGTTTAGGCGACACCGCCTTCTTTGGTCCTGAGCCAGAATTTTTTGTATTCGATGGCGTGACCTGGAGCGACGATATGTCAGGCTGCCACGTCAAGATCAAGTCAGACGAAGCGCACTGGTCAAGCAGCATTGACTCAGAGGGCGGCAATATGGCTCATCGTCCACGTGTCAAGGGCGGTTACTTCCCAGTGCCTCCAGTCGATTCAATGCAAGACATGCGTTCAGAGATGTGCTTGTTGCTTGAAGAAGCGGGCATCCCTGTCGAAGTGCATCACCACGAAGTGGCGGGCGCCGGTCAGATGGAAATCGGTACCAAGTTCAGCACACTCGTTACGCGTGCTGACTGGAATCAAATCCTGAAGTACACCGTGCACAATGTCGCACACGCGTATGGCAAAACCGCAACATTCTTGCCGAAGCCTGTTGTCGGTGACAACGGTTCAGGTATGCACGTTCACCAGTCAATCTGGAAAGACGGTCAGAACCTGTTCGCAGGTAACGGCTACGCTGGCTTGTCAGAATTTGCGCTGTATTACATCGGCGGTATCATCAAGCACGCCCGCGCGCTTAATGCGATCACCAATCCTGGTACCAACTCTTACAAGCGTTTGGTCCCACATTACGAAGCGCCTGTGAAGCTGGCTTATTCAGCACGCAACCGCTCAGCTTCGATTCGTATTCCCTACGTTGCCAATCCAAAAGGCCGTCGTATCGAAACACGTTTCCCCGATCCACTTGCGAACCCATACTTGTGCTTCTCGGCCTTGATGATGGCGGGTCTGGATGGCGTGCAAAACAAGATTCACCCTGGCGATCCAGCAGACAAAAATCTGTACGATTTGCCACCCGAAGAAGATGCAAAGATCCCAACAGTTTGTAGTTCGCTTGAGCAAGCGCTCGACGAGCTCAACAAAGATCGCGAATTCTTGACCCGCGGTGGTGTGTTTAGTAATGCAATGCTTGATGCCTACGTGGATCTGAAAATGCAAGAAGTGAATCGCTTGCGTATGACGACCCATCCCGTCGAATTCGACATGTATTACAGCCTGTAATTTGCTGTTTAACCCTGGAGTCGGGTCTAGTGTGACCCGAATACCATGTACTCCGCTGAAGCTTTCGATCTACTCTCCACAACGGTTCTTTTATTGAACTCGACTGGCGAAGTCGTAGAGGCGAATGCGGCAGCAGAAGTGATGTTTGGGCGGTCTCGGCGTAACCTCTTGGGGCAGCCGGCCGCCTTTTTGTTTGACCGTGACAGTGCGCTCGAGCACTCTATCCAGCAAGCCTGCAGTGGTGAAGTGGCAGATTGCCGACAGTTTGCGCGCTTGCGTCGGGGTGCCGAAACCGTTGAGGTCGCGGTGACCTCGGTGGCCATCACTCAGCCCAAATGGTCTGCATTAATCGAAATCAAAGATGTAGAACAACGCGTACTGGTTGATCGCAGTATCCGACTGGTCGATGAAATCGATACCCAACACGAACTCTTGCGTAATCTTGCGCACGAGGTCAAGAACCCACTGGGTGGTTTACGTGGTGCGGCCCAGTTGCTTGAATCTGAATTGCCTGATCCTGCCCTGCGTGAGTACACCAGCGTCATTATTTCTGAGGCCGATCGGCTGCAGGCTTTAGTCGATCGACTGGCCGCGCCACAACGCATGCCGGTTCAATGGCAGGCGGTCAATATTCACGAAGTATGCGAAAGAGTCTGTGCACTGGTGCGCGCCGAGTTTCGCGACGTGGCCTTGTTGCGTGATTACGATGCCTCGATGCCCGAGTTTCGCGCTGATCCTGCGCGGGTGATGCAAGCGCTTTTGAATGTTGTGCGTAATGCTGCGCAGATCATGACGGGCTTTAACCCAACGCAGTCACCCCACATCACCATCAAAACGCGCATTGCGCGCCAAGTGTTATTGCGGCACAAGCAACACCGTATGGCGGTTGTGGTCACGGTCACCGACAACGGGCCGGGTGTGCCAGAAAGCTTAAAAGATCGCATTTTTCATCCACTCGTGACGGGTCGAGACGGCGGCACTGGGCTTGGTTTAAGCCTGGCCCAAGACTTCATTCAACAACATGGTGGTGTGATCGAATTTGAATCGCGACCCGGACACACCGAGTTTCGTTTGCAATTACCTATGGAGCCTCTTTGATGAAACCAGTCTGGATCGTGGATGATGATCAAGCTATTCGCTGGGTCCTTGAAAAGGCGCTCAGCCGCGCCAATATTCCTACACGCAGTTTTATAAATGCCTCTGAAGTTTCAGTCGCTTTGAAACTTGAGTCGCCCTCGGCGCTGGTGTCTGATATCAGAATGCCAGGAACAGACGGCTTAACCTTGCTAAAAGAAGTCAAAGAAAAATATCCCACGTTGCCGGTCATCATTATGACCGCGTACAGTGATCTTGATAGCACCGTATCTGCGTTTCAGGGCGGGGCGTTTGATTATCTGGCCAAGCCGTTTGATATTAACGAGGCTGTAGCGCTGATCTCGCGAGCCATGCAAGAGCCCTCTGCAGAAGAAGTCTCGGCTCAAGCTGCGTTACCCGCGGCGCTTGCAACAGATAGAGGGATGTTGACGCAGTCGGCCTCGGTTGCGATGCAAGAGGTGTTTCGTGCCATCGGTCGTTTGGCACAATCAAATGTCACGGTGTTGATTACAGGTGAGTCCGGTACCGGCAAAGAGCTGGTCGCGCGTGCCTTGCACAGCCATGGTGCACGTTCGAAAGGGCCGTTTGTTGCGCTCAATACAGCGGCCATCCCGCGCGATTTGCTTGAGGCCGAATTGTTTGGCCACGAGCGTGGCGCCTTCACCGGCGCTAATGCGTTGCGTCGTGGTCGCTTCGAAGAGGCGGGCGGCGGTACCTTGTTTCTAGACGAAATTGGTGACATGCCGTTTGAGTTACAAACGCGCTTGTTGCGCGTATTGTCAGAAGGCACTTTCTATCGCGTTGGGGGAGCTCAACCCGTGCGTGTGGATGTCAGGATCGTCGCGGCCACCCATCAGCCACTTGAAGAGCGCGTTCAAGAGGGCAAGTTTCGCGAAGATCTGTTTCATCGCTTAAATGTCATTCGCTTAAGGTTGCCTGCGCTGCGAGAAAGGCGCGAGGATGTGGCCGATTTGGCTAAGCACTTTTTGTCGGTGTCGGCAAGGGCAGTCGGAGTCCCCGTCAAACGTCTGTCAGATGCAGCGGTACATGCACTGTCGCAGTTTGATTATCCCGGCAACGTTCGGCAACTCGAAAACTTTTGCCACTGGCTGACCGTGATGGCACCTGGTCAAACTGTTGAGATGGGGGATTTGCCGCCTGAGGTGCGGGTGGCCAAGGCGAGTGCGATCCAGGTTAGCTCAGCGCAAGACCTTGGCTCAACCCAAACTTGGCAACAGCTTTTGGCGCTTGATGCAAATGTCCGCCTGTCTCGCTCTGAGCCAGAGGTCTGGACGGTGCTGACGCGGCAGTTTGAACGCACCTTGCTACAGTCTTCGCTTGAAGTCTGCCGTGGTCGTCGCGTCGAGGCGGCAGCTCGGCTAGGCATGGGTCGCAATACCATTACCCGTAAGCTGCGCGAATTAGGCATGGATCCGGTGGGGGCAGGCTCCGAAGCCTGACGTGTGGGCGTTACAATCCTTAAGTCAATTGAAGGATTACGCTCATGTCAAAATCAATCATCCATACCAACGCCGCACCCGCTGCAGTCGGTCCGTATTCGCAAGCGATCATGGCCCCCGCCGGTCGCACCGTTTACTTGTCAGGTCAGATCGGTCTGGTTCCTGCAACGGGCAACATGGTCTCAGAGGATTTTGAGGCGCAGGTTCGCCAGTCTTTTGCCAACATGCAAGCTGTGATTGAGGCGGCCGGTGGTCGCCTCGACAGCATCGTCAAGCTCACCCTGTTTTTGACCGACTTAGGTCAATTTACGATCGCGAATGGGATCATGGCCGAGTTGTTGCCCGAGCCTTATCCGGCGCGCTCAACCGTAGGCGTTGCCAGCTTGCCCAAGGGCGCTCAGTTCGAGATCGAAGCCATTATTGTTATTTAGCAGTTCGCTAAAAAGTCATTTGCCGTGGGCACCGCTCAGCACCCCCCAGCCAAGGTCTCTGCCCGACCCAAGGTGGTTGCCACGACTAAACAAAAGCTTGAGCGTTTGGGGCTCGTTAGCGCACATGACTTGATTTTGCATTTGCCGCTTCGCTACGAAGACGAAACCGAAATTATGCCCATTGACACGCTGCGCCCAGGTAGGTCAGCGCAGATTGAGGCAACGGTGATACGGTCTGATGCCAGTTACCAGCCGCGCCGGCAACTGACTGCAGTAGTGCAAGATGACACCGGCGAAATTGGGTTGCGTTGGCTGACGTTTTATCCCAACCAACAGCAACAGATGCAGGTTGGGCGTCGGTGGCGAATCAGAGGTGAGGTGCGCGGCGGTATGCATGGATACGAGATCATCCATCCCAAGGTGACTGTTGCAGATTCAGTATTGCCTGCGGCCTTGACGCCCGTTTATCCAACGACCGAGGGCTTGTCGCAGCCAAGTTTGCGCAAAGCGATCGGGCAAGCGCTTGACAAGGTAGAGCTCAACGACACACTTGAGCCCGCGTTGGTTAAACGGCTCGGCCTGCAAAGTTTTGGTGAAGCGATTCGCACACTGCACGCTCCTACACCTGACATGGATGCGCTCGCCTTAATCGAGCATACGCATCCGTCGTGGTCGCGCATTAAGTTCGATGAACTCCTTGCACAGCAACTGTCGCTGGCGGCGGCCCGTGATGCGCGGCGCAGTCTACGTGCAAAAAGCCTAAGAGCAAATCCTAAAGCAGATAGTTTGTGCGCGCGCTTGCTGAAGTCCTTGCCGTTTAGTCTGACGCCCGCGCAGCAACGCGTGACTTCTGAGATCAGTGCCGATCTGGAGCGCGAGTTTCCTATGTATCGTTTGTTGCAAGGTGATGTCGGCAGTGGCAAGACGATTGTCGCTGCACTGGCAGCCTTGCAAGCGATTGACGCCGGCGTGCAGGTGGCGCTCATGGCGCCTACTGAAATTTTGGCTGAACAACATTTTCAAAAATTGAAAATGTGGTGCGAACCCCTTGGGATTGAGGTGTGTTGGTTAACCGGCAGCATCACGCCCAAAGCCCGCAAAATCGCAAACGCGGCTATTTCAAGCGGAAGCGCGCGTTTAGTCGTGGGCACCCAGGCCTTGATTCAAGAAACTGTCGAGTTTTTTGATTTAGGCTTGGTGATTGTGGACGAACAACATCGCTTTGGTGTCGCCCAACGACTGTCGTTGTCTAAAAAGGGTGAAGATCTAGAAACACCTGCCACGCCGCCTGATTCAGGCGCACAAGCATTAAACAGAGACTGGATTCCGCATCAACTAACAATGAGCGCTACGCCAATTCCGCGTACGTTGGCCATGACGTTTTACGCGGATCTTGAGGTATCTTCGATTGACACCTTGCCTCCGGGTCGCACGCCGATCGTCACAAAGCTAATCTCTAACGCACGACGCGAGGAGGTCATCGGTCATGTCGCGCAGGCCTGTGCCACCGGACAACAAGTGTATTGGGTCTGTCCGTTAGTGCAAGAAAGCGAATCGCTCGACTTACAAACTGCAGTTGATACGCATCTTGCCTTAACTGAGGCCTTGCCCGATTACACCGTGGGTTTGGTGCACGGTCAGTTGCCCACGGCTGAGAAAGCCGCGGTGATGAAGGCGTTTCGTGAGGCGCACATTAACGTGCTGGTCTCAACGACAGTCATTGAGGTCGGGGTCGATGTGCCTAACGCCTCATTGATGGTCATTGAGCACGCCGAGCGTTTTGGTTTGGCACAACTGCATCAGCTACGTGGACGCGTCGGACGCGGCGTGGCAAAGTCGGTATGCGTGTTGCTATTTCAAACACCCTTGTCCATGCTGGCGCGTCAGCGTCTGCGCGCTATGTACGAGACACAAGATGGTTTTGAGATCGCCCAGCGCGATCTTGATTTACGCGGGCCCGG
>CAMEAW010000082.1 GCA_945911685.1 Bordetella parapertussis
TGCTTTAGTGTTACCAAACGCCACCGCGCAATCGACAGACACTCGCCCGGTGGTGCGCGTCGCCGTGCAACAATTACTGACCAGTGGTGCCCTTGATCCCTTGCGTGAGCAAAGCAACGTTGGCACGCGCATGTTGCCTATGATTTATGCCGGTCTAATCCAGTTGGATACGGTGGGAGACCTTTCACCACGGCCTTCACTCGCTGAATCATGGAAGCGTATCGACGCCAAGACCGTTGAATTCAAGTTGCGCCCTGGTGTTAAATTTCACAACGGCGATGAAGTCACTGCTGAAGATGTGGCGTTTAGCTTCGGCACAGAACGCATGTTCGGCACTTCTGCACCCCGTCAATATAATCAAGACAGCAAGACAATTGCGGTAGACATTGGTCGCAAAACCACAAGCTCAACGCCCGGCAGCATGGAACTCCCTCCACCTGAGATCACTGCGATCGCGCGTAATTTATGGCCTTCTTTGCAAAGTGTTGAAATTGTTGATCGCTACACCGTGCGCCTGATCAACGCGGTACCAGACTTGACCCTTGAGGGTCGCATTGCACGTTTAGGCTCTGAGATTGTTTCTAAGAAGGCCTATCTAGCCTCAAAAGACTGGGCAAGCTGGGCTCAGGCCCCTGTCAGTGCAGGCCCTTACAAAGTCAAAGAAATGAAAATGGATCAATATCTGGTCCTGACTGCGCATGATGACTATTTTGGCGGCAAGCCTTTAGTCAAAGAAATTCGCTATATGGTGGTGCCTGAGGTCTCTTCACGCATCAACGGTTTGTTATCTGGCCAATACGACTTTATTACTGATATCCCACCCGATCAATTCAAAACCATTCAAGGCAACTCCAAGTTAGAGGTGGTTGGTGGGACTGTTTTGAATCACCGACTCATTACGTTCGACAAAAATCACCCAGTACTTGCTAATCCAAAAGTGCGCCAGGCCATGACGCATGCGATTGATCGCGACGCCATCGTCGAAGCGATCTGGGGTGGCCAGACTCGCGTACCCGCTGGCCTGCAATTTGAATTTTATGGCGATATGTTTGTGAAGGGCTGGACAGTGCCAAAGTATGACCTCGCGCTTGCCAAGAAACTTCTTGTCGAGGCAGGCTATAAGGGCGAAGTGATTCACTTCAGAGGCTTAAACAATTACTACACCAATCAGACACAGACTGATCAAATCATGCTTGAGATGTGGCGCTCTGCCGGTCTAAACGTTCAGATGTCTATGAAAGAAAACTGGGCACAAATTTTCGAAAAAGGCCCAACGCGTGGTGTCCGCGGCTGGTCAAATTCAGCGCCGTTTAGTGATCCAGTCAGTTCACTGGTTAACCAACATGGCCCAAATGGTCAACAACAACAGACCGGCGAATGGACCAACGTTGAGTTTAATAAATTGTCCGATACACTTTCGACCTCGGTCGATCCGGTAGAGCGGCAACAGACGTTTAAGCGCATGCTCGAGATCGCCGAGCGTGAAGATCCTGCTTACACGGTTTTGCATCAAAGCGCCGTGTTTTATGCCAAACGTAAAGACTTTGTCTGGAAGCCCTCAAAGACCTTCGTCATGGATTTTCGTGCCACGAATCTGACACCGCCAAAACAATGACCTCGACTGTAGTTGATTCCAATCCGCTTCTGAATATCTGCGACTTGCGTATTACGTTCGACCAACGCGGGCACACTTTTGAAGTGCTGCATGGCGTCGATCTGCACATCGCGCGTGGCGAGTCGATTGGGCTGGTGGGTGAGTCGGGCTGCGGCAAGAGCATCACGTGGCTCGGAGTGCTCGGGTTACTAGGTCAGCAAGCACGGGTCACAGGTTCGGTTAGTTTTCAAGGTCGAGAACTTCTTGGTTTATCGGATACCGAACTATCGCAGGTGCGTGGCCAAAAAATTGCGATGATCTTTCAAGATCCCAGTTCATCGCTTAATCCAGCCCAACGCATTGGCGCACAAATTGCAGAAAGCTTATCTCTGCATCGCGGCTTGCGAGGTGCACAGGCAAAAGCAGAGGTGCTTGCGTTATTGGATCATGTTGAAATTCCGGATGCTAAACGCCGCATGAACGCTTATCCCCATGAGCTTTCAGGTGGGATGAACCAACGCGTTATGATCGCGATGGCCTTAGCTGGACAACCCGATCTACTCATCGCCGATGAGCCGACTACGGCCTTAGACGCCACGGTACAAGCACAAATTTTAGTATTACTCGATACCATCCGTCGCGAGACCGGCATGGCGCTTGTCACGATTTCACACGATCTTGGCGTCATCTCAGAAATTTGCGACCGCGTGCTTGTGATGTATGCAGGGTCAATTATCGAGAGCGCCCCAAGCGAGACTTTATTTAAATCTGCACAGCACCCCTACAGTCTTGGCCTCTTAGCCGCGATGCCCGCATTAAATACAGAGGTGCACCGCTTGACCACCATTCGAGGCAGTATCCCTCAGGCGGGGCAACTGATACAGGGCTGTCGTTTTGAAGCGCGTTGCGATTTTGCGCAAGAGAGCTGTCGCCTTATCGCGCCTGCACTCAAGACGATCGCTGTTGGGCACGCCTTAGCCTGCACACGAAAGCTGGCAGCATGACACCACTATTAAATGTGACGGGTTTGCAGCGCCATTTCTTTGTTGAAGGTAAAAACGAATGGCTCGCCGATAAAAAAATCTTACGCGCTGTTGACGGTGTCACACTCAGTGTGCAGAGAGGCAAGACATTAGGGCTCGTCGGTGAGTCGGGTTGTGGCAAATCGACGATGGCCAAACTCGTGCTTGGCTTAATTCCGGCGACTGCCGGCACAGTTGAATTTGACGGTAAGCCGGTCACCGCACAGCGCAATCGAGCTTGGCGCGCCGCGCGTCGCCACATGCAAATGGTGTATCAAGACCCACTGGGCGCGCTTGATCGACGCCTGACCGCTCTTGAGCAGGTCACTGAACCCTTGCTGATCCACGAAAAGAACGGCGAGATCAAGCCGGCCGTTGCGGCGCAAACGATGATGCGCGCCGTAGGTCTGACCGACAACTTGTTTACGCGCTATCCACATGAACTGTCGGGCGGGCAACGTCAGCGCGTCGTCTTAGCACGCGCCTTAGTCCTAAAACCTAGCCTGTTGGTGTGCGATGAGCCTATTTCTGCGCTCGACGTGTCAGTGCAGGCACAGGTCATTAATTTGCTAGACGATTTGCGTCAGCAGATGAATCTCACAATGTTGTTTATCAGTCATGATCTACGGGTTGTCCGTCACATCTGCGATGAAGTTGCCGTCATGTATTTAGGTCGCATCATCGAACAAGGCTCTGCAAAAGAAGTGCTGTCCCATCCAGCCCATCCCTACACCCGAGCCCTGATTTCAGCGGTATCGACGCCTGGTGCGAAACACGCCACCGCAGGTTCGGGCCGAATTATCCTGAAGGGCGAGCCGCCAAATCCTGTGGATATTCCCTCCGGTTGTAGTTTTCATCCGCGTTGCGCAATGGCGACTGCCCATTGCAAAACAAGCGCGCCTGCAGTGACACGTATTGGTGAATCACATACCGTGAGTTGCCATCTTCACACCATGATTCAACACGGTTCGGGCAGCTAAACATGGGTCGCTACATGCTCTCTCGCAGTTTGCGTGCGTTGCTGACTATTTTTTTAGTAGTCGGTTTTGCCTTTACGATCTTGCGCTTATCGGGCGATCCGGCAATGATGATTTTATCGGCCGATGCCCCACCCGAAGCCATCGCCGCTTTTCGCGAAAGCTGGGGGCTTGACGCGCCCCTTTGGCAACAGTTTTGGGGATATTTACTCAATATTCTGCACGGTAACTTCGGCGTTTCGATGCGCGATGCCAGCCCTGCGATGGGGCTTGTGCTTGAGGCGATCCCGGCCACACTTGCCCTCGCACTGCCGGCGTTTGCGCTCAATCTGCTCATCGGTATCCCCGCAGGAATCTTTGCCGCTCTCCACCGAAACTCGTGGATGGATCGTGTCGTCATGAGTTTTTCTGTAGCTGGTCACACCTTACCGAGCTTCGTGCTGGGTCTATTATTAGTACTCATTTTTGCGGTCAGCCTTGGTTGGCTACCAAGCGGGGGGTTTAGCGGTTTCGAGCATGCGGTATTACCGGTTTTGACCTTGACCGTAGGTGGCGCAGCAGTACTCGCGCGCTACACACGATCGTCAATGTTAGAAGTCTTAGGCCAACCCTATATTCGGGCTGCCTCTGCTAAAGGCTTACGTTGGTCACAAGTTGTGATTCGCCATGCTCTGCCTAACGCAGCGTTGCCAATCATCACGATCGCCGGACTCATGTTCGGAGGCCTCATCGCGGGCGCAGTGGTTGTCGAAAGCGTATTTTCATGGCCTGGGGTAGGTCGACTCACTGTTTCTGCAGTCGGCAATCGTGATTTGGCTGTGGTGCAAGCGGCCTTGTTACTCATCACAGTCAGTATGGTCGCAACCAACTTGCTCGTCGATGCGATCTACTGCTTGTTCGATCCGCGCTTACGTGCCAGCGCTGGTGCACATCAATAGTTGCCAGTACCAATTGATCCTTTCACCCCAAAAAAAGTTATCCGCCATGGCAGTCTTAGCACCTTCACTTCCAACTACCTCGCGTCATTATTTTTGGCAAGAGTACCCGCCACTTGTCCTTGTGGCGATTGCCTGGATCCTTGGGATCTTTATTATTGCGGCATTGGCAGATCTGATAGCACCCTATACCTATACAGCGCTTGATCTTAAGGCACGGCTGCAACCACCCCTTGGGCTGGGCGGTACCACACGGCATTTGCTTGGTACCGATGAACTAGGTCGTGACGTTCTTTCGCGGCTATTAATCTCGGTGCAAGTGAGCCTGTTGATCGCCTTTGCTAGCACCTTGATTTCAGCTTTTATTGGACTCGCCTTAGGATTTTTAGCTGCACACTTTAAAGGTTGGCTTGAACAGGTCGTGCTCACGCTGATTGATTTTCAAGCATCGATTCCGTTCATGATCATTGCCCTGGCAGTGCTAGCCTTCTTTGGCAATACGCTTGTGCTTTTTATTTGTTTGATGGGCTGCCACGGTTGGGAGCGCAGTGCACGTATTACACGCAGCCTAACTATCGCGGCTAATGAGCAAGGCTATGCCAATGCAGTGCACGCACTGGGCGCGAGTTCTTGGCGGGTATATTTTCGACATATTCTGCCTAATATCGCCAGCACACTGATCGTCAGTATGACACTCACCTTTCCAGAAGTGATTTTGCTTGAATCTGGCCTGTCTTTTTTAGGCTTAGGTGTACAGCCCCCAATGACGAGCCTAGGCAATATGGTGGGCTATGGCCGAGAATATTTGCAGACCGCGCCTTGGATTTTGCTCGCGCCGAGCTGCGTCATTGTGTTAACCACCTTCTCAATCAGTCTGACAGGCGACTGGTTGCGTGACAGGCTCGATCCAACATTGCGCTAACTTATTTCTTACGGATTTATCTCATGACAACCAAACAAAAAAATGTCTTACTGATTGTGGTCGATCAGTGGCGAGGCGATACGCTCAAAAATCTTGGGCATCCCGTTATTCAAACCCCAAATATCGAAGCCTTAGCGAGCGAAGGTGTGACCTTCGCCAAGCATTACACGCAAGCCGTACCCTGCGGCCCGGGTCGTGCCTCGATGCTGACCGGTCTTTATATGATGACCCACCGGGCGGTGCAAAATACGATTCCACTTGATGCCCGGCACACCAATATCGCAAAAGAGGTGCGCAAGGCTGGCTATCAGCCCGCCTTAGTTGGCTACACCACCACGACACCTGATCCCCGTGAAACCGACGCCCAAGACCCTCGCTTTAAAGTCTTAGGGGCAGATATGGAGGGTTGGCACCCCGTCGGCTCTTGGGGCCTAGATAAAGAGGCCTACTTTGCCTGGTTAGCCTCACAGGGCTTTGCCATGCCAGAAAAGCCTAACGATATCTGGTTGCCACAAGACCTGACAGACGCTGATATTGGTGCTACCGCTAAACCCAGCGTGGTACCTGCGCATTTATCCGATACCACTTGGTTCACAGACCGTGCCCTCGAATACCTGCAGGGCACAGAGAATAAGCCTTGGTTCTTGCATCTTGGCTACTACCGCCCTCACCCGCCCTTTAGTGCGCCAGCACCCTACCACGCGATGTACGACCCAAAAGATTGCCCACCGCCGATTCGCGCCGTCAGTCAAGACATTGAAGCGTCGCAACATCCAATGTTGGCGTATTACCTTCAAGGGATTCAACGTCGTCGCTTCTTTGAAAATGGTCAGGGACTTGGCGCAGATATGCAAGAAGCTGAAGTTCGTCAAATGCGGGCCACGTACTACGGTTTGATGTCTGAGGTCGATCATCATATTGGGCGCGTCTTTGAATATTTAAAAAGAACAGGCCAGTGGGATAACACGTTAATCGTGCTGACGAGCGATCATGGAGAACAACTCGGCGATCACCATTTGCTAGGTAAGCTTGGCTACTTTGATCAGAGCTTTCATATCCCAATGATTGTGCGCGATCCCAATACTGACGCAGATGCGACGCGTGGCAATATTGTTCGGAACTTTACCGAAACCATTGACACAATGCCCACGATCTTGAGCTGGCTTGAGCGCCCCATCCCCAGAACCTGCGATGGCCACTCGTTGTTGCCCTTTGTACAAACTGGCATCGCGCCTGCCGACTGGCGTACAGAAGTGCACTATGAATACGATTTTAGAAATATTTACTATTCAACACCCGAAGATTTCTTGGGTCTGTCAATGGATCAATGTGCGCTTTCAGTGATTCAAAATGATCAGTACAAGTATGTGCACTTTGCCGCACTGCCGCCATTGTTTTTTGATCTGACAAAAGATCCGTCACAGCTGCATAACGTCGCGCAAGACCCAAGCTATACCCTCGAGTTATTAAAAATGACTCAAAAAATGCTCGACTGGAAACTCTTGCATGCCGATCGTAGCTTGACGGGTTATGCAGCAACACCCGCTGGCTTGGTATCTAGGCCATGAAGACAGCCAAAGACGTTGTCAATGGCTGCTCGGCGATCGTCTTTGACCTTGATGGCACGCTCTTGCACACCGAGCCCGATATTCGGCGCGCTACTAATCAAGCGCTGCTTGACTGCGGTTTTCAGACCTTAGCGCCCGAACAAGTGATTCCGAACCTCTATGGCCCGCTGCCTGATATTTTGGCCTCAGTGATGTTGCTTGTGCAAGCACCTGCTGCAGCTGCGGATGATCTGCAAGAGGCTTATCTGACGCACTACGCGCGCCAAGCACACGACCATTCGTTTCTGTACCCAAACGTCTTGGCTTTGCTAGAGCAATTACTTTCGCAAGGGCGGCAGTTAGCCGTCTGCACCAATAAGATTGAAATCTCTGCGAAGCAGGCGCTTGAGCGGCACGGTATGTCGGCATATTTCAAGGTAGTCACAGGGGGAGATTCGACGCTACATCCCAAGCCTCACGCGTTGCCCCTACTCACCACCATTGACGCGCTGCAAGTCAATGCCAGCGACTGCCTGCTGATTGGGGATACACACGTAGACGCGCTCTGTGCCAGCAACTGCGGCATTCCCTTTGTATTTCATCGCAGTGGCTATGGCGATGACTCAGTGCAACAGTATCCCGTTGCAGCGAGCTTTACCCAATACGCAGAGATCTGTAGTTAGAGACGCGCGCTCGCCTCTAAGACCATGCCGCTCTTTAGCTGAGCGCCTCAGGTGAAACGATCGTCTTAGATTTTGACGACGCCAGCACTGCGCTGGGATCCTCATTCGCAATCAACGATCTAAAAATGCCCTCGGTGCGCGTGATCACCGAGCTCCAATCACGGTCGACCGCAGTTTGACGCGCTGCTAAGCGCATTTGCGTGCGTAAGGCGGTGTCTTCAACGAGTTGTCGGGCCGCCTCGAAGAGCTGCTCTTCTTGGTTGGGAGCAAGGACCATCCCGTTGCGCTTATGTTCGATTAACTGCCCTGCTGCGGCATGGTTGTACGCCACGACGGCTAGGCCACTTGCCATCGCCTCAATTGTCACATTACCAAAAGTCTCTGTCAGACTCGGAAAAATAAATAGATCTGCACTCGCGTAATGTTGAGCTAAATCCTGACCCGTGCGCGTACCCGCAAAAATTGCTTCAGGCACGCTACGTTCGAGCGCCTGTCGTAGTGGTCCGTCGCCAACAATCACCAACTTTACAGGCAAACCGCGGGCTTGAAGCGCTTTAAAACAACGCACCACGATATCAAGATTTTTTTCAACGGCCAGACGCCCAACAGAGAGCAGCACTTGTGTGTCTGTGGTCGCGCCCCAACTGTGTCGCAAGGCTTCGTCGCGTTTAGTCGGCGAAAAGTTTTCTGTATCCACACCGCGCGGTACAACCATCAAGCGATCAAAACCAATCTTTGAAAGCTCGGCCATCAAGCCTTGTGTCGGTACCATCGTGCAATGGGTAGCATTATGAAATTTACGCATGTAGGCGACAATCGCGCCCTTGAGCCAGCCAAAGCCATAAAACTGACTGTAAGCATGAAAGTTGGTTCTGAAGTCTGAACTCGTTGGTATTTTCAACTTACGCGCCGCGCGCGAAGCAGACCAACCCAGGGGGCCTTCTGTCGCGATATGCACAAGATCAGGTCGCTGCTTGAGCCATAGTTTTTGTAAGGCACCTTGCGCCGGCAATCCCATACGAAGTTGCTTATACATTGGGATCGGTGCGCCCCGCACCAAAACTTCTTGGTAGCGTGAATCAACCGCTGCCTCGTGATCGCTGTGATTTCTTGGCCTGACTAACATGAGTTCGTGCCCACGCGCGCGCAAACCCTCTACGATCTTTGAAACAGTGTGTGCCACCCCATTGATATCAGGCGGATAGGTTTCAGTCACCAAGGCGATTCTAAGACTAGGCTTATCAGGATAGATTCGATCGACTTGAATGGGGGCATATTCTGTCATCTGAGCTCTTTCATACCTAGACGGTTTTAACGACAGAGCTCACTTTAATCAACTTATGTAACCGTTCGATGACAGCGGTTCAGTGAAAATAAACTGCAACACGAATGTCATCAAAAATTCATCTTTTGACACAGCGCTTCTGAAATAATCTCATCTGAGGCGTCGCCCAAAATCTATTTGATTTGCGACACAGACAACCCAAGGGATCACAATGAAAGAACTACTCAACACCTTAAAAATACAGCGCTGGGATGATCACCGTTATTATCACCACAGTCGCATTAACCAAAGTCTTCACCTTGTTAGCGCACTGTCATTTTTGGTGTCGTACGTACTTTTGTTTATTAACCCTGTTGCGGCATCGTTGGTTGCCTGGTTAGTCGCCATGACGACGCGTCAATCCGGTCACTTCTTTTTTGAACCCAAGGGATACGATCACGTTAATCAAGCGACCCACGAGCACAAAGAAGAAATCAAGGTGGGCTATAACCTGCATCGCAAGATTGTATTGTTATCGATTTGGGCCGCGGTACCCGTGTTGGCCTATCTTCAGCCCTCGCTGATCACTTGGGCAGTGCCTGAGGCCTACGAAGACACGACGGTGCGTATTGTTGGCATGGCTTGGCTCTTTTTAGGCGTTGCTGGTTTGTTATTTAGGGTCGCGCAACTGTGCGTCAAAGAAGACTTCAAAGCGGCCTTTGCCTGGGCACTCAAAATCTTGACCGATCCTTTTCACGATGTCATGTTGTACCGCCGCTCACCCCTTTATTTGATGCGCGGTGAGTTGATTGACCCAATGGAACACATTCAATCGCATTAAGCAGATTCAACAAGAGACTTCATTCACACCAAACAGATTCAACCAGAGACTTCATTTCTTAATAGATAGAAGTCTCTGATTGTGATCACTACCGTGCGAAAAATCTCTGAATGTCATTACTACCGTGCTAGAAGAATGTTATTTCCGCTCACTCAGAAGCAATCACAGCTTGGTCTGCTGCACCATCTCTAACAACATACGGCGTCGAATGAGTTTATTTGTCTGCCCTTGCGGCGTCCACCACCAAGCGCCCGCAGCCATCTGATGACCGGCACGCACGAAACGTTGACAGAAATCATCAAAATCTGCGTCTGTAAAGTTCAGACTAAAAATCAGTCTTCCGGTACCGACCCAGCTCAGGGCAATTCCCTCGCGCCGCATATAGAACTGCAACAGCCAGTTAAAGCGGCTTGGCACGTCATACAGCACGGTCCACACCGTCGACATGGCCTCGACACGCAGTGGCAACCCTTCGCGCTTGAGCAAGTCATTCAACTGAGTCTTGCGTGTGCTCCAGGTTGTTTCAAGGTCTGCATAAAGCTGTTGAACTGCCCGCGTATCCTGGCGATGCAAGAACACATTCATCGCCCCCATCACGTAGGGGTGCGCATTGAAAGTGCCCCGGGCAAAGCAAATATCAGCCGGGTGTTCGGCATAGAAACGCGTCATCAGCTTTTTCTTACCGCACAGAATACCAATCGGCAAACCACCGCCCAGTGTCTTGCCGTACGTGACCATGTCGGCATCGATACCGAAATACTCTTGAGCGCCGCCTGGAGCAAGTCTGAAGCCCAAAAAGACTTCATCCAAAATAAAGATGATGCCTCGCTCGGCACACACCTGACGCAACTCTTTGAGCCACGCGGTATACGCTTCGCGGTCGTAATGTACCCGACGCCCGCCATCGACCAGTGTCGAATCGGTTGGCGCCGCTTGGTTAGGGTGCATGGCCTGTATCGGGTTGACCAACACGCAAGCGATGTCGCGACGATTGCGCAGCACCCGCAGCGTATTCTCATGCATTTCGCGCAGCGTCAGCGTGTGCTTAGAAGGCGGCATTGGGTTACCGGGCCCTGGCTGTACATCATCCCACCAGCCATGGTAGGCACTGGTAAAGCGAACAATTTTTTGGCGCCCAGTTTGATAGCGCGCCAGGCGCACGGCTTGCATCACCGCCTCGGTTCCAGACATATGAAACGAGACCTCATCCTTGCCCGAAATCGCGCACAGACGTCGAACATTGTCGAGCACGCAAGGATGGTACGAGCCCAAGACCGGGCCCAGATCGCGAACCATCTTGCTGCCCTCTTCGATACAAGACTTATAAAAATCCAAGCCAAACAAGTTCACGCCGTACGAACCTGTCACATCGATCAAGCGGTTGCCATCCATGTCGGTCAGCCAGACGCCATCACTGCTGGTCCAGAAACTGCCCATTTGAATATGCTGCTGCAACACTTCGCGAAACTGATAAGGCACCCGATAGTTGCTGATGAACTGCAAATCAGAAATCATCGGTTTACTGGCGGCTGTGTGCGCCAATGTCAACGCGCTACGCGTACGCAGATCATTTCCCAGCGTGGCAAGCGCCTGGCGCCGTTGAAGCGCGATCTCTTGTGGCGCTCCATCGGCGTCAAACCATTTGTCATCTGTGTACGAGTAGCCAGGTACCCAACGGGTGATGCGCTTTGCCCAGCGCAGGTGGCCACCCAAAGACGGGTATTTAGCCACCGACAACTGCAGACGTTGCTTAATGCGCAACAACAGCCAAAGTCCTACGGCGGCTGCAGCAGCGTATTGCATAACACTCAAAATTTGATCAGTCATAGTTTTGCCTCGAAAACTCCTTTTTATGACTTTAAAGTGACGAAATGATGAACATCAGTAAAGTCGTGCGCAATG
>CAMEAW010000083.1 GCA_945911685.1 Bordetella parapertussis
AGGTCGCGTAATTGTTTGCGACCTGGCTTGAAGCCTTGTTGGTCTTCGAGTTCTTGGGCGCGGACCTTGGCGAACTGATTGATGACAGTCGTGGGCAATAATTTTTTTTCGGTGCGATACGCGCACAACACTTGACGGCCCACGCCATAGGCAAAGCGAACGTCTTCTTCGCGCGGAGGGACCCAACCAATTGAAAGGGGGGCGGCAGCGCCAGCGGATACAAACTGTTCTTTGGCTAAAAGTGCGTCGAGTTGGGGCGCAGTCAGGGTAAAGGAGGGTGATAGGCGAAATAACTTAAGATTTTTAAACCACATGGCTCATCCCCAAAAAAGAAACCGATTCTAGCCGATGCGTTACGCGAAACGGATTGCGCTGTAGGTCAAGTTTGTCCAGTCAGACCCTGAAAGGCGGTGTGAATCACCAGATCAACAATATCCTGATCCGAGAACGCGCCGCCCATCTTTAAAAAGTCGGCGACCGGATCACAAGAGCGGGCGTAGATTGTGTACAAAATAACCTCGCCAGGAAGCGAGGCCGATAGGCTGCGTGAGGCTTGCGCTTGCTCAATCCACTCGCCGAGTTGCTCAGTCAAGGCGCTGAGGCGCTCGATATAAGGCGGGTAGCCAAGCAAGGCTTGCTGGATACTTGAACGGGTTGAGGGTAATAGGGGCATGGTGCCACCGAGGTGCTCTGTGACGGCCCAGCGCATCACCGCTTTAAGCTTGTCGAGGGGTGTCTGGTGCTCGGGCAGCCCGTGCGCCAAGGCGATCGCCTGCTCAAGCAGGCGCGTCATCGAGGCTGCGGCCAGTTGTTCTTTGGATTGAAAATGCTTGTAGAGGCTGGCCTTGGCAATGCCTACATCTGCCGCGACCTCATCCATCGTCATGAGATCAAAGCCTTTTTGTGCCAGTAGCCGATTAACGGCATCTAAAATCGCATTTTCACGAAATTGTAGTTGCTGTTGTTTGAACGACAATTTGATGGGGGAGGTTTCAATCATTCGGATTTTTGTCAATGAGACGATTATGTCTGATAAGTATATTTTATTACCAGTCGGTATTTTTTTGTACTTTATAGTTTAAACTGGCTATAACGTTTTTTCACTTACTTCATCGAGCCCAATTATGCCTCCAAGCGTGACGTTTGAGGAGTTTTCTTCAGAGAGTAAGTCTGAAGAGTTACCTAGGCACTTGCATGACCAAGCGGGTGGCGGTTGGGCGCTTTGTGGGCAGGGGATATTTAGTTGGAGCGTTTTTAAGTTTTACACCATCCGCCTGCTGACACCTAGCGGCCGCTTTGACCCGACGCAACCCTATATTCTTGATCTTTCTTATTTGCGTAAGTTATCCGCTCAGCAGATTGTGGCGATCACTTTTCAAGAAATCGAGCGACTCGCCTCGCCCGAAGCGCAGCAGGTAGCAAACTGGCGGCAGACGCTTGAGTCAATCGTGCCTGATGTCAGCCTCGGTGACCGTTTGTTTGGTTGGTTTAAGCCCGACGAGGGCGTCTATTTTTTCTCGGCGCACCGTGCGCTTGGTCCAATTCTTGACCCAGCGTTCGCGCGCGCGTTTGCAGCAATTTGGCTTGATCCGCGCACGCAGCGCCCAGCGTTGCGTGAAGCTTTGCTTGGTGCGGAGGGTGACGCAGCGTGAGTCAATCTGCTTACCAGTGCGTCAAGTTTTTTGAGGGTGACACCACAAGTCAGCGGGCAATGTATGGCACGCTTGCGAAAGCAGTTTGGGTAACCGAACGGGTCTGGTCATGACGCATTCAGCGCTCGCACATCATACTGACACAGGTCTGCGCGCCACTGCAACAGCGTCTCCGGCGGCAGGGAGTCGCGTCGCGGTGGTGGGGGCCGGGATTGCTGGGCTATCTACCGCCTGGCTATTGGCCGACAAGTATCGCGTCACGCTATTTGAGGCAGGGGCTTATTTTGGTGGCCACTCGAATACAGTTGACGTCACGCTAGAGGGGGTGACGCACCCTGTTGATACTGGATTTCTGGTCCATAACGATGTGACCTACCCAAACTTGGTGCCGCTTTTGGCGCACTTAGGCGTGCCGGTCCATGCTAGCGATATGTCTTTTGGTGTGTCGATTCGTGAGCCTGATATTGAGTGGGCCGGTACAAACTTACGTTCCGTCTTTGCGCAGCCTAGTAATCTTTTTCGGCCAAGGTTTCTTGGGATGTTGCGCGATATCTTGCGCTTTAATCGCCAGGCCGAGCACTATCTGCTCGAAGCACGACGCACCCCTATGACACTGGGCAGCCTGCTCAAGCGTGAGAAGTTTGGTCAGACGATGCAAGACTGGTACCTGTTGCCGATGGCCGCGGCTATTTGGTCCACGCCTGTGAGTGCCGTGCTTGAGTTTTCAGCCGAAACTTTTCTTGCCTTCTGTTTAAACCACCGTTTGCTACAAATCGACGATCGGCCCCAGTGGAAAACGATCCTCGGTGGCTCGCGCGTGTATGTGCTCGCAATGCTCAAACGCCTCACTGATGCGCGTCTGGCTTGCCCGGTGATGCAGGTGCGGCGTAGCGACAATGTCATTAAGGTGACCTCGGCCGCCGGTGTCGAGAACTTTGATGCGATCGTGATGGCCTGTCATGCGCCCACCACACTCGCGTTACTCGATGCGACGCCCGACGAGCAGCGTGTGCTGGCGGGCTTTCGCTATCAGGCCAATGAAGCGATTTTGCATACAGATATCGCCTTGTTGCCAAGACGAAAAAAAGTGTGGTCAGCCTGGAACTACATGGCCGTTGGCGGGCAGGGCGCCGAGCGGCCAGTTGCTGTGAGTTATCTGATTAATCAACTGCAGCCCTTGCCTTTTCAAACGCCCGTTATTGTGACGCTCAATCCGCATCAAGCGCCAGAGGCCTCGAAAGTGCTTGGGCGCTTCGCGTACGAACATCCAGTCTTGGATCAAACCGCCAGCGTGTCGCAGCGAGAGCTGCCGGCGCTACAAGGTCAGCAAAGCACTTGGTTTTGCGGTGCCTGGAGCGGTTTTGGCTTTCATGAGGATGGTTTGAAATCTGCCCTACGCGTTGCGCGTGATTTTGGAGTAGCACCCCCTTGGCGGGCGGTCTATGACTGAGAGCGCGCTCTTGCTATGCCGTGGACGCGTCATGCACGCGCGGTTGCGCCCGTTTGTGCACCGCTTTGTTTACCGCGTTTTTTGTTTGCGCCTAAGGATCGACCGCCCCGCTGAGCTCGCGCTTCATACCAGTTGGCTGTTTGGCTTTGAATGCGCACGGCCCGTGAGTTTCCGAAGCAGCGATCATGGTCCACGCGATGGCTCTGACTTAATGCAATGGCTCAAGCGCACGCTCGAGGCGAGCGACGTACGCTTTGAGGTGGGGGCGGTTTGGTTACAGTGTTTCCCTAGGGTGCTTGGTTACGTTTTTAATCCCGTCAGCTTTTGGCTAGTGCATGACCGCGAAGGCGTCTTGCGAGCCCTGTTGGCTGAAGTGAACAATACCTTTGGGCAGCGCCATCAATATGTACTGACTGCGCCAAACCTAGGGCCGCTTGACGCGACCGTCAAACTTGGCTGTCAAAAGGTGTTTCACGTATCGCCCTTTTGCGACGTACAAGGAAGCTACCAGTTCGAGCTTGATGAGCGCGCAGGGCAGCCTCGCTTAGCAATTGATTATTTTGATCATGTGCAAGAGACTCAAGGCGAACAAGAGCCGCGGGGCGAGCACGAGACTCAAGCTTTGCTGCGTACAGCAATTGTGGTGCAGCCCCAACCCTTGCGAACATCTGCGCTGTTAGCGGCTTTTCTGACAATGCCCATGATGACGTTTGGGGTGATGTTACGGATCCATGTGCAAGCATTTAAACTTTGGCGGCGCGGCGCAACATTCCGGTCGATACCGACCTTGCCAACCGACGAAGTCACTCATAATTTTACGGCTCGAAAATGAATTTAAACGAACAACAGCTCTCGTTCGCTTCGACGCGCTTGCGGTGGTCTGGACGCTTACTGATTAAACTGTTGAAGCGTCTGACGCACGGCTCGCTCAAGCTAGTTGACCCGCAGGGATCGAGCGTGCACTTCGGGCAGACCACCTCAAGCTTGCATGCCGAGTTACACATGCACGACTGGCGCGCAGCGGGTTTGATTTTGCGCCAAGGTGATGTCGGTTTTGCTGAAAGTTTACGCCGCGGATGGGTAGATTCGCCAAACTTATTGGCGTTGTTCACACTAGCGCTGCGTAACGAGCAGGTGTCCGAGGCGGTTGACGGGCACTGGTGGGCACTGTTGCTAAAGAAATTGTCGCACTGGGTGCTAAAAGACAACAGCCGTCGTGGCAGTCGACGCAACATCTTAAGTCACTACGATGTGGGCAACACGTTTTATCGACTGTGGCTTGATCCGTCAATGACATATTCGGCAGCGTGGTTCGAAGGGGATATGACGCGCACGTTGCAAGACGCGCAAGACGCTAAATACGACCGCATCTTGAACCAATTACAGGCGACACCCGGGCAAACGGTGCTTGAAGTTGGCTGTGGCTGGGGCGGCTTTGCCGAACGGGCTGCACTGCGCGGCTTGAAGGTTGTTGGTATCACGTTGTCAGATGCCCAACTTGAGTGGGCCACACAACGTATGCTCCGAGCCGGATTGCACGAACAGGTTGACTTAAGGTTGCAAGACTACCGCGATGTACCCGAGCAATTCGATCATATCGTTTCAATTGAAATGTTCGAGGCGGTTGGCTTGTTGCACTGGCCAAGTTACTTTCAAATGCTGAGTCGCTGCCTCAAGCCTGGTGGTCGCGTGGTGGTGCAAACCATCGATATTGAAGACCAACGCTTTGACGCTTACCGACGCGGCACTGATTTCATTCAGCAGTATATATTTCCGGGTGGCATGCTTCCGAGTCCGACGCGCTTTGAAAAAGAGTGTGAAGTAGCCGGGCTCGGTGTACAAGAAACTTTATCTTTTGGCCTAGATTACGCCGAGACCCTTAAGCGCTGGGCGCAGCAGTTTGAACAGTCAATCTCAACGATTCGCGAACAAGGCTATGACGACGCCTTTGTGCGCATCTGGCGGATGTACCTAGCGTATTGCGAAGCAGGATTTAGAGAACAACGAACGGATGTTAAACAATGGACACTCTGCGCAAAGTAATCTGTAGTTTATGCATGCTTGCTGCGCTTTGCACGCAGGCTGTGGCGAACGGCTCGACGCCGTTTTTGCCAGGTGCCCAGTTGGTGGGGCAGGGCCAGTTTACGCGTTTCGGTTTTTCAGTTTACGAGGCTCGCCTATGGGGCCCACTCGGGCGTTACGCCCAAGGTGAGCCTTTCGCACTGTCCTTGACCTACTCGCGTGAAATCGCGGGTGAGCGGTTGGTGCAGGCCTCGTTTGACGAGATGCAAAAACTTCAGGCGCCGATGACCCAAAATACGCAATGGCGCGAGGCGCTTGAACGCGTGTTGCCCAATGTCGTTCCAGGCGACACGATTACTGGCGTGTATCAACCGGGGCAAGGAGCAACATTTTTTCATCGTGAGCGGCAAACTGGGCAAATTAGTGATGAGTTAGCGAAGCATTTTTTTGCGATTTGGCTCGACCCTCGCACAAGCGAGCCTAATTTGCGTCAAGCCTTACTAGGCGCTAAACGGTGAACAAGTCTGGCCTGCTTGGTTATTCGGCGCTGAGTCTGCCGCTTGCCATGTCGATGATGCCGATTTATATGATTTCGCCTAAGTTTTACGGCGATGTGCTTGGGCTTGAGTTAGCAGCCTTAGGTGCGGTGTTGTTTGCCACGCGCCTGTTTGACGCCGTGCAAGACCCTTGGCTTGGACGGTTGGTCGATGGTTTACAAGGTAGAAAGAACGCTTGGGCCTGGCTAATGTTTGTTGCGGCCTGCGCCTTGGCAATTGGTTTTGTTCTGCTGTTTACGCCACCTGCGTGGTCGCACGCGGGTTTGTTAGTTTGGCTGGCAGGTGCGCTGGTGTTGGTGTATGGCGCGCACAGTGTACTCAGCGTCTGTTACCTGACTTGGGGCGCGCGACTGACCGACGATCTGGCCGGCAGAGCGCGCGTCACAGCGTGGCGTGAGGCCTTTGGCTTGGTCGGCGTGGTCACGGCTTCGGTGTTGCCTGCAGTTTGGGTGGCGCAGCATGGCGCGCGGGTTGGGTATCAGTGGTTTGCTTGGTTGTTTGCTGCGCTCTTGTTGCTTTTTTTGGGATGCACGCTGCGTTGGTCGCCCGCACCGCAGGCGGCACCTAAACAGTCGTTGCAGCACTGGCGCGAGGCCTTGGCGCCACCCGCGGTACGTCGGGTGCTGTGGTTTTATTTGTTCAACGCCATATCCGTTGCGGTGCCGGCAACCTTGGTGTTGTTCTTTATTGCTGACGTGGTGCAGTCGCCTGAACAAGCCGGCCTCTTTTTAGGGCTCTATTTCTTAGCGGGCATGTTGGCCTTACCTCTTTGGGTGATGCTTGCAGATCGTATCGGCAAAGCGCCCGCTTGGCTGATCGGCAGTGGTTTGGCTGCGGTGTCATTGCTGTGTGCCTATTGGGTGGGTGCTGGCGATATCTTTTTTTATGGGCTGGTGTGCGTGGTGGCAGGAGCCGGACTTGGGGCGGATGTCGCGTTGCCGCCCGCGCTGCTGGCCGATGCGATACCGTCTACCCATCGCCAAAGCACAGGGTTGTACTTTGGGATTTGGGTGTTGCTCGGCAAGTTAGCACTGGCGTTGGCCGCGGGGCTGGCACTACCTGCGTTGCAATTGTTTGATTATCAACCCGGGCGTACAGACTCAGTGGTAGCCCTGAGTCTGTTGTACACGTTGTTACCCTTGTTTTTTAAACTAATAGCGATGGGCGTTTTATTTTCTAGCGCCTTTGAACATTTTTTTACGCGAGCACACGCTCGTCAGGAGTCACAATGAAATTGAAAACTTGGATCGCTTCAGCGACTGCCGCGTTATTGACCGCCTGCGGAAGTGTGGATGTTGCACACTACGCGGCAGAAAAGCCAACCCTCGAACTGCCAGTTTTTTTTAACGGTACGATTGATGCCTGGGGCATCTTTCAAAAGCGCAGCGGTGAAGTGGCGCGCCGCTTCAATGTCGAAATTCAAGCAAGCTGGGTAAGCCCTAACGAGGGCACGTTAGACGAGCGCTTTACGTATTCTGACGGCGAAAAACAACGACGTGTATGGACTCTCAAGCGGCAGGCCGACGGTAGCTGGCAAGGGACGGCCGATGATGTCGTCGGTGTGGCAACCGGACGCGTGGCGGGTAATGCCTTACGCTGGACCTACGTGTTGCGTTTGCCGGTTGACGGTAAAGAGTATTTGGTGAACTTTGATGACTGGATGTGGCAGATGGATGAGTCTTCGATGATGAATCGTTCAACCATGTCAAAGTTTGGTGTGGACCTTGGCGAAGTTACCTTATTTTTTCGCAAGCGCGGCGCGCCGAATCCTTCATGACGACCACGGACACGCCACTTAGTTCTTTGTCCGTGATCAAAGCAAACATATTTCTTGTCGCTTATTTCACGCTGATGTCATCAATAAGTCACGCATCTCTTCGCCCATGATGAAACCACTCAACACACCGATCACCTCTTGGACGGGCAAACGGGTTTGGCTCGTTGGGGCTTCAAGCGGCATTGGCGCGGCGCTCGCGCAAGCGTTGTTGCAGGCTGGCGCAATCGTGGCGTTGTCGGCACGACGCGCCGATCAACTCGCCATTGTTGCTGCGCCTTATTCAAATGCGAGCGTTGTGCCTTTGGATGTGACAGAGACTGAGGCTTGGCCAGCGGCACTTACGAACGTTTTAGAACGTTTAGGTCAGATCGACTTGGTCATTCTGGGTGCTGCACGCTATGACCCCACGCATAGTTGGCAAATTGATATAGAGCAGGCTGAGAAAAGTTTCGATCTGAACGTGGTCAGTGTCTATCGTGGCTTGTCAGTGATCGTGCCTCAGTTGTTGGCACAGGGTCATGGCGGGGTGTCTTTGATCGCCAGTATCTCTGGCTATACCGGTTTGCCGCGCGCGCTGATTTATGGAGCGACCAAAGCAGCTTTGCAAAACTTGTGCGAGACGCTTTATTTTGAATTAGCGCCAAAAGGACTTGCGGTGTACCTAATCAACCCTGGTTTTGTGCAAACCCCCATGACCTCAGCCAATGATTTTGAAATGCCTGGTTTAATGACTCCCGAAGCGGCAGCTCGCGCAATCATGCGGGGGTTTGAGCGTGGCCACTTTGAAATTCGTTTTCCGAAGGCTTTCTCGCTTTTGTTGCGCATGATCAGTATGCTGCCCGATCGCTTGCGCTTTGCTCTTTTACATAAGACGACTGGAATGTGATGAAGTCTTTTCATGCGCGCTTTGACGAGTTGGCTGAGTGGTTTGAAACCCTGACCCCCACGTCGTTACAGCATATTGCTGAGGTGTATGCCCCGAGCGCGACATTTCGCGATCCGTTTAATGAATTGCACGGGGTCGCGAGTGTGCGCCAGGTGTACCAACACATGTTCGAGACACTTGTTGAACCACGCTTCGTGATCACAAGCAAGCTGATCGATTCTGCCGGTGCCTTCATGACGTGGCGCTTTTTGTTCACGCTTCGCGGTAAGGCCTATGTGATCGAGGGTGGCACGCATTTCGTTCTCGATGAACAAGGGTTGATTGAGACTCATCGCGACTACTGGGATGCCGCGCAAGAACTCTATGAAAAGATTCCAGTGCTAGGTGCGGTACTGCGAGGCTTACGGCGAAGATTATCCATAACCAAGGCCTAGCGCGGCGATGACTAGTCGTAAAAAAAGCCCCTAGGGGCTTTTTTTACGACACCCTTACATAAAAATGCTTGGGTGGTCGGTTGCAATTAAACGCTTACATGCTATCTGGCAGAGTCACCGCGCAAGGTTGGGTAACGCACATGGTCAACTAAATCTTGAATGTCTTTACGTGGGGCAGGGGTCAACAAGCTGACGATAATAATCAGCGCGAAACCCAGCGGTACACCAAAGACACCGGCAGAAATTGGCAGAATGCCGTACCACAACTCGATTGGCGAGGTCACGCCAAAGATGCCGCGCAGCCAGGGCTGTGTGGTGACCATGTAGTAGAACGTGACGCCCAAACCACCGGTCATACCAACGATTGCACCCCATTTGTTTGCACGCTTCCAGAAAATACCCAGAGTGAGTGCCGGGAAAAACGCTGCAGCCGCAAACGAGAACGCAGCAGACACCAAGAACAAAATATCTGCCGGTTTTTGTGCTGCCACATAGGCTGCAGCTAAGGCGACGACCAGCAACAAGATTTTAGAAATCAAGACCCGACGCGCAGTGGGTGCGTTGGGATTGATCATCTTGTAGTAGAGGTCGTGCGACAAAGCGTTTGCAATCGTCAGCAGCAAGCCGTCTGCCGTTGACAGCGCAGCAGCTAAACCGCCTGCAGCAACCATACCTGAGATCACGTAGGGCAAGCCACCAATCTCTGGCGTGGCCAACACGACAATATCACCACCGATACGGATTTCACCTAATTGAAGAATGCCGTCTTTATTAATATCAATGATTGATAACAGGTTAGGGTCAACCGTGCTCCATTGCGCGATCCAGGCGGGCAGCTTATCAAACGGCGTGCCCACTAGAACATGGAACATTTCATATTTCACCAATACGGCGAGCGCCGGCGCAGTGAAGTACAGCAAGAAAATGAAGAACAACGACCATGTGACAGACTCACGCGCTTGTTTGACTGAAGGCGTCGTGTAATAGCGCATCAAAATATGCGGTAAAGCAGCAGTACCAACCATCAAGCAAAAGATCAAAGCCAAGAAGTTTCGACGCGAAGTGTCAAACGTTGCTTTGGCTTTTTCATCGCCATTTGGGTCGCCTGCGTACTGATTGGCATGCCTTGGCATACCACCCAAGGGTGCAGTACGTGCCATGTTGGTCGTTTTGTCTCGGGTGTACTGAGCCTTGGCGGCGGCCTCGTTGGCAGGAAGTGCTGCCAAGGCTTTCGCAGCGGCATCTTGCTGTGCTTTAGGCGCGTTGGCCGACTTTAAATCGGCAACAGCTTTTTCTGCTGCAGCCTTATCGGCAGCCATGGCGGCTGGCACATTTTTGAGTTTGGCGTCTGCATCATCGGCACGTTTTTTAAACGCAGCGATCACTTCGAGCTCTTTCGGATCTTTCAGCAGTTGTGCTTCTTTTGCTGTGATCTTCTCAAGTTGGTAGCCGTAGATCGCCTGTGGGATTGGATTACCGGTTTGTTTGACTGAGAGCCAAATCACAGGCACCAAGTAGGCAATGATCAGGATGATGTACTGGGCCACTTGAGTCCAGGTCACGGCACGCATACCGCCCAAGAACGAGCAAACCAGAATGCCGCCTAAGCCCAAGAAGATACCAATCTCAAAAGGCACGCCAGACAGACGGGTGGTAATCAGACCCACGCCATAAATCTGAGCGACAACATAGGTAAATGAACACAAGATCGCGGCAATAATACCTAGTAACCTTGGCAGGTTGCCGTCGTAGCGCTCGCCTAAGAAGTCGGGGATGGTGAATTGCCCAAACTTACGCAGGTAAGGTGCCAAAAACAGCGCCACCAAACAATAGCCGCCAGTCCAGCCCATAATAAAGGCAAGACCGCTATAGCCTGTTAAATACAACGTACCGGCCATACCAATGAATGATGCTGCCGACATCCAGTCGGCCCCAGTCGCCATGCCGTTATACAAGGCTGGTACTCGGCGACCCGCAACGTAATATTCAGCGGCGTCATTGGTGCGACTCATGACGCCAATGCCTGCATAGAGCAAGACGGTGGCTGCTAAAAAGACATAACCGATCCAGGCACGGGTCAGACCCATCTGTTCAGCAACAGCTAGCACAGCAACAAAAACAAGAAAGCCACCGGTGTACCAGGTATAAACTTTATTGAGTTGTTTTTTAAACGCCGAGTTGGTGGTGTTTGACGAAAACACACCACCCTCGTTAGGTGTCATTCCGGCCATGTTATTCGTCCTCGTCTTCGCTCACGCCGTGCTGCACGTCGAGCTTGTTCATGAAATTGGCATAAAACCAAATAATTAGGCAATACACCACCAAGGACCCTTGCGCTCCCATCCAGAAGCTAAAAGGCCAGCCAAAAAAAGTGAAGTTCAAGTCGCGCGCAAAATAGCTCACGACAAAGGTGACCACAAACCAGATAAACAACAAGATCGATGTGATCCTTAAATTTGTTTGCCAGTAGGTCCGATGTTTTTCGGTTAGTTGCACGGTGATGCCTCCTCGACGTTTTTACAGGCCAGATTGCTCTGGGTGATATCGGTATTGACTCGGCCTAGGCCTCGTCGGATCTTTAAAAAGTAAAGCTATAAAAAAAGCGGTGTTGCAAGACAAATTACAAATGACAAAAAAGAGCCAACTATCTCAAATCTCAAGTCTCAAGTCTCAAGTCTCAAATCTTAAATCTCAAATCTCAAATCTCAAATCTCAAATCTCAAATCTCAAATCTCAAATCTCAAATCTCAAATCTCAAATCTCAAATCTCAAATCTCAAAT
>CAMEAW010000084.1 GCA_945911685.1 Bordetella parapertussis
TTTCTAGCGCGAAGCTAGTTTCCTTCGTAACAGAAGGCTCTGGCGGCCAAGAGGTATCGACCTTCTAAAATAGTATAGTTTGCATACCAAGTCTTTTTCCTAAAGACATCACTCATTCATAATTTTCAGGATCCATCGCGTGACTGAACAAACGATTTATCTTCTCAAAGCGTTCTTTTTAGGGATTGTCGAGGGTCTAACTGAATTTTTGCCTATCTCTAGCACTGGGCATTTAATTCTGTTTGGGCACTTGATTGAGTTTTCTTCAAACGAAGCCAAGGTCTTTGAGGTAGTGATCCAGTTGGGTTCGATCTTGGCTGTGATGTGGATCTTTCGGGCGCGTTTGATTCAATTGATCGTGGGTACGGTGCGATTTGACCCCG
This sequence comes from Bordetella parapertussis, assembly GCA_945911685.1. Lineage (GTDB taxonomy): Bacteria > Pseudomonadota > Gammaproteobacteria > Burkholderiales > Burkholderiaceae_B > Zwartia > Zwartia parapertussis_K. The sequence continues at coordinate 384 of CAMEAW010000084.1, forward strand.
TTGAGGTCGCCTTTACGCGCAATTTGCTCATTGCCTTTTTGCCGTCTGCCATCGTCGGGTTACTTTTTATCAAGGCCATCAAGGCTTTGTTTTTTCATCCCGGTGTTGTGGTGGTGACCTTGATCGTTGGTGGCTTTATTATGCTTTGGGTCGAGCGCAACCGACCCGCCTCGGGTATTGACCCGCGTGCGAGCGCACTCACCCTCGAGCAGATCACTTGGCGGCAAGCGCTTGTGGTGGGGCTATGTCAGTGCTTAGCCATGGTGCCCGGCACCTCTCGTTCGGGCTCGACGATTATTGGTGGCATGCTGTCTGGCATCCAACGCAAAACCGCGACTGAATTTTCTTTTTTTCTGGCAATGCCAACCATGTTAGCGGCCGCCTTGTACGACACCTACAAACACGCTGGCCTGCTAAGCCAACAAGATATACTTGCGATCGCCGTCGGGTTTGTAAGCGCGTTTTTTAGTGCTCTCTTTGTGGTGCGAGCGGTACTTGCCTTTGTATCGCGCCACACTTATCGCGTGTTTGCGGTGTACCGCATCATATTGGGCGTGGTAGTGGGAGCTTGGCTATTTTTGGGATGATCGTGCGCCGCGGTAATCGCTTGAAACGGCTACCGGTTGCCACGTAAAACAATTACTCAGCAGTGACGCCTGAGTCTTGAATAATTTTTTTCCATTTGTCGCTATCGCGCTTAATAAACGCGGCAAATTCTTCTGGCGTGTTTGACATTGGGACTAGTCCGATCTCTTGAAAACGTGTTCGCAAGTTGGGATCTTGAATCGCCTCGTTTATGGCTCGACTCAATCGCTGAATAATCGGGGCTGGTGTGCCAGCCGGTGCCGAGATGCCATACCAATTATGGATCTCAAAATCTTTCATCCCCGCTTCAGTCATGGTGGGTACGTCTGGAAATAAAGCGAAGCGTTTGCTTGACGCTAGGGCAATCGCCTTCAGTCTCCCCGCACGGATATGACTTAGCCCACCGGGGATTGTCAAAAACTCTAACTGAGTGCGACCAGCGACCAAATCGATTACAGCTTGAGCACCGCCCTTGAACGGGATGTGGTTGATCCGCACGCCCGCTTGTAGCCTGAAGAGTTCACCTGCCAAGTGATCGGCGCCACCGGTACCCGACGAGCCAAAAAATACCTTATCAGGATTGGCCTTCAGATAGGCGATTAACTCAGCTAAATTATTGGCGGGTATTGAGGGGTGAATCGCCAAGATTAAAGGGGCATCGGCCATTAACGAGACAGGTGCAAAGTCTTTTTGTGCGTTGAACGCAAGATTTTTGTACAGATGCGGATTAATCGCGATTGGGCCTGCGTAGGCCATTAAATAGGTGTAGCCGTCCGGGGCAGCTTTGGCCACAAAGTCGGTGCCGATGTTGCCGCCACCGCCCGCTTTGTTTTCAACCATCATGGTTTGACCCAGTGAGGTCGTTAACAGTTGTGCAATGCTGCGGACCGTGATGTCTGAGGCGCCCCCGGCGACGTAAGGGACAACAAATCGCACTGGCTTGGTCGGCCAGGCTTCGCTGACTTGGGCAGCCACAGGCTGACTCAGCAGGGCAAGACCACTAAAAATAAGACTGACAATACGTGAGCAAAAATAGTGAGTGATATTCATATTGTCTCGGTGATCTTTTTAGTTATTCAAAGGGTTCTCGCAGCCACCTACGCGGGAGCCTAATCGTCTGACCGCGCACGTAGGCCTAATACGACTTTAGCAGGCGGCTTGCTCTTCGTCTACAGGCTCACTGATGAGTCGACTGGCGGCTGTTAGCCTGAGCCTATGAGCGGATGATGCAGAAGGGTGTCCGAGGCATGGTGGCGTGCTGCCGCTTTGCGATTCACCCGATTTAGGAGTAACTTCTTGCAAGTTCAAAAACCGTGGGTCAGTGCCCGAGCGTATTGACCTTATTCACTCCCCCAAGGAAGCCCGATGCGTTTATTTAGTTATCAAGACCAAAGCCAGCAAAAGCGTGTTGGCTTATTGCGAGCCAAAGATTCAAGCGAGTTCATCGACCTTGCGTCAACCGATGCTAGCTTGCCCAAGACGCTACTCGAAGTGATCTCAACAACGGGTGCAATGACGCGTATTGCTGAGTTGGCAAAAAGCTCAACCGCTTCGATCAAATCGGTTCAGGGTATCAAGTTTATTCCGTTAGTGGACAACCCAACCAAAATCATCTGTTTGGGCCTGAACTACGCTGACCACGCAGCTGAGGGTGGGCACGCTCGCCCAGAGTATCCAAGTTTCTTTATGCGTGGCCCGAGCTCAATGGTGGGTCACCTGCAGCCAATGATTCGCCCTAAGGTTTCTAACAAGTTTGACTATGAGGCCGAGCTCGCGTTCGTGGTGGGTAAGCGCGCGAAGCATTTGACTGCAGCAAACGCCTTGGATTGTTTGGCCGGCTACAGCGTTTTTAACGATGGCAGTTTGCGTGATTATCAGCGCAAGTCAACGCAATGGACCATCGGCAAAAACTTTGACGCGACAGGTGGCTTTGGTCCTTGGTTGGTGACGCCCGACGAATTGCCCCGCGCAGCCGATGGCCTGCGGATCCAGTCGCGTCTGAATGGTCAGATCATGCAAGATGCCAACACCAAGAATTTTTTGTGGGGCATCGTTGAAACACTGGTGTTGATTACTGAGTGCATGACCTTAGAGCCGGGCGATGTCGTCATTACCGGCACGCCTGCAGGTGTGGGCTACGCCAGAAAACCCCCTGTGTTTATGAAAGCAGGCGATACGATTGAAATCGATATTGAAGGTGTGGGTGTATTGAGTAACCCGATTGCCGACGAGTAACTGAAAAATACTCTAGGCCAATCAGATCGCTGGTCAGGTTGCTTCAGATAACCGCCAATGCAGTAATCGTTTTGAACGCCATAAAAAAGCTCGGCACCTTTAAAAGGTGTCGAGCTTTTTACTGATGCTGGACTGAAGCGATCGATCCCCTCTCGAGGTTCGCGCAGTAGTCAGCCCCATCCTATAGATGGGGCGTACATCAAAAAATATTACAGCACGCCTTGTTCGTAAAACTTGGCGATTTCTTCAGGTGTGTAGCCAACCTCGGCTAAGACTTCAGACGTATGCTCGCCCCACTGAGGTGCAGTGGTTACGACGTCGGCCGGTGTGCGGCTCAGTATGGCAGGCTGGGTAATAAATCCTTTTTGCTTACCTTGCTTGTCATCCACCATCTTCGAGATGTGCGATTGCTTGATGTGCTCATCGGCAAACATTTCGGGCACGTTATAAACCGGGCCTGCAGGTACGCCTGCATTGTTCAGATTTTCAACCCAATATTGCACGGTGTTGGTACGAAACACTTCGTTGAGTGCTTTGTTGCACTTTGCGCGATTCACCGCGCGGGTCTTTTCGTTAGAAAAGTCAGGGTCTGCCATCCAATCTGGGCGCTTGGCGAGTTCGCACAAACGGACCCAATTACCTTGACCTGAAGCGCCTAAGTTAAAAACGCCATCACTGGCCTCAAACAAACCCATTGGGCTTGAGGTGGGGTGGTCGTTACCCGCTTGGCCTGCGACATCACCTTCATTGAGGTAACGCGCCGCCTGAAAATCCATCATCGCAATTTGAGCGTGCAACAGTGAGGCGTGCACCCATTGACCCTTGCCTGAACGCTCGCGCTCAAGCAGCGCGGTCAGAATGCCAATGCCGGCATAGAGGCCTGCACTCATGTCGGCCACTGCTAAGCCAGCCCGCACGGGCCCTTGACCGGGGATGCCAGTGACTGACATCAAACCGCCCATGCCTTGCATGATCTGGTCAAAGCCAGGGCGCGAGGCGTAGGGGCCTTCTTGGCCATAGCCCGAGATGCTAGCCAAAATAATGCGTGGGTTCACTTTAGCCAGTGATTCATAATCAACGCCCAAGCGGTTTTTAATATCTGGACGCCAGTTTTCAACGACAACGTCGGCGGTTTTGACCAAGCGCATCATGATGTCGAGTGCGCCAGGCTTTTTGAGGTTCAGTGTCATTGCCCGCTTGTTGCGGTTTAAATTTTGAAAGTCGCCACCTTCGCGGTTGGCGGCAAACATGCCTTCGTTAGGGTCGACGCCTTTGGGCGGCTCAATGCGGATCACATCTGCGCCGAAGTCGGCGAGCAGGCGCACACAGTTTGGGCCCGCGCGTACGCGAGACATATCGAGAACTTTGAGGTTTGATAGTGCTGAAGAAGCCTGAATTTTTGACATGATGTTCGATTTAGATTGAAAGGCAAAGGCGGTCGGGCAGATTTTTCTGTAATTTCGAGTGTACTGCCGACTTTCGAAGTCTTTTATATGTTGCTTTCGGTGTTTTTGCAAGTGATACTGCTAGACTAACAACGATTAACAATGTCCAAAAAGGGGAATTTTCGTGGCCGAGTCAAGTACAGAGAAAAAAATCATCGTCGGCAGCATCATTGCCGAGAAAAAGGGCGCGATCGGTACGATCCTGATCTCGAACCCCAACAAAATGAACGCCATGTCCGTGCAGATGTGGACAGACCTGCCAAAAGCGATTCGGGCGTTTGACGCCGATCCAGAAGTGCGGGTCATTGTGATTGTCGGGCAGGGCGAAAAGGCCTTTGTGTCGGGCGCTGATATTTCTCAGTTCGATACCTTGCGTGCCTCGCCAGAAACCCAGTTGGCTTACGAAGACGCGGTGTCAGACTCAATGAATGCCCCAGTCGAGTGTTCAAAGCCAGTGATTGCGCAAATCCGCGGCTTCTGTTTTGGCGGTGGCTTAGGCCTTGCCGCAGCCTGCGACATTCGCATTTGCACAGAAGATGCAACCTTCAGAATGCCCGCCGCACGCTTAGGCTTGGGCTACGGTCATAAAGGTATCAATCGCTTCACGAACATTATTGGCCTGGCCAACGCCACCGATATCTTTGTGACAGCACGTCGTTTCGATGCGCATGATGCACTGCGCATGGGCTTTGTGTCGCGCGTGTGCAAGGGTAACGAGATCAATGCCGTGATCGCTGAATACACCAAGCTGATTGCTGAAAATGCACCGTTAACCGTGGCGGCTAGCAAGTTCAATATTCGTCAGGTGTGTGCTCAACCAGAAGAGCAAGACCTTAAACGTGCTGTTGAAATGGTGAAGGCATGCTTTGCTAGTGACGATTTCAAAGAGGGCCGTGCTGCGTTCTTAGAAAAACGCCCCGCGCAATTTAAGGGTCGCTAATCACTCAGACCAAGGTGGCCGCGCGTACCTCGGCGCGGTAATCGCCCTTGCTCTTAACCTCAGGCCTGCATGCAGGCCTGTTCTTTGAGCAGTAGGGCGTACTCATCAGGGCTGATCCCCCATGCGCTTAGAACTTCTTTCGTATGCTGGCCCAGTTGCGGCGCAGCACCAAGTGAGGGGCTATTGGTGCCATTAAATAAAATTGGCAAGCCCAACGAGCGTATTGAGCCGCCGTTCGCATCTTGAGCGTCGACCACCATGTTCAGCGCGTGCGTTTGTGGATGATTGAGTGCCTCGGCTACGTTTTGTACGGGTCCGCAAGGCACGCCTGCGGCTAGTAATTTTTCTTCCCAGTACGAGCGCGCGTGTTTGCGCAGCACTTCGTTCATCAAGGCTTCAAGCGCAGGGCGGTTATCTAGCCGGTTTTTGCTTGAGTTAAAACGCGCATCGTCGTCCCACTGTGGTCTTTCAAGCACCTCAAGCAGCTTTTTCCAGATCGTTGCGTTGCCGCCGCCAATTGCGAGTTCGCCATCGGCACACGCAAAGGTTTGATACGGGGCAATGAGTGGGTGCGCGGTACCCAAGCGTTTAGGCATCGCACCGCTGGCAAAAAACAAGGCCGCCTGCCAATAGAGTTGCTGCATTGAGGCCTGGAGCAGCGACGTTTGCACCCATTGCCCCTGACCTGTGCGTAGGCGATAGATGTAGGCACTGAGCGTGCCAAGTGCCGCCAGCACGCCAGAATTAATATCGGCCGTTGGCACGCCTGGCTTGACTGAACCTCCGCCTTCTTCGCCGGTGACGCTAATTAAACCGCTAAAAGCTTGCAACACTAAATCAAAGCCGCCACGATCGCTGAGTGGCCCGATCGAGCCATACCCGCTGACCGACACCACAATCAATTTTGGATTGGTTTTGATCAGGTATTCGGGAGCGAGACCCAGACGCTTAAGTGCCCCGGGGCGATAGTTTTCGGTAACGACATCGGCCTGCTGAACCATCTTCAACAAAGTCTCTCGACCAAGTGTTGACTTTAGATTCAGTGCGACAGATTTTTTGCCGCGATTGATCATCTGAAACGACGCGGGCATCGAGTTTGCAGCGCCGGCACTACTAAACGCCCGCGCGTCATCCCCGCCAGGAAACTTCTCGATCTTGATGACTTCGGCTCCTAAATCGCCGAGCATCAGACCACAAATCGGGCCCGCCATGATCTGCGACAGCTCAAGCACACGCATGCCTGCAAGAGGCTTGGTCGGATCGGGTACGGCAGTGCTCATTCGGGTTTCATTCCGGTTGACTGCACGATTTGGCGTGAGATTTTGTAATCGGCATCGATGAATTGTTTGAACTCTTGAGCGTTCATGCGACCAACTTCGCCGCCCAAGCTGGCGACTTTGCTCGTTACGGCGGGGTCGGCGAGTACTTTCATCACCGCTTGGCTCAAGGTGTTCGCCTGAGTTTGTGTGGTGCCCTTGGGTGCCATCAGGCCAATAAACGTGAGGTGTTCAAATTTAGGTAAGCCAAATTCAGCGACTGTCGGGATCGTCTCGGCGCCGGGCCAGCGTTTGCTTGACGTGACGGCTAAGGGACGAATTCTGCCCGACTTGATCAAGGGCATCGCGGCTACCAGAGACGCCAGCACCACGGGAATTTGACCGCCCGCCAAGTCGGTGAGCGAAGGACCCGAGCCGCGATAAGGCGCGTGGGCAAGTTTGATGCTCGCAGCCTGGTTCAAGAGTTCACCCGCAATGTGGCTAGGGGTACCGATCCCTGCGCTGCCATAGGTGATTGCATCGGGTCGCTTTTTTGCATCGGCGAGTAATTGATCAAAGGTCTGATACGGCGAGTTAGCGGGCACCACGATGACGCTTGGTCCCCACATTAAATCTGCAATGGGCACCAAATCGTTAATGTCATAACCTGCGTCTGCAAACAGTGTTGGGTTAATGGTGTGGTTATTGGCTGTTACAAGTAAGGTCATGCCGTCGGCCGGCGCTTTGGCGACGAGCTGGGTGGCAAGATTGCCCCCCGCACCAGGTTTGTTTTCAACAACGGTCATGGTGTTTAAAAGGGGGCCGATCTTTTCACCGACCATACGAGCCATCGCGTCAGCGCTGCCCCCAGGCGCCACGATCACAATAATTCTGAGCGGCCCCTCTGCGGCCTTTAACACAGGCCCCCAAGCCAGCATACTGAGGGTCAAACAGCTGAGGGCTAACCGCGCAAAAGCGGCCCGCATTATTGCGCGCGCTTTGGAAACTGCATCAGCAAGACCGAGGCTCCAATACTGCCTGCGGTGATCGAGGGGGCCGACTCGGTGGGGTCAACAAATAGCAAGGCCTGCTTGCCGCCCAGATGTTCATTGAGTTTGCACTCGCCGCTCATCACCATCCAATATTGACCACGGCCCTCGCTAGGCGCAGGGCCCACGATTCGTTGTCCAGGAGCGGCATGGTAAAGGGTTGAGCCTAATCCATCGGCCTCGAAGGGGACGACGTTATGCTCAAGCACGCCGGTAAGATTTTTAGGGCCATCCGCGTCACCCAGTAAAGCGGGAACGAGGCCCAAGCCGTGGCGGTAGTCTTTCGTGCGCCCCTTCAGGCCTTCTTTGTAATCAGGCATCCAACGTGCGCCTGGATCCCAGCCATTGCGCAAGGTGTAGTACTCAACGCCCGCGTCGGCTGCGTGGATCGGCGCATAGGGTGTGAACCCCATCGCGTAGTGCACGGTCAGGCCTTCGATCGGCTTAATGCCGAACTTGCCGCCACCGGCGACAAACACCTGAAACTGATCCGCTTGATGGTAATGCCCAGGGATCGACATATTTGCCGCTTGCTCGACCAAAAAAGCGATCGGCTCGAGAGGGGGTGGAAACGCCTCGGCCGAGCGCTGCGGTAAGCCGGTGGCTTTGCGTTCAACCGAGTTCACGCCAATACAAGAAGACACGTGTGTGATCGTGCCATTGGGCAGTTTGTTGTAGTGGCGGTTTGCGAGCGCGTGCTCACGGGTGGCAAAGGATGGCATGTCGGACAATCCCTAAAAATTCTGTTGAATAATCTTATTTGTGTGAATCTTACCTGTCTGGCGCGCTCCCTGTCGACCGAGACGGCAGTTTTTAGCGTGAAACAGGCGATTTCGCGTTAGACTTTGACCAAACATTGATGATAAACCCATGGAGACTCACCCTATGAAACTGCTTCGATCTATTGCGCTCACCAGCGCCTGTCTTGTGGCGCTATCGTTTTCGACCTTGACTCAGGCGCAAGGCGCCTATCCTGAAAAACCAATTTCGATCTGGATTGGGTTTCCTCCAGGCACCTCAACCGACTCTGTTGGACGAATTTTGGCCGACAAGATGAGTAAAGATCTTGGTCAGCCCATCATCATCAAAAATAAGCCAGGTGTCGGCGGCACCTTAGCCCCGGCTGAGGTCGCTAAGTCGCAACCCGATGGCTACACCCTGCTATTGAGCGCGACCGCGCCGATGGGCACCGCAGCGCATCTGATGAAAAACTTGCCTTACTCGCCCTTGACGGATTTTGCGCCGATTGGCCAAACGTCGTGGCTGCCTTTTTTGCTAGTGAGCAACAAAACTAAAGGCCTCGATACGTTTGAAAAATATATCGCCTATGCGAAGGCAAATCCGGATGCTCTGACCTATGCCTCGATTGGAAATGGCACAACGAGCCATCTTGTGATGTTGATGATGTTGAACAAAGCCGGGGTCAAGATGGTGCACGTGCCTTATCAAGGCAGTACTCAATCGCAGGCCGACGTGATCGGCGGCAACGTTGACGCTACGTTTGACACAATGGTGACGGTGTATCCGCATGTGGTGTCTGGGCGACTCAATGCGTTGGCAGTCAGCACGACCAAGCGCACGACGATGGATCCCAAGGTTCCCACTATTGAAGAGAAAGGGCTGGGCGAGTTCAATCTAGGTGCCTGGATCGGTATGTTCGCGGTTAAAGATACGCCTAAACCAATCATTGATAAACTACATGGCGCGTTAAATCGTGCGTTGGCCGACCCAGAAACTAATCGTAAGCTTGTAGGCTTAGGCACCGAGGTTGTGGTCAGCGAAACCCCTGCTGCGTTTAGTCAGTTTGTGGCTAAAAATTACAAGCTCTGGGGTGAGATGGTTGATATTTCGGGGCTTGAAAAGAAGTGATCGAGGCCGACTCAACGCGCGCCAAAGCCCGGTGCGCCGGCTTTTAGTTGTTTGACAAACTGTTTGATCTCGAACCTCGCGGCATAGCCCTGGCCTCGATTGTCAGCCTGTGTGCTTAATTTTGAATTCCAGAATCTATCTTTTATTTTGAACGTCACGCTGTATCCTTTTTTCAGGAGTTTTCATGTTGTTGCGTAAAGTCTGTCGTTTGTTTGTGTTGCTCAGCGCTGTGGCTGTGTTTGGGTTTTCTACGGCAGTACGCGCCGAAGACAGGGCCTCGCTTGAGCGCAGTTCTCAGGCAGCCCTGAAGTCACTGATCGCGCAAGATCCCGTTGCACGTGATCTCAGCCAGCGCGCAGTCGCAGTACTTGTGTTTCCGGATGTAAAGAAAGCCGGCTTAATCGTGGGCGGGCAGTTTGGCGAGGGTGTGTTGTGGCGTGGTGGTAAGGCTGCAGCGTTTTACAACACAGGTGGCGCCTCGTGGGGGTTACAGGCGGGTGTGCAAGAGTACGGCTATGCCATGTTCTTTATGAAAGAAAGCGCTTTGAACGCGCTAGATGTGACCCAAGGTTTTGAAGTGGGTGTGGGGCCAAGCATCGTTATTATCGATCAGGGTAAAGGTGTTTCGCACACCACCACCACGATGCAAGACGATATTTATGCGTTTGTCTTCAACCAAAAAGGCTTGATGGCGGGCATCGGCATCCAAGGCAACAAAATCACCAAGATTAATAAGTGAGCGTAGGCCTCGTGAACACCTATCCGCACCTTCACTGCGCTCACTCGGATGGCGTGCAGTGACAGCGCCCGCGCTGAAGTTGCCGGCGCTGCCTGCAGGCAGGCACTATCGATATCACACGATGGCTAAGCCTTCGGGTGCCGAGTGCAATATCGATTGTGATTACTGCTTTTATCTACATAAAACTGAACTGCTCGAGCAACCCAAGCATGCGCGGATGGATGCCGCCACGCTTGAGCAATATGTGCGGCAGTACATCGAAAGCCAAACCGGCGAGCAAGTGGTATTTTCGTGGCAAGGTGGCGAGCCTACCTTAATGGGCTTGCCGTTTTATCAGCAAGTGGTGGCCTTGCAAAATAAGTATGCAAAGCCCAATCAAAAAATAGAAAACGATTTGCAAACCAATGGCATCGCGCTGGATGCTGAGTGGGTACGGTTTTTAAAAGACAATCATTTTCATGTGGGTCTGTCGATTGATGGCCCGCGTGAGTTGCATGACGCTTATCGCAAAACAAACAATGGCAAGCCGACCTTTGATTACGTGATGAGTGCGGCAAAGCGCCTCGTAGATGCTGACGTATCCTTTGCAGCGTTATGCGTAGTCAATCGTCGCAACGCATTACATCCCAAAGAGGTGTATCGGTTTTTAGCTGACGAAGTGGGTACTTGGCGTGTGCAATTTAATCCCGCTGTTGAGCCGCGCGCATTCAAGCAAGCAGCGCCAGCAAAAATGGATTTCTCTGCCGCACCTCTACAAGATAGCGCGCGCGCAAAGCCGGGCCATCCCTTGTCAATCGTTACCGACTGGTCGGTTGACCCTGATGACTATGGCAGTTTTTTATCAGGCGTTTGGGATGAATGGTTGGCGACTGACTTTGGTCGTATCCACGTCAATCTGTTTGAAACTGCTGTAGCGCAAGCTGCAGGGATGCCCGCGCAAACGTGCACGCAGGCCGAGTTTTGCGG
>CAMEAW010000085.1 GCA_945911685.1 Bordetella parapertussis
AAGCTTGGTAACGCGGGATGAATGCCAAAAAACGGATTGCCGAGTAATAAATTCGTGGGCAGCAAATCAGAGCGTAACGACCCAATATCAGGATCCGCAAACGGCGGAATGGCCGCAAGGCCGTCCATGCCGCCGCGCAGCATGATGACCAACAGGCGCCTATCTTGAGAGGGTTGAGCCGAGCTCGCCCAGGGCGTAGCGCCTGCAAGCGTTAGGCTGGCCGAAAACTTGATAAATTCTCTGCGTTTCATGGCGTCTAGCCCCAAAGAATAGCGGGTGAAGTCAAATACACGGCCCAGAGGCTTCTTAGCGACTGATCGGGCATGCGTCGCGCTTGCTTCAGCGTTTTGAAGATCGCGCTTTGCTCGCCATGCTGTCTTAGCACAACCTCGCTGAGCTGATCGCCTTGACTGACTAGTCTGGGTGCAAATTGGAAGGCGTAGCGAATTCTGCGATCAAGCATTTCTTTTGAAAGCCAGTCGCGATCGTAAAGCGACCAACCATTAGGCTGCGGGCAATTGTGAATCGCTTGACCAAGCTCTGATAACAACTCATGGAGCTTTTCACCTTTTGTGCTCTTTTGTGGCAGCACAACGGGCAACGCTGCGCCTGTGACGCGATAGATGGTCCAGAGCCAGCTCTCAGGATTTGAAAACTTACGTAAAGTAGCGCCGGCCGAGGCCGCCTCTGCGATCACGGCCTTGTGGACGGTTGGTAGATGGCCATTTGATTTTTGAAAGACTGCACTCAAACGGTTCACGAGTTCGGGTGAGGGCGTATCTGTAATGAACGCCGTTGCTAATTTTGTACTGATATGCCGCGCGGTTGCAGGATGGTGGGCGAGGTCGTTCATCAACTTGAGTAATTTGTCGCGGTTAGCATATGCACCGCCATACTGTTGACCCATGACAGTTTGGCTCGATGGCTCATGCTTGTTGTCATCGAAATAGCTGCCAAAGGGCCCGGACACCGATTGATTGCGCTGCCGACGCCTCACACCCCAGCCCGTTAAGATCATTGCGGCGGCGATGACATCGTTTTGGGTGTAACCCGCTGCGGGGCTTAAGGTAAATAATTCAAGCAACTCGCGCCCAAGGTTTTCGTTGAACGAATCTTTGCGTTTGCCGTTGGTTCTGGCGGGCGAATTTGGGCCGATAGACTTCGCATTATCGAGGTAGAGCACCATCGCCGGATGTGTCACGGCCTCTTGTAGCATCTCGCCAAAGTACCCTGACATATGCCCTCTGAGCATGCGCATGTAAGGGCCGATCGCGGTATTGATATTGTTGACGACTGGCGATACCGTAAAGTGATTGGTCCAAAAATGCCAAAAACGTTCAAATACCGGGGCAGGCCCATTCACTGCCATGGCGCCGCGGGCTAAGACTTCTTTCCAGGGCTCTAGACGCCAGTAGGGATAAAGGACCTGCTCATATCGAAATTGCTCGGCCTCTGCGGGCGACAAGACTTTGGCTTTTTCGTTGCTAAGCAGGCGCGCTTGGTCATGTTGAAATAACGCCTCGGCGACCTCTTCTTGCGTTTGCAGAAGTTTTAATCCGTCGGGTAGATCCTTGAGCAGATGACCTTGCCGATCTGCAAAAAATTGAACGCTAGGCCCGCGGTTCATTTGCTCTTGCGCCCAACCGATCACGTCACTCGGTATTGTTTCGTCGGGGGCGAAGCCAAAACCGATTTGCCTAGAAAAACGCGCTGCTTCAAGGGTATTCACGTCTGACTCCGCTTTGATCAAATCATAGACCAGCCATGACTCACCACAATCGATTGCCCAGTCAGTGCGTTGGTTTCAAAACCTGCTAAGAACGCAACGGTATTTGCAATATCAGCGGTCGTTGTGAACTCGCCATCAACCGTCTCATTCAGAAACACTTTCTTGATCACGTCTTCTTCACTCATATTGAAAACTGCAGCTTGCTCAGGAATTTGCTTGTCCACAAGAGGGGTACGCACAAAGCCTGGACACACGACATTGGTACGAACGCCACGTGGCCCACCTTCTTTAGCAATCGCACGCGCCAAGCCCAACAAACCGTGCTTCGCTGTGATGTAGGCCGACTTTAATTTTGAAGCCTGGTGTGAATGCACCGAACCCATGTAAATGATCGAGCCACCGCGCCCGCTGTCGTACATGTGTTTGATCGCGGCTTTGGTCGTTAAAAATGCGCCATCCACGTGAATCGCCATGATTTTTTTCCAGTCGGCATACGGAAAATCTTCAATAGGATGAATAATTTGAATGCCGGCGTTTGAAACCAGAATATCGATGCTGCCAAACTCTGCGACTGCGTAATTCACGCCTGCGTTGACGGCCTCTTCATCGGTGACATCCATCACAACGCTGAGGGCGCGACCGCCCGCCTTAGTAATTTCAGCGACGACTAACTCAGAGGCTACTGGGTTGAGGTCTGCCACCACGACCGCCGCACCCTGGCGAGCTAAAGTGAGCGCGCATTCACGGCCAATGCCGCTCGCTGCGCCGGTAATTAAGGCAACCTTGTGTTGAACTGACATATGAAGCTCCTGAGGGGTGAGTCGAATAAGGTGAGTGAAGAAGGCCGGTTGGCGTGTGCCGCATATATCCAGTGTAAGACGCCGCGCAAAATAAAAAAAGACAGTATTTGAATTTGCTTGAAATGATGCGTAGCCCTGCCAGAGAAGGGCTACTACCTGAGGGATCGAACAAAAAAGGGCCGAGAGAAAAGGGCGGCGATTTCAAACCGCTACGTTGGTCGTCTCTGTCGAACCGGCATTGATCTGTGCCTGATCATAAATCACCTCAATTTCGGCATTAATCAGTACGACCGAACGTTGCAATTGCTTCAGTGGGTAGGTTAAATCAGGAAAGGTCCCGTCGAGTAAAGATTTTGGGACGGACGGAGTAGGGTGCTCAGGTGCCGGCAATAGTTGAGGTAGTAGGGCATTCAAAAACTCGATACTCGCTTCAGGAATTTTTGGCGAATTGATCAGTACGGTCGCGACCGCCGAGATTTGCGAAGATAGCATGTGATTTTGCAGCACGATATTATTGAGTTCGATCACGTGCCATTGCCGCGATTTTGGCTCGAGCATCATGCGATAAAACGCCTCGGCGAAGTTAGCCAGCGCTACGTGTACGTTCTTTCGGGCTAAGCGCAAATGGAAGTCAGCGCGTTTAATTTCGAACGCAGAGGCGTGCGCTTCGTGCGCCTGTATCTGAGCCAGCGCAGCGCGAAGGTATTCTCGATTAGCTGAAATCGCTGCGCGCATGAGCGAGGGCATAAACTGGGCCTCCCACCAGGGCAGCACGTAACTGCAGGCAAACGCGATCACTGAGCCCAAAAAGGTATCTAGTGCACGATCAGCGATGATTGTTGTAGCGCCTGGATCAAGAAAACTAAATGCGAGTAGCACCGCATTGGTATTGAAGGCCGAGGCCACGAGGTAATTGATCTGCAACATGCTGCCGCCAATGATCGTTGAAAGCACCATTGCTGCAAAGAGCCACGTCTCGTGTTGCGTCGTGTACAAAATACCAAAAGCAAGCCCACAACCTAACAAGGTGCCGAACAATCGCCAGCCGTTGCGCTGGCGCGTCAGCGCAAAGCCCGGCTTCATGATGATGAGTACGGTTAACAAAATCCAATAGCCTTGGCGGGCGAGCGCAGGGATCAGCGCCGAAAGTGCAAGCGCGATACCCGCCGCGAGTGTCACGCGTAACGCGTAGCGGCAAAATGGTGAGTCAAGGCGCAAGTTGCTGGTGATCAAGCGTGGTCGGTATTGCTGGCGCGATAAAAACTGAGTCAGTGAGCGATCGATTTTGACTGCATCTAGCAGTTGCGCGTCGCGATCGCGTCGCGTCGCCAAAATCATACGGTCGATTATTTTTGCGCTATTGCGTAAACGCCGCAAAATTTCGATGCACAAGGCATAGAGCTCTGGGTCACGCTGCGGCAACCCATCGGCGTGCATTTGCTGAATTTCAAATTCAAGCGCGCGCAACTCTGCTTTGACGCTACTGCGTTGCGTGGCAGTATTTTCGCGTGCCACGGCAAGTGCGATGCGTTCAAGATCGCCCGCCATTTTGTGCAGGGCATCGCGCATAAACAATAGGGCGTCTGCACCTTCGAGTTTTTGTCGTAAAAAAGCGTAGTCGGTGCGTGTGGCGACCAGCAGATCAAGAATCGCAATCATTTCTACGAACAGATTCCAAAGCATCACGCGGTTTGAGTCGCTCTGTGCCTTTGGGGTCGCTAGGCCGCGTAACACCATGTCACGCGCGGCCTGATGCTTATCTGTCATGTCGGCCTGGCAAACAATGAGCTTGCGGTAGTTTTCTTCAAGGTTACGATCAAGGTCGTACATATCCGCGCGTCGTGCGATGTAGTCGGCAGTGGCAAATAGGGCGACTGACAGCGCTTGCTCTTTTTCGCGCAATTGCATCACCCGGCTGACCGAGTAACTAAATAAGGTGTAAAACAGCCCGCCCCCTAAGGAGGTCAGCGCATGTAACCAGACTTCTTGCGTCGAAAGTGCGTTGTGCAGCGTGACAGTCATGAGCAACAAGCAGGCAAAGCCGATTTGCCCGCCCTTTTTGCCATAGACGGCCAGCATCGAAAAGGCAAAACACTGCCCCATCACAGCGACCCAGATTAAGAGCGGATGAGAAGACGCGAGCCCTGTTACGGTGACCGTTAGGGTGCTTAAAGCCGTGCCTCCCAGCATTTCGCGCGCTCGGTGTTCGTGGGGCCCTGGCTGATCAATAAAAGCCACGCACAGCGCACCAAAGGTTGCGATCAGCCCGCTGGCATACCAGCCAAAGATCCCACCTAGCAATGCAATGGGCAGCAAAATCCCAGCCGCACGCCTGACACCACTATAAAAGTGGTGGCTGAACAAAAAGCGTTGTAAAGGGCCGTAGTTTAAATTCATGACTCAGGCGGGCCTTGGTAAATTGTGCAGCACAGCAACAGACAATCGACTACCTCTTCGACTTTACTCTAACGAAGCTGCAGCACAGTGATCGCGAACGACTTGAATAATTGTCAGCTGTGGCGGCATAACCTCATTTTTCGCAAAATCTCAGCTAATTCAAAGCTCTGAAGGGTATCGCAATTTGCGCTGCGGCGCACAACGGGTTACAGTTATCGGCTCGCACCTCTAAGCCCACCGCTTTTTGGTGCAATGGCTTTTAGTTTGGGTCACCGCCCAAGTGTTCTTGCCATCTAAACTTTTGCTGCTTTCCCTGCCACAAGCTGCGGCAAGCGCTTCCGTTTCGATCCAGTGCACCCCTGTTGGGTGCGTGCAAAGCCTGATGGCGAATGCGCGACAGATTGGCAAGGTGTCCGGGTGGCTAGGCTCCGTGAGTCTAAAAGCGTCGGATCATGTTGCTGAACATGTGGCGGTTCAGCATTTCTCAAAACGAGGATGCAATCAGATGGGCGATGCCGGTAATGAAAGGAATGAACTCATGGAACTCAATGGCGCAGACATCGTCGTGCGTTGCTTGGCTGACGAAGGCGTAGAACACGTTTTTGGTTATCCGGGTGGCGCGGTCTTATACATCTACGACGCGATCTACAAGCAAGACAAATTTCAGCACATTCTGGTGCGACACGAGCAAGCTGCCGTGCACGCTGCCGATGCGTATTCACGTTCGTCCAATAAAGTCGGTGTGTGCTTAGTGACAAGCGGCCCAGGCGTCACAAATGCCGTCACCGGCATTGCGACGGCCTACATGGATTCGATTCCAATGGTCATTATCAGCGGTCAGGTGCCTACGCACGCGATCGGTGAAGATGCTTTTCAAGAATGCGACACCGTAGGCATCACACGCCCTTGCGTGAAACACAACTTTTTAGTGCGCGATGTTAAAGATCTGGCTGACATCATGCGCAAGGCGTTTTATATCGCGCGCACCGGTCGCCCGGGCCCTGTTTTGGTGGATATCCCTAAAGACGTCACTGCTGCGCATTGCAAGTACACCGCGGCTAAGGGCGAGCCCGTCATGCGTTCGTATGCACCAGTGGTGAAAGGTCACCAGGGGCAGATTAAAAAAGCGGTACAGATGTTGTTGCAGGCCGAACGCCCAATGATTTATAGCGGCGGCGGTGCGATTTTGTCTGATGCGTCGGCTGAACTGTATGACTTTGTGAAGTTAATCGGGGCACCATGCACCAACACCTTGATGGGGTTGGGGGCGTTTCCGTTTTCAGATCAGCAGTTTGTGGGCATGCCCGGCATGCATGGCACCTACGAAGCCAATATGTCAATGCAACACTGCGACGTGTTAATCGCGGTCGGTGCTCGGTTTGACGATCGTGTGATCGGCAATCCAAAACACTTTGCGCAAAACGCACGCAAGATCATTCACATCGACATCGATCCTTCGTCGATCTCAAAGCGCGTAAAGGTTGATGTGCCGATTGTGGGCAACATCAAAGACGTGTTGGTAGAGTTGATCGCGCAATACAAAACGGCCGCGGCTGAAACTCGCCAAAATACTGATGCGTTAGCCAAATGGTGGCAACAGGTGCAAGTGTGGCGTGGCAAAGAATGCATGAAGTACTCCGGTTCAACAGAGGTGATCAAACCTCAGTCGGTGGTGCAAAAGCTCTGGGAAGTCACCGAGGGCGATGCTTACGTGACCTCTGACGTGGGTCAGCATCAAATGTGGGCTGCGCAGTATTACGGCTTTAACAAGCCGCGTCGCTGGATCAACTCGGGCGGCTTGGGCACGATGGGCGTGGGCTTGCCCTACGCAATGGGCGTGCAAATGGCGAATCCAGACGCAACCGTGGCATGTATCACGGGCGAGGGTTCGATCCAGATGAACATCCAAGAACTCTCAACCTGCCGTCAGTATCATTTGACGCCTAAGATTTTGTGTCTGAACAATCGGTACTTGGGTATGGTGCGTCAGTGGCAGCAAATCGATTACTCGTCGCGCTACGCCGAGTCTTACATGGATGCTTTACCCGATTTCGTCAAGCTTGCCGAGGCCTATGGGCACGTTGGTATGCGTATCGAAAAGCCCTCGGATGTCGACGGCGCCATGCGCGAAGCCTTCAAGCTAAAAGATAGACTGGTGTTCATGGATTTCATTACAGATCGTGAAGAAAACGTTTGGCCGATGGTCAAAGCGGGCAAAGGCCTGACGGAGATGTTGCTCGGCTCTGAAGATCTATAAGGAGACCACCATGAAACACGTTATTTCTGTTCTGATGGAAAACGCACCGGGCGCTTTGTCGCGCGTGGTGGGTCTCTTTTCTGCTCGCGGTTACAACATCGAAACCCTCACCGTTGCGCCTACCGAAGACTCGACCCTGTCGCGTCTCACTTTGGTCACGATGGGGTCGGATGACGTCATTGAGCAGATCACCAAACACTTGAATCGGCTGGTCGATGTGATCAAGGTTGTTGATCTCACCGAAGGGCCCCATATCGAACGTGAATTGATGTTGATCAAGGTGCGGGCGGTGGGTAAAGAGCGCGAAGAAATGAAGCGGATGGCGGATATTTTTCGCGGCCGTATCATTGATGTCACCGACAAGGCTTACACCATTGAACTCACGGGTAACCAAGAGAAGGTGCAGGCGTTTATCGATGCGTTGGATCGCAGCGCGATTCTTGAAACTGTTCGTACTGGCGTTTCAGGGATTGGTCGCGGAGAGCGCATCCTCAAGCTTTGATCGGTGCTTGTCTCGCGCTTACGCGAAACCGATTTGTTTTTCTGATTGTTTGCATTCAACTTAAAAAATCTGGAGCCCAGAATGAAGGTTTACTACGATAAAGATTGTGATTTGTCCCTGATCAAAGGCAAGACTGTTGCCATTCTTGGTTACGGTTCGCAGGGCCATGCCCACGCTTTGAATCTGCATGAGTCGGGGGTTAAGGTTGTGGTTGGTTTGCGTAAAGCTGGAGCCTCATGGGCGAAAGCTGCTAACGCCGGCCTTAAAGTCGCTGAAGTGGCTGATGCAGTGAAAGCTGCCGACTTAGTGATGATGCTCTTGCCCGACGAAAACATCGGCCAGGTCTATCGTGAAAGCGTGCACGGCAACATCAAGGCCGGCGCTGCCTTGGCGTTTGCCCACGGCTTTAACGTGCATTACGGTCAGGTCGTGCCCCGTGCCGACATCGACGTCATTATGATCGCGCCCAAGGCGCCAGGCCACACGGTGCGTGGTACTTACTCGCAAGGCGGCGGCGTACCTTCATTGGTGGCTGTGCACCAAGACAATTCAGGTTCGGCACGTGATGTTGCTTTGTCGTACGCTTGCGCGATCGGCAGTGGTCGCGCCGGTGTTATCGAGACAAACTTCCGCGAAGAAACTGAAACCGATTTGTTCGGCGAACAGGCGGTCTTGTGCGGTGGTACGGTTGAATTGATCAAGGCAGGTTTTGATACCTTGGTTGAAGCCGGCTACGCCCCTGAAATGGCTTACTTCGAGTGCTTGCACGAGTTGAAGCTGATCGTTGACCTGATTTATGAAGGCGGTATCGCCAACATGAACTACTCAATCTCTAACAACGCCGAATTCGGCGAGTACGAGACGGGTCCTAAGATTGTGACTGAGGCTACACGCGACGCCATGCGTTTAGCGCTCAAAGACATTCAGACAGGCGAGTACGCTAAGCGCTTCATTCTTGAAAACCAAGCCGGCGCGCCCGGACTGATTTCACGTCGTCGTATGAACGCTGAATCGCAGATCGAAGTGGTCGGCGCTCAATTGCGCGCCATGATGCCTTGGATTGCAGCGAACAAATTGGTCGACAAAGCAAAGAACTAATTTTGTTTTTAGTTTGTTTCTGAATCACGCCCCTCGGGGCGTGTATTTTTTGGGTTAACCTCTTGGCATGATGAATACACCACACTATCCACACCCCATAATTGCCCGCGAGGGTTGGCCTTTTTTAGCAGGCTCGATACTCATCGCAGTGCTTGTCAGCTTTTGGTCACTTGGCTGGTCGATCTTTTTTTGGGTGATTGCAGCCTTCGTGTTGCAGTTTTTTCGGGATCCATCCCGTTCGGGTTCAACCGAGCCTTTGGCAGTGCTGTCGCCCGCTGATGGTCGTATCGTGGTGGTTGAACAGACTCTTGATCCCTATGGTGAGCGCCAGGCGCTTAAGATTAGCGTGTTCATGAATGTGTTTAACGTGCACAGCAATCGTAGCCCCGTTGATGGCGAAGTCCTAAAAACACAGTATTTTGCAGGCAAGTTTTTTAATGCAGCGCTTGATAAAGCTTCGCTCGAAAACGAGCGTAACGCCATGGTGGTGCGCACACCGGCGGGCCACCTTGTGACTGCAGTTCAGGTCGCCGGCTTGGTGGCCAAGCGCATCCTTTGCTATACCAAGGCAGGTAATACCTTGGCGCGCGGGCAGCGCTACGGATTTATTCGCTTTGGTTCGCGTGTAGACGTCTATTTACCGCTTGGTTCGCGCGCCAGAGTGGCAATTGGTGATAAGGTGAGTGCAACGAGTACGGTTCTGGCTGATCTGCCTGCGCCAACTATTTGAGGCCAACGATGCCTAATAACCCTTTGCGCGATCCTGATCTTCGCCATCGCAGCATCTACTTGCTGCCTAACGCCTTTACGACTGCTGCACTTTTTGCTGGGTTTTATGCAGTCGTGCAGGCGATGAATGGTCGTTTCGAGATGGCGGCTATCGCAATTTTTGTGGCGATGGTGCTTGACGGCATGGATGGCAGGGTCGCCAGGCTGACCAACACAACGTCGGCCTTTGGCGAACAATACGACTCGCTTTCAGACATGACCTCGTTTGGGGTTGCACCTGCTTTGGTAATGTACGAGTGGATGCTGCAAGATTTAGGCCGCTGGGGCTGGCTGGCCGCGTTTGTGTATGTCTGCGGAGCTGCCTTACGCTTGGCGCGGTTTAACACCAACATCGCAGTGGTCGATAAGCGCTTTTTTCAAGGCCTACCTAGCCCTGCGGCGGGCGCTTTGATTGCCGGTTTTGTTTGGTTGGTGGTCGATAATCGCTTGCAAGTGCCCCACGAGTTTTTGGCTTGGACAGCCTTTGCGATCACGATTTATTGCGGCATTGCGATGGTATCGAATCTGCCGTTTTACAGCGGTAAAGCCTTTGCCTTAGGCCGTAGCGTGCCGTTCTGGATGATTCTGGTGTTTGTCGCAGGCTTTGTCTTCATCTCAAGCAATCCGCCGGTGATTTTGTTTGGCCTTTTCATTATTTACGGGTTGTCTGGCTGGGGGGTTTGGCTGTGGCGCTGGCGCCGCCTCTCTAAACAAGTGGCGATGCGCAGTGGGTCCGAATAAGCTACTAATCCCTGCGCACATACATTGGATCGGGCCCTGGATTGTGGCGATTGGCGAGGTTGCCTTCTGGGCCCATGTAGACATACATCATTGAATACCAGGCTGAAGACTGCATATAGCGGTAAGACCAGACTTTTTCGTCTCCTCGGGAAATGCCGTCGATGCTTGCGGGCGGTCCAAATTCGCACAGCACTCGTGCGTCAGACCATGTTCCGGTATTTAAAAGGTCAAAATGCGCATCGGTTAGAACCTGGGTAAAAAAGCCGACAGCGTTGTCTTTAGTGGTGTTTGTTCCCCAGGCTTGGTGCCCAAATGGCTGCTGCGACCAGACCAGGCGCTCAGTGCCGTCTTGATTGCGGCAAACGGTAGTGGGCTTACCGAACTGTTTGATAACGTCAGCTACCGGGGTGCCGGGCTGAGTGGACTGAAGTTGCGCACAGCCACCTAGTGCGAGCAGTAATGCTATCGCTGAAAAAGTTTGAGCACGCATCGTAAGCCTAAGTTTAAATTGGTTAATCTTTCGCAGAGCCCTTTTCAGGGCTCAGTGGTCGCGCATGCTTTTGCAACGCGCCTAGCATATTGTGCCATTGAGATCAGTTTTGACAAACATATCCCCACTCTTTCTGACGCAGAGACTGACGCCGGTTGAGCCAATAAGCTATACTCTTGAGACTTTGTTGCGATTTTTGAGCTTAGATCGTTTTCATGTTGAAAATTCGCCGACAAAGTTCGTTCTTTTTTAATCACGTTAAAGCACCTCGGCTTTAACGCTTGTCATTTGAGGCTTAAAAATGTCTGTTGCTGATATTAATAAATCCGACATTGTCGCGCAGTATCAACGCGCACAAGGCGATACCGGTTCTCCTGAAGTTCAAGTGGCTCTGCTGACAGCTCGTATCAACGAACTGACAGGTCACTTCAAAGCACATATTAAAGACCATCACTCACGTCGCGGCCTTCTGCGTATGGTTAGCCGTCGCCGTAAGCTGCTCGATTATCTCAAGGGCCGCAACCCAGATTCATATCGCTCGCTGATCGAAAAACTCGGTCTGCGTAAGTGATCAAAATCCATGGGGCAGTCTCCCCGTGA
>CAMEAW010000086.1 GCA_945911685.1 Bordetella parapertussis
AAGCAGCACGTCACCAGGGCGTAACGTTGCTTGTAGATGGAGCGGGTCAGAGGGTGGTGCGGTAGAGCCGACCTGTACCTCTTTGGTTAGATAGGTGGCCAGCCATCTGCCGAGGGATAGCGTGAGCCGATTCATTATTTTTTGCGGCGTGCATCCACCCGTGCAACTAAATCGCGCTCAGCAGCGTCGAGCTTATCGAGGCCGACTAGTTTTTGTCGCTCTTGAAATGACGTCATCCGATCAAGCATACTTTCGCTGGTACCTTCTCTGCGCAAGACTTCTAGGCCTTGCCTGATGGCAAACGAACCCAAATACAAGGCAGCGTTGGCGTACAGAATCACGTTATAGCCCATCGCCAATAATTCTTTTTCTGGGACCAGTGGTGTGCGGCTGCGTTCGATCATATTGGCGACCATCGGAGTCCCTTTGAACTCTTTGCTGATGCGCTGCAACTCTTCGAGGCTGTTAGGGGCTTCGACAAACACCATGTCGGCACCGATTTCGCGGTAGGCGTGCGCGCGTTCGATTGCTTTGTCTAGGCCTTCAGGGCCGCGTGCGTCTGTGCGAGCGATGATGACAAAGTTCGGATCGGTGCGCGCATCAAGCGCGGCTTGCAAGCGATATAGCATTTCTTCGACCGGTGCGACTGATTTACCCTCAAAGTGTCCGCAGCGTTTTGGAAACACCTGATCTTCGATATGCAAGCCCGCCGCGCCAATGCGTTCGTATAGCTTGATCGTGCGCTTGACGTTCGCCACGCCACCAAAGCCGGTGTCGCAGTCTGCAATGACAGGCACAGAGACTGCGTCAGAAATTCTTTCGACCTGACTGGCAAGTTCGTTGAGCGTGATGAGTCCGATGTCAGGCCCACCTAAATATGTATTTGCGGTGCCACCGCCTGTGACGTACACGGCGGGAAAACCAGCTTGCTCAATTAACTTTGCGGTGAAGCAATCGGTTGCGCCGGGGACGATGCCGGGGCCACCCGCGGCGATGAGTTCTCTTAATTTTGTAGTGCGTGGATTCATAGCTTCTCTACTTTGAGGTGAGACCAATCCCATCAAACTTGGGGATATAGGCGAACAAAAATTATTTGGCGTACTTGAGTCGTTCGGCCGCCATATCAGGCAAAAACCAGGCGACAAGCCCGAGGATCGGTAAATATGAGCACAGCTGATAAACGAAACTGATCCCATAAAGATCCGCTAGCCAACCCATCAGCGCTGCGCCCACGCCTCCTAGGCCAAACGCAAAGCCAAAAAACATACCCGATACAAAGCCGATCCGACCAGGCATGACTTCGTGGGCAAAGACCAAAATCGCCGGAAAAGCCGAGGCCATGAGCAGGCCGATAATGATTGTTAATACCCCAGTCCAGAAAACATCGGCATAGGGTAAGGCGAGCGTAAAGGGGAGTGTGCCTAATATCGAAATCCAGATCATGGGTCGACGGCCCAGGCGATCTGTGAGCGCACCACCTAGTAGAGTGCCAACCGCGATCGCAGCCATGAAGACGAATAGTTGGACCTGAGCGGCTTGCACCGGCAAATCAAATCGTTCGATAAGATAGAACGTGAAAAACGAAGTGAGACTTGAGCTATAGACATTTTTTGAGAATAGCAAGAGCATCAAAATAGTAATGAGAAACAGCATGCGGCCGCGTGGTAAGTCTGACGCTGGATTAGCGTTTGCCGCCCCAGCTTTTTGACTTGGTTTAATGTGAGCGCCATACCATTTGCCGATGCGCGTTAAGAAAAAGATGGCGATGAGTGCCGCCGCTGAAACCCAAGCGATGGCGCCTTGGCCATGTGGCAGCACGATAAACGCGGCGAGTAACGGGCCGACTGCTTGCCCCATATTGCCGCCCACCTGAAAGAAGGCTTGTGCAGAGCCGAATTTTCCGCCAGAGGCCATACGCGCAACGCGTGAGGCTTCGGGATGAAAGACGGCAGACCCCGTACCAATCAGGCCCGCAGCAACCAAAATAATTGCGTAGCTTGGTGCAACGGATAGCAGAAGCAAGCCGAGCAGTGTTGAGCCCATGCCGATCGCTAGCGAAAAAGGCTTGGGATTTTTGTCGGTGTAATAGCCGACGGTTGGTTGCAAAAGGGAAGCGGTGAGTTGAAAGGCGAGGGTGATAATCCCAATTTGCGTAAAGTCTAGGCTGAACTCGGATTTGAACAGCGGGTATAAGGCTGGGATGAGTGACTGAATCAAATCATTCAAAAAATGACAGAAGCTAAGTGACACGAGAACCGGTATCGCAGCCGCCTGTGCGGTGGGTGGGCTCGTTGGTTGTTCTGTATTTGATGCGGCGATAGTCATTTTTTAACCTTCTGATTCACTTTAGCCTTCTGACCTGTTGTGGATTCTATGCAGGGGGCCGCTCTTTTTGCAACATATTCAGGTCTTCAACCAAAATGTTGTACGCTTGTTCAAAGGTCGTGTCGCGCTAGGGCGTTGTTGCGCCGCCGCATTTTGATGGGTATCGATAACATAAGGAAAGAGTCATGCATGTCACCGGAGCCTGTCATTGCGGGCAAATTCGCTATGAAGCAGAGATTGACTTGGCGGCAGTGGCGATTTGCCATTGCACCGACTGTCAAAAAATCACTGGATCCTCTTTTCGGGTGAATGTGCCCGCAAAAAAAGAGAATTTCAAGATGTTGGCGGGCGAGCCCAAAACGTATGTAAAAACGGCCGAGAGTGGCGCTAGGCGCTTGCAGGCCTTCTGCGCGCACTGCGGCACCTCGATTTATGCCACCACCGAGGTCGATCAAAAAGTATTTGGCTTGCGAGTCGGGGCCTTAGACCAACGGCAGCAACTTGTGCCTAAAAAACAGATCTGGTGTGATTCAGCGATGCCTTGGTTAGGCGAAATGAATAATTTGCCTCGTGTGGCTAAACAACCAGCTTAGATTTTGGTTCAACAACAACAAGAGAGAACAGACATGAGACTTTGGTACCAGAGTTTTTCGCGCTTTGATGCGTTTGGTCAATATGGCAGTGCGCTACAAAAACAGATCAGCCACGCGGCTGATCCCGATACACACATTGAGGCGCATGCTTTAACGCGTGGCGGGGGTGTTGCAGATCAGTATCGCTATCCAGAGTACGTGGATGTCGGTGAGGTCATTGCGAACGGGTTAAGAGCGCAAAAAGAAGGTTATGACGCTTTTCTATTGGGCAACATCACCGATCCAGGTATCAGAGAGCTGCGCGAGCTGCTTACGATTCCTGTCTTGGGTTTATGTGAATCGACCCTGAGCATTGCCTGCATGATGGGCACGCTTTATACACTCGTCACGGTCAATCCAAAATTTACACCTCGTGTGTTGGAAAATGTGCACCGTTATGGGTTTTATCCCAGAATGGCTTCGGTTGAAGCGATGAAGGTTCATAACCTTCCTGATCTTGCACCAGGGTTTTCAGAGGCGCCAGAGCATGCTGTCGCTCGAGAGGCAATTTTCGAAGAGTTTCGTCAAACGGCACGACGTGGCATTGACAAAGGGGCCGAGGTCATTATCGCAGCCGGTGGCGTGGTGATGGCAATGCTGGCTCATGCCAATATTCATGATGTGGATGGTGTGCCGATTTTGAACGGTACTGTGGCCTTGACCAAAATGGGCGAAACCGCTGTCAAAATTCAACGTCTCACTGGTCATTTCATTAGTAAGCGTATGACCTATGCCCCCCCGCGCGGTGAGTTGCTTAAAGAAGTACGTCGGGTGTACGGCGTCGATACTTACCCAGGAATTGACTAAGAGGCAGACAGCTGTTCAGCGCTCGCCAACTCAAGGAGCGCTGAACGTTGCACTTTGCCAGTGGTGGTGCGTGGAATTTCCTCTAGCAACTTAAGATAACGCGGGACTTTGTAATCGGCTAACTTGCCTTTACAAAACGCGCGCAATTCAGCATGGGTGATTTGCATGCCAGGGTGCGTCTGAATAAATGCGAAGCCGACTTCGTCTAATCGCGGATCAGGTACGCCTACGATTGCGACGATTGCAATTGCAGGGTGTTGCACAAGAAACTGTTCAACTTCTGCGGGGTAGACATTCGTGCCGCCTGTTTTATACATGTCTTTCAAACGGCCGGTTACAGATAAAAAGCCCTCAGTGTCAAAGCGTCCGAGGTCTCCGGTTTTCAGCCACCCCTCGCTAGTGATTGTTGCACGCGTTGCTTCAAGATTTTTATAATATCCCAGCATCACCGTTTCACCGCGACACCAAATCTCACCAACCGAGCCGCGTGGCTGCTCTTTTTGCGTCACAGGGTCGATAATTTTGACCTCACTTGGGCCCAGTATCGGTGCTCGATTTTGGCAGCAGACTTCGATGGGATCTGTCAGGCGATTAAAACTTGTTGAAATGGTATTTTCGGTCATGCCGTAGGTTGACATGAGTTGTTTGAGGCCAAGCACTGTTTTAAATTTCTCGAACGTGGCTTGCATGACAGGAGACCCGCCGATC
This sequence comes from Bordetella parapertussis, assembly GCA_945911685.1. Classification (GTDB taxonomy): domain Bacteria; phylum Pseudomonadota; class Gammaproteobacteria; order Burkholderiales; family Burkholderiaceae_B; genus Zwartia; species Zwartia parapertussis_K. Next base: position 4,473 of record CAMEAW010000086.1, read on the forward strand.
CAAGCGTTTTCGACGCTCGATAGATCGCGCTGTGTCACAGAGGGGTGGTTGACCAAATCAACAAAATGCGTGGGGATCCCACCGAAGGCGGTGATGCGTTCTCGTTCGAGTAAATCAAGGGCGCGTGCAGTTTCCCACTGCAGCATATTGACAAAGCACGCGCCAAGCGTGAGTGCCGGGACAAAGCCCATATATAAACCGGCCACATGGTAAAGCGGCATATGCCCAAGAATTCGACCGCCAGGTTTGAGGTCAAGTGCTAAGCCCACGCGAGTGGCTTGTTTGAGTACGCGATGGTTGTGCATCACACCTTTAGGTTTTCCGGTCGTGCCAGAGGTGTAGCAGATCAATAAAACATCTTCAACGCTGACAGCGAGCTCTGCGGCTTGTAGTTGTTCGTGAGCCAGTGCTCGCTGCATGAGAGATTCAAGATGAACGGCATATACAGGTAAGGGGTTGCCTGAGGTCGCTGGCATTGGTACGTGTTCAGCCTCGGTCAGGATGACGCGCTTCAGCGCAGGTAGCTCTTTTAATTCGAGCAGATCGTGTTGGGCGCCTGCGAGGCTGGGTGCAATCTGTTCGAGCATGTTTAAATAATTGACCCCGTAGAGCACCGAGGTCATGACCAAGGCCTTGGCATCGGATTGCGCCAAAATATAGCTAGTCTCTGAGGCGGTGTAACGGGTATTGATTGGCACCAACACGGCGCCGATTCGTGCGCAGGCACAAAACGTGAGCGCCCATTCAAGCGAGTTACCAAGCCAAACTGCGACGTGATCCCGCCGTCCTAAACCGAGTGTCAGGAGCGACTGAGAAAAGCGGTCAACCTGCTTGTCAAATTGTGAAAAAGTGACTGATCCCTCAGTCGTTTTAAAAAAATCTTGATCAGGCCATCGTGCCCCTGATCGTCTGAGTGCCCGGCCAAGCGTGAGCCCATCGACCTCGGATAGCAATCGCTCGTTCATACTGAGTAGCCACCATCCACGCACAGATGCTGACCAGTGACATAGGCGGCGGCAGGGGTAGTCAAAAACGCGGCGACCCCAGCGACTTCTTCGATCGTTCCAAAACGTTTCAGGGCAGTGTTGCGCTTCATCGCCTCAATAAACTCTGGTTTGACTTGCGGCTTCAGGCGGTCAAACAATCCACCATCTACAACGCCTGGTGCAACGCAGTTTGCTCGGATGTTGTAGCGTCCTTCTTCTCGAGCGATGCCTCTGACCAAAGCCTCAATCCCCGCCTTCGGTGCAGTCGATAAGATATCTAAGGGCGGATGACGATCGAGTCCGGCCGTCGTAATGGCGACGATAGAGCCGCCGCCGGTTTGCCGCATCATTGGTAAGACCGCCTTGATGACGTGAAAAAATCCATTGAGTTCATTATTGATAGTGCGGTGCCATTCCGCGTGATCGATATTGGCGACAAAGGTCATAGTGATGTCCGCACCAGCGGCAAAAATAAGTGTGTGAATAGAGTGGTGGCGGTTTTTAATTTCCGTTAGCGTAGCTTGGACTTGTTCTTGAGAAGAGAGTTCGAGCGCAAACGCTTCGGCCGGTTGACCAAGTTGCTCTATTTCGTAGACTGTTTGTTGCGCCGCTTGAGCATTTGAGCGATAGCTTAGCGCGACCTGAGCACCTTGTGCTGCGAGTGCAAGGCAAATGCCTTTGCCGATCCCGCCGCTTCCACCAATGACAACGGCAACCCCTGCCGGATAGTTGCCATGAGGAGGGGGTAAGGTGGAGTCAATTTGCATAATGTGTCTCATCTGCTCGAAGTCACTCGTGAAATGAGCCCAAATGGACTTCATTCGACTGTGGCGCTTCGCTTTGTTGTAAATTGGCAGAAATGATACTACCAAGTGTCATCAATAATGATAATTAGACATTGCGCCTATTGCGCAAATAATTCTAGACGCTTGGAGACAAGTCAATGTTGCGTAATTTTAGAAACAAAATATTAATGGGTAGTCTTGCAGGCTTAATGAGCGCGTTTGCTTTCGGCCAAGTGATCGCCCAAGAGTTTCCATCGAAATCAATCCGCCTTGTGGCGCCAATCGCTGCGAGCGGCATGACTGATATTGTCGCGCGGCAAATGGCCCAAAAATTGCAAGAACGTTTGGGTGTACCGGTGGTTGTGGACAACAAGCCCGGGGCGGGTGGCAACATTGGTGTCGAGGCTGTTGTGCGTGCCGCGCCAGACGGCTACACGTTGTTGCTGGCGTTTCCTGGCCCGATCGTGGTGAACCCGTCACTTTATAAAAATCTCACCTACGATCCGGTGCGTGATCTGGCTCCTGTGAGTTTATTGACAAGTTACCCCTTGTTGTTGGCGGTCAACGCACAGGTGCCTGCACAAACACTCGCCGAATTCATCGCCTTGGCAAAACAGCAAACCGGTGGCCTAAGTTATGGCTCTGCAGGCAATGCTTCCACCGCTCATTTAGCCATGGAGCTTTTTATGCGGCAGGCAGGCATTCAAATGGTACATGTTCCCTATAAAGGCGCTGCGCCTGCCATGACAGATTTGATCGGTGGGCGGTTGGCTGTTGTGTTTGATTCAATGACTTTGGTGATGCCACAGGTGGAGGCCGGAAAAATCCGAGCCTTAGCAATTAGCAGCAAAGTGCGTTCACCCGCGGCTCCAAATCTACCGACTGTGGCAGAAAGTGGTTTGAGTAATTTTGTAGTCGAGGGCTGGTATGGTGTTTTAGCGCCGACTGGCACGCCTGCAGTTATTGTGAATAGATTGTCAAAAGAGTTCACGGCAATTGTGAACGATTCGGAGGTGAGAAAAGATTTTTTGAAACGTGGTCTTGAACCCTTAGGTAAAGATGCTGCATTTTTTGGGCAAGTCATCAAGGCCGAGCGACTCATGTGGCAGCGCGTGGTGACCGAGAGCAACATTAAAATTGATTAGTCTAATGCAACATCACTTCAGTGATCGTTTGGCGATCGCGATAGGGATTTGATATGCAATACAACAGAGCCGCTGCAAAACAATGGACACGTAATACCTTGAGCGGGTATATCGTGACGACCACGACCCCCTTTAAACACGATCTTGAAATTGATTATGCTGGGCTACGTCACAATGTCGATCATTTAATCGGTTTGCCTGGTGCGCGAGGTTTGTATCTGGGCTCGGTCTATCAAGAATTCTGGACGCTCACGATGGACGAGCGTAAACGTGTGACCGACACCATGATTGAGGCGAACGCAGGTCGTGTTCCTATCATCGCGGGCGTCTCACATACGTCTTATAAAGACTCGATCGAGTTGGCACGACATGCTCAAGCGGCGGGGGCTGATTTAGTGATGTGTTGGCCGCCTTATTATGGCCCGCGTTCTGCCGATGGTGTGTTTGACTACTATCAGAACTTGGCTAGCGCAGTGGATATAGGCATCTGCGTCTATAGCTCAACCCTTTCTGAGTTGGGCTACTACATTACGCCACCCGAGATGGTGCGCTTGGCTGGTATTGACACTATTTGTTTGGTCAAAGAGGCGGCCTTAAGCTTGGATAAGTATTCGGCAATGCTCGCCGCTGCCGGACATCTGCTACCGATTAGTTGTCCTCTCGAGGAATATCATCTGTACGGCCTGGCTGCTTTTGGCCCTGCGATCATGCCGAAGTTTTTGTTTGGATCTTCTCGTCCGCTTTATATGCAGTCAAAGGCGAAGCCTTATTGCGCAGAGTTTATGGAGGCGATTGAGGCGGGTGACTATGAGGCTGCTCGGCAGCCTTTGCAACATATTGTGCGTATCGCCAATCAATTGCATAGCAAGTTCTTAGCCAAAGGTCAGCATAACGTTGCGTTGACTAAGGCGATCACTGAGATGTTTGGAATGGTAGGTGGGGCCGTACGCCCCCCTTTGTTTCGTGCGAGCCCCGACGAGGTGCAGATGGCACGCGCACTGCTTCAATCAGAGGGTTTGCTGCCGTAAACGATCGCTCAAGTCACACAGCCAATGCTTGTTGCTGTTTTGGGCAAATTCACTCGACGCTCGTGTCGAGTGAATTTGAAAGCGTGAAAAGCTGCCTCAGCTTTCTCAGCGCCCCCCTAAAAAAATTACTCAGCCTTCACGCCCACGGTCTTAATCAGATTGCCCCACTTAGCGATTTCAGCTTTTAAAAACGCGTCTGCCTGGGCGGGTGTGTTGCCAACCGTTAGAATCCCTGCATCCGCAAAGCGTTTGATCAGCTCTTCGGATTTCAGCGCTTCTTTGACCGCTAACGACAGCTTATCAACGATCGCCATTGAGGTGCCGGCTGGTGCAAAGAACATGACCCAACTAGAAGACTCAATCTTTGGACCGCCCGACTCGACAATCGTGGGGACGTCAGGGTAGCTGGGCAAACGCTTGTCAGAGAAGAACGCCAAGGCTTTGATTTTTCCGGCGCGAATGTTTGCACCTACACCGCTTGGCGCATCCACCAGAACTTGAATGCTGTTTGACATTAAGTCTGTCATGGCAGGCGCGGTGCCCTTGTAAGGGACGTGCACCATATTGATCCCGGCGGTGTACTTCAGCAGCTCAGATGTCAGATGAGCCGCTGCGCCAACGCCCGAGGAGCCAAACGAGAGTTTGCCTGGATTGGCTTTGGCATAGGCAATTAATTCGCCCATTGAGTTGACGGGTAAGTCCTTGTTCACTGACAGTACCAAAGGTGTAATCGCCACCAAAGAGATCGGTATCAACGACTTGTATGGATCAAATGGCAACTTGCCTTCGTACAACGTGATGTTGGCGGCATGCGCGGTGATCGTCGTGAGCATGGTGTAACCGTCGGGCGCGGCTTTGGCGGCCTGATCGACACCGATAATCGAATTGGCGCCAGGTTTGTTCTCGATGATGATTGACTGCCCCAGGCTTGTCGCCATACGGGTCGTCACTAGACGAGTGACGTTGTCGGTATAGCCCCCAGGGGTGTAAGGAACAATCCATTTAATAGATTTGGTGGGGTAGTCTTGCGCGAAGGCTGCCCCTGACGAAAAAATCAGCGCTGTCGCAGCGAGCGCGTGTATCAAGTGTTTCAAGATAGTCTCCGGAGATTCAAATGCAGTGGTTGCAAGGATAACCGCGAAAGTGGGATACTCGACATTGCGCGTATTGGGTATAACCCTTGTATCGAGCGGTTCATATTGCCGCCGCTCGATTCTGGACTTACCATTGTTCACTTCTGTTCACACTGAAAGGGTTCATGATGACAGCTCGCCGCGATTTTCTACTCTCAACGACCGCGTTAGCCGCCAGCGCGCTGGCACCTGGTTTGGCCCACTCAGCGACGTTTCCGACGCGAACGATTAAATACATCTGTCCGTGGCCGGCTGGCGGAGCGACCGATGTCGTGATGCGCGTGCTCGCCGAAAGCGCAGGCAAAATACTGAACACTAGCGTCATTATTGAAAACAAGCCCGGAGCCTCAGGGGTGTTGGGTGGGGCAGAGCTTGTGAATGCGAAACCCGATGGTTATACGCTTGCTCAGTTACCAATTTCGGTTTTTCGTGTTCCACACATGCAAAAAACCACCTTCGATACACTGAATGACTTTACGTGGATTATCTGTCTGACCGGCTATACCTTTGGTCTGGTCGTGCCAATTGATTCGCCGATTAAGTCAATTAAAGAATTGGTGGCTTGGGCGAAGGAAAATCCAAACAAGTTCACGTACGGCACGCCAGGTGCGGGGTCAAGCCCACACCTGGCGATTGAAGAGTTTGCGCAAAAAGCGGGCATTCAGCTTTCGCACATTCCGTTCAAGGGTGGTGCGCAAAATCTGCAGGCAGTGCTTGGCGGACACACCATGGCGATGAGTGACTCGACAAGTTGGGGGCAACTCGTTGACGCAGGTAAGCTGCGCTTGCTAGCCACTTATGGCAGCCAGCGTACAAAGCGTTGGTCAAGCGTTGCGACCCTGAATGAGCTTGGTTACGAAACCGTCTCTGACTCTCCTTTTGGCGTGTGCGGCCCAAAAAATATGGATCCGGCCGTTGTAAAAATCTTGCATGACGCCTTTCAAAAAACGCTAAAAGACCCAGCGGTCATCGCGATTTTTGCGCAGTTCGATCAGCCAATCATTGAAATGAATACTGCGCAGTACACCAAGTATGCGAAAGAAACCTTTGTGGCTGAGCGTAAAACGATTGAAAGATTGGGGATGTTAAACAAAGATTAAGCTCAACCTCAACGCCTGCCTAGTGATTGAGTCGGGCTTAGTCGTTGCACCTTCCAACACCAGATCTCGGCGGCAATCGTCGCGATCTATGGTGTGTGAATCTACTTTTTTTGGGCGCGTAAGCGCTAATTGCTAAGCGGTTCGAGCTGTGGATGTGAGCCATCGAATAATTTGTGGGTGGCAAGCACCATCTTGCTAACCGCCTTGCGACTGATCTTGCCTTGCGGGTTGCGTGGCAACGTCTGAACCGAAACATATAGCCTTGGACGTTTGTGGCGCGACATGCCTTGAAGCAAGGCTTCGCACTGCTGTTGCCAGTCGGGCTGCGTGCCTTCAGCGACGGCTACGATAATTTCCCCCCAGTAGTCTGACGCAAGCGACGTTACGCAGATCTGCGCGCATAAGGTGTTTGCCGCCAACTGAACCTCGATCTCGTCGGGGTTGACGCGATAGCCGCCTGTTTTGATGACGTCCGCAATGCGGCCAGTCAAAATCAACCGACCAGCTTGATCGATGTAACCGAGGTCGCCAGTGTGATGCCAACCTTCAGGTTCGTGCGGTCTGAAGCCATTGCTATCGATCAGGCCAGAAGACATGTGGGGTGAACGCAATAAAACTTCACCATCGCTGCG
>CAMEAW010000087.1 GCA_945911685.1 Bordetella parapertussis
GCCTCAAGTTCTTTTGCATGGCAAATCACCGTTGCCTTTTTAAAGAACTCGTTACAGCCGCAATGGTCAGAATGAAAATGTGAGTTCACCACGACGTCAATATCGCTTGGTTGCAAACCGACTAGTGCCAACTGATCAATCAGGTTGTCTTCTGGCTTTGAGATCGGCACAATCGCCTTGGCGATCGAACCCCAGCGGCCTGCGGCATCCGTTGTGGTTGAAGGGTGACACCCTGTATCAAACAAGACATTACCCTCTGGGTGGCGCAACAAATAACAATTCACAGGTAGATCAATGAGCTCTGCCCGATCGGCGTCCGGCATGTAAATACTTTTACGCAATCGTAGACGACCGCCAGAGAGGATATGCATTTTCATAAGCGGTGTGTCCTTCGCTTTAAGCTGGCGTGAGAAAGAATGAATACGAGACTAACGTTAATGTTCGACGACACCCAAGCCTGGCACGCGCAATAAGTCTGCGGCCTTGACCAATGACTCGGGTACAGGCACAGCTTTGTTGGTGGCCAAGTCAACATACACATGTACAAAGTACCCTTGCGCTGACGCTTGCATCTCATCATTTCTGAAGATACCGATTTCGTAGCGAATACTGCTATTACCAAGCTTGCCTAAGCGCATACCCACATGCACCGTATCCGGAAACGCCATTGAGCTGATAAAACGGCAATGCGTTTCAGCCACTAAGCCCACGTGCTTTGATTTCTGCAACTCAAGCACGCCCTGCTTGATCAAGAAGGCGGTGACTGCCGTATCAAAGTACGAGTAGTACACCACGTTATTGACGTGCGCAAAAACGTCGTTGTCTTTCCATCGGGTTTCGATTTTATGAAAGTGTGCGAAGGCGTCACGGGTTTGGGCTGGGGCTCGGCTCATAATGTCTCTGTGCAGGTTTAATGAGAAGTATGATAACAAGGCTAGCAAGCTCATGACACACAGCAAGGCTAGCAAGCTCATAACACACAGGATAAGCCACCATGCTAAAGGTCTATGCCATTGACGGAATCACCCCTGTCGTCCACCCCACCGCGTATGTACACCCCACCGCGGTACTAATCGGTGACGTCATCATCGGTGCGCGTTGTTATATCGGGCCGCTAGCGAGCTTACGTGGGGACTTTGGTCGGATCGTGATCGAAGAAGGCGCCAACATCCAGGATAGCTGCGTGGTGCACGGGTTTCCGGATCGCGAAACCGTGGTTGAGGTCGATGGTCACGTCGGCCATGGTGCCATCTTGCATGGCTGCCGGGTTGAGCGTAACGCGCTGGTGGGGATGAATGCCGTGGTGATGGATGAGGCGGTGGTGGGCACCTGCAGCATCGTTGGGGCCTCGGCCTTTGTGAAAGCCGGCATGATCATCCCGCCGCGCAGCATGGTGTTGGGCGCCCCCGCCAAAGTCGTGCGCGAGCTGAAAGACCAAGAGATCGCCTGGAAATCGATGGGCACCGGTCAGTATCAATTGTTGACCGAACGCTGCCTGGCCACGATGCAATGCGTGGATCCGCTTAGCGAAGTTGAACCCGATCGTAAAAAGCTCAATTTGCAGTCGCCGGCTAAACCAAAGATTCACTCGATGTGAGGTCTTTAGTGGCGATGAGTTGGGTGCCGGTCAACAACTGCATGTATTAGGTCATCTTCATTTTTTGACCTGCGCTGGGTAGCCTTCTTCGTCCAACACGTCAGTCAGTGCCGCTGTACCCTTTGAGAAGTCACCCACCACGCGCGCTGCGCCTGCGGCTAAATCGACCTCAACCTCTGCCACACCTGCAACGCCTCTCAGCGCTTTTTCAACATGCTTCACGCAATTGCCGCAGGTCATGCCGGTGATACTTAGATTGATCGTTTCCATGCTCTGGCCCCATCATTAAAGGTTCATATGCTGATGGCTAAATAGTAGCGTGTCGCACCTAAATTCGCATGATCTAGATCATGGCGACGTGAGTATTTCTGAGCGTTTACAGACTTTTTGTGGTTTCCGGCAACGTAGCCTAAATGCTGAACGATTGATCGATTCAAATGAGCGGAATTTGCGGGCGACTTTTACAAGTAGAGCGTTTCCCGAATACTGTTGAAGGTATCTAAAGACATGACGACAGCATCCCGCGCATCGCGACGAGCGATGATCGTGAAATCGCCTTCAGCGATAACTTGATCAATCACCTGTTTCAATTGATTCTTAGCGTCAGAAAACTTTACGACTCGCATTTGACCAATATCCATTGCTATCAACGCAAAGCCTTATACCGAATCCGTTTAGGCGCAGCACCGGCTTCGCCTAGACGACGACGTTTATCAGCTTCGTATTCTTGATAGTTACCGTCAAAAAATACCGCCTGCGAATCGCCTTCGAAGGCTAGGATATGCGTGGCGATACGATCTAAGAACCAGCGATCGTGGCTGATCACCATGACCGAGCCGGCAAACTCAAGCAAGGCGTCTTCAACGGCGCGCAGTGTTTCTACGTCGAGGTCGTTTGAGGGTTCGTCAAGCAGCAACACGTTGCCGCCGGTGATCAGGGTTTTAGCTAAGTGCAAGCGGCCACGCTCACCGCCTGATAACTGCCCCACCATCTTGCCTTGATCGGCGCCTTTGAAGTTAAAGCGCCCGAGGTAGGCACGTGCAGGCATTTCGAAGCGACCTACTGTCAAGATATCGGCGCCATCGGCAACCGAATCAAACACGGTTTTATCGTTAGGCAAGGCGTCGCGCGATTGATCTACAAACGCGATCTTGACGGTTGAGCCAATATTGACCTGACCGCTATCGGGTTTTTCTTGCCCTGCAATCATGCGAAACAAGGTTGATTTACCGGCACCATTTGGGCCGATAATGCCAACAATCGCGCCTGGCGGCACACGAAAGCTTAAGTTGTCAATCAACAAGCGATCACCAAAGGCTTTGCTGACGTTGACGAACTCTATCGCCTCGTTACCTAAGCGCTCAGCCACAGGGATGAAGATTTCTTGTGTCTCGTTGCGCTTTTGATATTCGTGCGACGACAACTCTTCAAAACGCGCCATACGGGCCTTGGATTTTGCCTGGCGACCTTTGGCGTTTTGGCGTACCCATTCCAGTTCTTTCTTGATAGTCTTTTGGCGCGCTGACTCAGTCGACTCTTCAGTTTTTAGGCGCGCATCTTTTTGCTCGAGCCACGAACTGTAGTTGCCTTTCCAGGGGATGCCATGACCACGGTCAAGCTCAAGAATCCATTCGGCAGCGTTATCCAAAAAATAACGATCGTGGGTCACGCCCACAACCGTACCGGGAAACTTTGCTAAAAACTGCTCAAGCCATTCAACACTCTCAGCGTCTAAGTGGTTGGTAGGCTCGTCAAGCAAGAGCATGTCTGGCTTAGACAGCAACAGGCGGCACAAGGCCACACGGCGTTTTTCACCGCCCGACAGCTTGCCTACGTTGGCATCCCAAGGTGGCAGGCGCAAGGCGTCAGCCGCGATTTCCATTTGCGTTTCGATATCGTCTGAGCCGCTTGACGCTGCTGCAGAGATAATCGCCTCAAGGTCAGCTTGTTCAGCCGCAAGTGCATCAAAATCAGCATCTGGCTCGGCGTAGGCTGCGTACACGGCATCCAGGCGTTTGCGCGCGGCAACGACCGCACCTAAACCCTCTTCGACCGCATCGCGCACGGTATGGTCTGGGTTGAGCTTGGGTTCTTGTTCGAGATAACCAATATTCAAACCAGGCATCGGTACGGCGTCACCTTCGATTTCTTTATCGACGCCGGCCATGATCCTCAGCAGGGTCGATTTACCCGACCCGTTTGTACCGAGCACGCCAATCTTGGCACCCGGAAAAAACGATAATGAAATATCGCGCAAAATCTGACGCTTGGGGGGCACGGTCTTGCCGACGCGGTGCATGGTGTATACGTACTGGGCCATTTGGTCTGTCGCTCTAGTGAAATCAATCGATGAGTCTATTGTAGAGCTTGCGCGGGGCTTAGGGAACGCACTTAATAGAACGCGCTTGCGGCTATGATGACGGCTGTTGGCACTGCACGCTTGGCGCATTTCCTGCGTTGTTAAGCACCCTAAGCATCTGGTGACACAACTTTGGTGAGCCTCAGTTGCCCGTCAAAAGGCCCTCAATGCTCTGCATGCCACCTTTTTTGTTAATTTTTTATCCTATTTATCGCCTACCCAATTATGACCACACCAGACTTGAACCTGCGCTTTACCGAACAAGAACTCTTAATGCTAGGCAAAACCGCCGACGGCTTAAGTGCCTATATGGGTAAGTCTGTGCTGGCCGAAGTTGGGCTGGATGACGACGCCGAATGGGTGATTTTTGCGATTCCGCTGGGCGTCGACGAAAAGCCTGACGAAACGGCCATGCATGTGCAAATGGGCGGCCCCAACGCGCGGTTTGTGGGTGGGCGAGGCGGGCTCGATCTTGATACCGAGGTCTACGATTGCCAATACCTGTGGTCCATACAGATTACTGAAGATCCAGAGGCACGTTTCGTGCGCTTGGATCATAACGGCGATGAGTTTGATTTTTCGAATGAACTCGCTGAACTGCTGCCCTTTGAACTGTCTGACGAAGAGTTACCAGACCCTGACCTTGAGCTGCTTGAAGAGTTAGGTGATGATGAGTTGGATGATGTTAGGTTTGAAGGCGACGCAGGCGACTTGAAACCGCCTAAGGGGCCATTGCACTAGCCCATCTCCCAGCCCTGCACTACCCCATGACAAGCGACTTGAATGCCTTTGAAGTTTTGCATGACAGGGGCTTCGGTTTTGCATTGCTCGCGCGCATGCGGGCAACGTGGGTGAAAGGTGCAGCCTGAGGGTGGGTTCAGGGGGTTGGGTACCTCGCCTGCAACGGGCGTGCGTGATTTGCCCTGGCCAGTCAGATCAGGGATCGCCGCGAGCAATAGGCGGGTGTAGGGATGCTGAGGCGTTGTAAACAAGGCGTCGCGATCAGCGATTTCTACGATGCGCCCCAAATACATGACACCTACGCGATCTGCCACGTGATGCACGACTGCTAGATTGTGCGAGATAAACAAATAGGTCAGGCCAAGCCTGCGCTGCAGATCTTTCATGATGTTCAAGACCTGGGCCTGCACTGACACATCTAGCGCCGAGGTCGGTTCATCACAGACTAAAAACTCTGGGTTGACAGCAAGCGCGCGTGCAATCGAGATGCGCTGACGCTGCCCGCCTGAAAACTGATGCGGGTAGCGACTTTGGTCACTGGGATGCAGGCCGACTTGTGTCAGTAACGCACTGACACGTTCGTCACGCTCAGCAGCACTCAATTGAGTATGCGCGAGCATGGGTTCGGCAATGATGCGCCCGACTCGCCAGCGCGGGTTCAAGCTTGCATACGGATCCTGAAAAATCATTTGCAAACGCTTGCGTAACGCCAAGCCTTTGCGCCCTTGCATGTTTGATAAAGGCTGACCATCAAACATAATCGAGCCATGCGTTAGGGGATATAGGCCGACCAGCAAGCGCGCAATGGTCGATTTACCGCAACCCGATTCGCCAACCAGGGCCAGCGTCTCGCCTTTACGAATCGAAAACGATACGCCATCGACCGCACGCAATACGCTGCGCGGCTTACGCGCTAAGACACGCTCAAGCCAAGGGGATGACACATCAAACCAACGGGCAGCGTTCTTGACTTCAATCAGCGGACGTTGCTCTGGCACAAGCGCTACCATGTCTCCCGTCACACTGGGGCCAACTAGGTTAGAAGCAGGGCTGTCGTCAATGCCCTGAGCTCGTACGAGCGTCGCTTGCCGCGAAGCCAGCACGGCGTCGGAAGTCCGCTCGCTATCGACACGATCAGCGTTCATTGTTCTCGCCCTCTGGGTACAACCAACAAGCCACTTGCGAACTTCCAAGCGTTTGAAGTTCGGGTCGCTCAATCTTGCAGCGATCCATCACTTTCACACACCGTGGGTTAAACGCACACCCTTGAGGGATCGCGTTCAGACGTGGCATGGTGCCGTCAATTTGCACCAAGCGCTCAACGTGTTGGTGAATCGAGGGGATTGAGCCCATTAAGCCAACCGTATACGGGTGCCGTGGCGCATGGATCACATCACGCACTTTGCCAACCTCGGCAATACGACCGGCATACATCACCACCACACGGTCAGCCGTTTCGGCAATCACACCCATGTCGTGGGTGATCAGCATGACCGCTGCACCTTGCTCGCGACATAATTTTTTAAGCAACTCAATAATCTGCGCTTGAATCGACACGTCGAGCGCGGTGGTCGGTTCATCGGCCACGATCAGCTTGGGCTCGGCTGCGAGCGCTAGCGCAATCACCACACGTTGGCGCATACCACCTGAAAATTGATGAGGATAATGATCAATGCGCTCGCGCGCTGCTGGGATCCCAGTGGCCTCAAGCAATTCAATCGCACGGTTGCGCCCTTGCGACCAAGTGAGTGGCAAGTGCGTCACGATAGTTTCGGTGATTTGATGCCCAACTGTGTACAACGGATTCAAAGACGTCAGTGGATCTTGAAAGATTGCACCGATCTCTCGACCCCGGATTTTGCGCATCTGATCGTCTGGCAATTGATCAATACGACGCCCAGCCAACAAAATCTCGCCCCCCGAGATGCGCCCCGGCGGCTCAAGCAGGCCAATAATCGCAGCGCCTGTCAGTGATTTGCCCGCGCCCGATTCACCGACCACACCCACAACCTCGCCAGCTGCAATGCTGAACGACACCTCGTTTAAGGCTTTGAGCGTGCCGTGACGCGTTGTGAATTCGACGCTTAAGTTTTTGACCTCGAGGACATTAGCTGAATTCTTGGTCGCGATCCGTTCAACAGAATTTTCTGCAGCTGCTACGCCACCTGTACCGTTGCTCAGACCTTGAGTATTTGTCATTGTTGTCATCGGGCAGCTCAGCTTAAACGCGGGTTCAAGGCATCACGCAGCCAGTCACCCAACAAGTTAACCGACAACACTAACAGTACCAGTGCCGCACCCGGAAAAATCGTAATCCACCACTCACCTGAAAACAGAAAGTCGTTACCAACACGAATCAAGGTGCCCAAAGACGGCGACGTCGGGGGCACACCCACGCCTAAAAAGGATAAAGTGGCCTCGGTGATGATCGCGGTGGCCAAGTGCACGGTTGCCAACACCAGCACGGGCCCCAGCACGTTGGGCAGTACGTGTCTGAACATAATGACCGGTGATGAGATCCCGATCACACGAGCCGCTTGCACGTATTCACGATTTTTTTCAACCAGCGTTGAACCGCGCACGGTACGTGCATATTGAGGCCAGCCGGCAAGTGCAATCGCACCGACCAACACCGGAAACGCAATCACCTCGTGCATGTCGCCCGGCACCACGACACGCGCCACGCCGTCAATCAGCAACGCAATCAAGATTGCCGGAAACGATAACTGGACATCAGCAATACGCATAATCAAGGCATCAATCCGACCGCCCGCATAGCCCGAGATCAATCCCAGCACTATCCCTAACAACATCGCGCCGATCACAGCCGCCAAGCCAATCAGCAAAGACACGCGCATGCCATACATCAGCGCAGAGAGCAGATCACGTCCTTGGCTATCCGTTCCCAGCAGATACTCTTGCGTGCCATCAGCGTGCCACACCGGCGGCTTCAAGGCATCAATCAAATTGATGGTGGCAAGATCAAACGGATTATGCGGTGCCAGCACATCTGCACCGAACGAAGCAATCAGCAAGATCGCTAACAGCACTGTCGCAACAATTGCCACAGGCGTATGCCGCCACGACCACGCTAGATCACCTTCCCAAAATTTTGCGAGGGCGCTTCTCATCAGTGCCCACCCGAGTGTTTGCCTAAGCCGGCTCTTAAGCGGGGGTCGACCGCAAAATACAACAAATCCACCGTCAAATTAATCAATACAAAAATGAGAGATATCAAACACAGATACGCCGCCATGACCGGGATATCAGCAAACTGCACAGCTTGAATAAATAGTAGCCCCATGCCTGGCCATTGAAAGACGGTTTCAGTCACAATCGCGAAGGCGATGATGCCTCCTAACTGCAACCCCATGATTGTAATCACTGGCACAAGCGTATTTTTCAGGGCATGTCCAAAATGGATGGCTCGTCTCGTCAAGCCTCGAGCGCGGGCGAACTTAATGTAATCCGTACGCAAGACCTCGAGCATTTCAGAGCGCACCAAACGTAAAACCAGGGCGACTTGAAACAACGATAAAGTCACGGCCGGTAAAACGAGATGCGTCCAACCGCTCTTCGTCAGCAACCCCGTTGTCCACCAGCCAAGCTTGATCGTGTCACCACGGCCGTAGCTGGGTAACCAGCCCAACGACACCGAAAAAATCAAGATCAACAAGATCCCAATTAAAAATGTTGGCAACGATACCCCTAGCAACGAAAAAGCCAACAGCGCTTGCGACAATTTGCCATGGCGCTTTAACGCGGTATACACGCCCAAGGGCAAACCCACGAATAAAGCAATCAAGGCAGCAGCAATCGAGAGTTCTAACGTTGCCGGCAACCGTTCACGCAACAACGTCGAGACCTTTTGACCTTGTCGCAACGACAGCCCAAAATCGCCTTGAATCGCGTTAGTCAGAAAATGATAGAACTGCACGATCACGGGATCATTCAGACCTAAATCTTTTCGAAGCTGATCGCGCTCTGCAGGTGTCCCTTCTTGTCCCAACATAATCATCACCGGGTCGCCCACGTACTGAAAGAGCACAAAGGCAAGAAGCGCAACCGCAAGCAAAACGCCCGCGGCTTGTAGCAACCGGCGCAAAATAAAAGCAAACATGGGCTCTCGACTTAGACCAGTCTTGACTGAGCTTTTGCCCAGTCAAAACTGTTAGGGGGCTTAATTGATGGTGATTCTTTCTACAACCGGACGATTATTCGGTTGATGCTTGATGTCGATGTTTTTCTTCATGGCCCAAGGGATCACCTGATCATGCAAGGGGATGGTGCCGAACTCTTGGGCATGGATCGTGAAGGCTTCTTGGATCATTGCGGTGCGCTTGGCATCATCGATCTCTGTTTTGACCGCATCAATCAGCGCATCAACTTTTGGATTTGAATAACCACCATAGTTAAAGGCCCCTGCAGCCCCCGTACCCTTGCTGCGAATCAGGGATTCGAGTGTGTAGTACGCATCAAAAGTGGGGACGCCCCAACCAAACAAATAGATACTGGTGTCTCCGTTAGCAACCTTTGGAAAGAACGTTGCCCGCGGCATGGCGTTGAGCTTGGTTTTAACGCCAATTTTGGCCCACATGGCAACAACAGCTTGGCAAATGGCCTCGTCATTGATGTAACGGTTATTTGGGCAATCAATCGTAAACTCAAGATTGTTGTCGTAACCCGCCTCTTTTAATAAGGCACGCGCCTTGACTAAATCATAAGGCACGCGTTTGCCGAGCGCCTCTGAGTACCCGTTGACTTGAGGCGAAATCATCGCGCCTGTGGGTAACGACATGCCACGCATGACAGCTTTTTTGATCGTCTCAATATCAATCGCACGATACAGTGCCTCGCGCACCCGAACGTCAGTCAGTGGATTTTTTCCCTTGATGTTGCTGTACTTCAACTCAGGGCTTTTCACATCCATCGCAATGTAGATGGTGCGATTTTCGTTACCATCAAGAACTTTGACCTGAGAGCGCAAACGCTCGATATCTTGCGCTGCAGGGTCCAACACAAAATCCACTTCACCGGATAACAGGGCCGCCGTGCGGGTGGCGTTTTGCTTAATCGGGGTGTAAACAATTTCAGTCACGTTACCCTGCTTGGTCGGCTTACCCCACCAGTTTGGATTTTCAACGTAGACCGTTTTGATGTCGACCTCTCGCGATTTCAACATGTAAGGGCCTGTACCCATCGCGTTGCGTGCCGCGAAGCTTTCTTCTTTTTTATTGAAATCCTGAGGCAAAGCCGCATTGTTTTTCTCTGACCACGCTTTACTCATGATGCCTAGCGAAGGTAACTGGCGCAACAACACGGGGTTAGGCCCTGCGGTTGAGATCTCAACAGTCAAGGGATCGATCGCCTTGACATCACTGACGCCCGCAACATACGACTTGAATTGCGACGAGGGCGCCATGGCACGCTTAAGCGAGAATACGACGTCGTCTGCGGTGAACGCAGAACCGTCATGAAACTTTACGCCGGCACGTAATTTAAAGCGCCACAAAGAGGGATTGATTTGCTCCCAAGATGTTGCCAACCCAGGGACCACCTCAAACTTTTCGTTGTAATTCAACAGTGGGTCATACACCCACAAGTTAGCTGCAATGTTCAAGCCTTCGTTTTGCGAATGCGGATCAAGCGTCAGGATATCGCCCTGACTGGTCCATTTGAAGGTTTTAGCTGTGCCTAAACTCGGCAAGAGCAACGCGGCGGCAAGCGCAGCAACAAGTAATGGACGACGCATGGTGTTTTCCTTAAATTGAGTATTGATTGTCTAGGATATTGCCGCACTGTGGCGAGTGCGTCAATCAGAACGACGGCATTGCAGCTGTGAAATCAGCGCGCTAAGCCTTTGTTAGCCCCGTTTGTATCGCAAATCACGCCCGATGCACCTGCACAACGCTCACAGACTGCCCGTTGCATACAGACCAAGCAACCAGCAGCAAGGCCTAGCTACGGCCACCACGTTCAAGCAAAGCATCCACCACCACAGCACCCTCACCGACCGCACCCACCATCACCGGATTTAAGTCCAACGAGGCGATACTTGGCCCAGCCGCTATCATGAGACGGCCAACCGACACGGCGACCTGCGCAAAGGCTTTAATATCCATCGGTGCATCGCCGCGTACCCCATCTAAAAGAGGTGCCATGCGTAAGCCGCGCAGCGCACGCTCAACTTGCTCAAGATTAAAGGGCGGTAACAGCACGACATAATCCTTTAGTGCCTCAACATACTTGCCGCCTGCACCGATCA
>CAMEAW010000088.1 GCA_945911685.1 Bordetella parapertussis
ATTTTTACCTTACAAAAGCCCTAGGGATTTCCACGCGACGCCGTAATACAGATAGAATAGAATCACTTACCTAATGTACGAACAAGGTTCAGAAAAAATGAACGGGGATGCGAGATGATGGAAATGCGTTTTGAAACACCCAAAACAGCCGAGGCCGCTTCGGCGCTGATTGCTGCGACACCTGGCTTGTCAAAAATTTTCTCAGGCGGTACCGACCTGATGGTTCATATGCGCTCTGGCAATATCAAGCCAGAGCTGGTGCTTGATATAAAAAGCATCACTGAAATGAATGTCATCGCCGTTGAAAACGGTGGGTACCGTATCGGTGCAGCTGTGTCCTGTATGCAACTGCTTGAGAACACCGCTTTCGCCACAATGTGGCCCGGCGTGATCGATGGTGCGAACCTTGTGGGTTCGATCCAAGTGCGTGGCCGTGCGACTTTAGGTGGCAATCTGTGCAACGCATCCCCCGGTGCGGACACGGTTCCTGCGATGATCGCTGCTGGCGCAATCGCCAGCATCGTTGGCCCCAATGGCCGTCGCGATGTTCCTGTTGAACAGATCCCCGCAGGCCCAGGCAAAACCTCGCTGGCCAAAGGTGAGTTGATCGTGTCGTTCTTCTTGCCCAAGCGTGCGCCACATTCCGGCGATGCGTATTTGCGCTTCACACCCCGTACCGAAATGGATATCGCGGTGGTGGGTGTTGGTTTGAGTCTGACTCTCGATGACAAAGGCGTGTGCACACACGCACGTGTCAGTTTGGGTGCTGTGGCTGATCGTGCGTTGCTCGTGCCTGAGGCCGCTGCGGCTTTGATCGGCACAACCGTTGACGCAGTTGCACTAGCCAAACTGGCCGCTGCAGCAAGCGCCGCAGCCCGTCCAATCGACGACAAGCGCGGAACCAAAGTATTCCGAATCAAAGTAGCAGGTGTGCTCGCTCGACGCGCAGCAGAAAAAGCGCTCGCTAGAGCGAAGGGGAACAACTAAATGTCAAAGCATCACATTACAACCGTTATTAACGGTGATCCGGTTGAATTTTTGTGTCAGCCAAACACGTCGTTGCTCGATGTCTTGCGCAACGAGTTAAACATGACCGGCACCAAAGAAGGTTGCGGCACGGGCGATTGCGGCTCGTGTAGCGTAACCTTAGATGGTCGTTTGGTTTGCTCATGCTTGGTCTTAGGTGTTGAGGCACAAGGCAAAACGATTCAAACTATTGAAGGCATGGCCAACGGCGAAACCCTGCATGTGTTGCAGCGCAAGTTTCTTGAGCATGCAGCTTTGCAGTGCGGCATTTGCACCCCCGGGTTCTTGATTGCTGCCCGCTCGTTGCTCGAGCGAAATAACAACCCAACCGAAGAAGAAGTTCGTTTTTGGTTGGCAGGTAATCTGTGCCGTTGTACCGGCTATAACAACATCATCACCGCGGTGCTTGAAGCCGCGCGCGAAATGCGAGGAGCCTAATCATGTTGACGAATACAAAAGATGTCCAGCAAGTTATGAAGGTGGTGGGCACGAGCCCAGTGCGCCCTGACGGTGTGCCAAAGGTGACGGGCCAAGCGCAGTACGGCGCTGATTATTCATTGCCCGGCATGTTATGGGCAAAAGTTTTGCGCTCACCCCACGCGCACGCACGCATTTTGTCGGTCGACACGTCTAAGGCGTTAGCTTTGCCGGGCGTCAAAAGCATCATCCTGGGTTCTGATTTTCCAGAGCATCCGTTTGATTACGTGGGCCCCGAGCGCGTTGCCCAAAACTACTGGCACATGACGCGCAACATCATGGCGCGCGAAAAAGCGCTGTTCGAAGGGCACGCCATTGCAGCTGTCGCAGCAACGACTGCAGCCATCGCTGCCGAGGCAGTGAGCCTGATTGATGTCAAGTACGAAGTGTTGCCGCATTGCATTGATGTTGAAGATGCGATGTTGCCCGATGCGCCGTTGCTCTTTGAAGACATGATCACGCGCGGCGTCGAGCCAGCGCCTAGCAAGCCTTCAAACATTTCTAAGCGGTTAGAGTTCAGCACCGGTGACATCGCAGCAGGCTTTGCTTCTGCCGATGAAGTCGTTGAGATGAGCTTCAAAACTGCAGCCGTGCATCAGGGCTATATCGAGCCCCATTCATGCTTGGCACGCTATGGCGCTGACGGCCAGTGCGAACTGTGGTCAGCCAGCCAGGGTCACTTTGTGGTGCGCGCTTACACAGCAAAATTAGTCGGCATGGAAATCGGTAATCTGTTAGTGCATCCAGCAGAGATCGGTGGCGGCTTTGGCGGTAAGACGGTTGTGTATGTTGAGCCAATGGCGGTTTTGCTTTCACGCAAAACTGGCTTACCTGTCAAGATCATGATGGGCCGTGAAGATGTATTTAAGTCAACCGGTCCAACCTCGGGTTCATCAATGACGGTCAAGATTGGCGTCAAAAAAGATGGCACCATCGTAGCGGCCGAAGGCTTGTTCAAGTTTCAAGCAGGTGCGTTTCCAGGCTCGCCAGTCATGAACGCTACCATGTGTGCGTTTGCACCCTACATCATCCCTAACGTCAAGTCAGTTGGTTTTGATGTGGTCAGTAACCGTCCAAAATCGGCGGCCTATCGTGCGCCAGGCTCACCAATTTCTGCTTTCGCGGTTGAAAGCGTATTGGATGTGTTGGCCAAAAAGATTGGTATGGATCCACTCAAGCTGCGTTTGAAAAACGCAGTGAAGGCTGGTTCGCCAACGGCTTGGGGCCCTAAGCACTCGCATGATGGCTATGCCGAAACGATTCAAGTCTTGCTTGACCATCCTGGTTACCACAAACCCTTGGGTAAAAATCAAGGGCGTGGTGTGGCTTCAGGTTTCTGGTTCAACGGTGGTGGCGAATCAACCGCCTCGGTGCACATCAACGAAGACGGTACTGTCGTGATCGCAACTGGCAGTATGGACGTCGGTGGTTCACGTGCTTCGATGGCGCTTATGGCTGCTGAGACACTGGGCGTACCCTACGAGTCTGTGCGTTCAACTGTGGCTGACACAGCTTCGATTGGCTACAACCATGTTACCGGCGGTTCACGCGTCACCTATGCAACAGGTATTGCGGTCGTTGAGGCCTGCAACAAAGTGATCGAAGACTTGCGTCTGCGTGCATCGTTGATGTGGGATACCGACATTAAAAACGTCGTGTGGTCGGATGGCTACGCTAAGCCTGTCGATCCGAGCGTTGGCAATTTTGAACCCTTGTCCTTGAAAGCGATTGCAGGAAAGCGTGCGGTGACTGGCGGCCCAATTGGTTACGAAGCTTCAACTAACGCTGGTGGCCAGGCTCCAGGCTTTTCGACACAGTTTGTAGATGTTGAGGTGGATCCTGAAACCGGCCATGTCAAGATTCTGCAGTTTGTGGCAGCACAAGACGTCGGTCGCGCCATTCATCGTGATTATTGTGCGGGTCAGATCGTTGGTGGTGTTGTGCAGGGCATCGGTTGGGCCTTGAACGAAGAATACATCTACGACAGCAAGGGTCGCCTTTCAAACGCAGGCTTCTTAGACTACCGTATCCCGGTCGCCTCAGACTTGCCAATGATCGAAGCCGTCTTGGTTGAAGTGCCTAATCCAAGTCATCCTTTCGGTGTGAAAGGTGTGGGCGAAGCCAACATCGTTCCTCCGATGGCAGCGATCGCAAACGCGATCGAGAACGCGATTGGTCGACGCATGACAGAGCTGCCGATGTCGCCACCAAGAGTGTTGGCCGCGATTGATGCAGGCTGATATCGCAGCGACTCCTGTTAAAGCCGTTAAGGTGACGTTCACCGCCGGCTTTAGCAGGCGTTATACCGATAGCATCAGAGAGTTCGAAGTCCAAGCAAAAAACATTCGTGGCGTCATACGCGCCATGAATGATTTGTTTCCTGGCTTGGGTGAGACCCTCGAAGAAGAAACCTCAATCGCGATTGATGGTGTGATCCACGAGGTCGATTATACGCAGCCGGTCAAGCCTGGCTCTGAGGTATTTTTTATACCAAGAATAGAAGGCGGTTAGCGCATGATGATGCATACAGCTCATGCAATACGGATTACAAACTTCACGCTTCGAACGGCACACGCTGTCAAGAGCGTGATTTTTTTTGTGGCACTGTGCTCAGTGGGTAGTGCTTTTGCCCAAGCACGCGATTCGGCAAATTATCCAGATCGCCCGATCAAAATTGTGGTTGGCTTTGTACCCGGTGGCCCAACCGACCTCTACGCACGTGTTGCAGCGCGTGGTTTGTCTGATGTGCTGGGCCAGCAAGTTGTGGTCGAGAATAAGCCTGGGGCGAGTGGGGCGATCGCAGCCACTGCGGTTGCAGGTGCACCTGCTGATGGCTATACGTTGCTCGCGCATGTCGTGTCTGACATCATCACGCCAATTGCGAATAAAAAAGTTGGCTATAACCTTGAACGTGATTTCACAGCGATCGGATTAATCGCAAGTGCTCCTAATGTCTTGGTGGTGCATCCTTCAATCCCCGTGAACTCGGTGCAAGAGTTGATTGCTTACGCCAAGAAAAATCCAAACACCTTGAACTATGGTTCTGCGGGAGTGGGTACGGTGAGCCATCTCGCGGGAGCGTTGCTAGAGTCCGAGGCGCAGACGCCGCTTGCGCACATTCAATACAAAGGCACGAATGGCGCTCAATTGGATTTGTTAGCGGGCCGTATCACGGTGATGTTTGATAATTTAGGAAATGGTTTAAGCAATGCGCAGGCGGGTAAGCTGAAAGCATTGGCGGTGACTTCTGCGCAGCCTTGGCCCGCAGCAGCAGCGATTCCGACGATGGTGCAAAGCGGGTTTCCGGGTTCGACTATTTTGTCCGTGTTTGGTTTAGTGGCGCCTGTTGGTACACCCGTTGCCGTGGTCAACAAACTCTCGGCCGCGCTGAGTCAAACCTTGCGTACTGAGGCTAATCGTAAAAGCATTATTGATTCGGGTGCTCAGCCTGGTGAGTTAGCCGCTGAAGCGTACGGTAAATATATCGCCGCTGAATCGCGTCGGTGGGAAGGCTTCTTAGCGAAGCACCCAGAGATCATGAAGCAATAGGCGACTACAACGACCGCCGCGCCTCATCCAGATAGCTGTGATTGATATAAGACTTGGCTTGTGTATCAGCGCGCTTTGGAATCGCTCTTAATAAAGCACTGATATCGATTAAGGACTGAATCGATTCTGGATTGGCCTGAGCATCACGCGGAAAAATCTCGGCGGCCGTGTATTCATCCCAAGCGCGATCAGCATACTCAGCGGTGATGCCGGTTTCGAGCATGGCGATCGTTCGGCAACCTTCTTTGTTTGAGTAAAACCATTCGTGTGCGCGAATAAAGGCACGCATGAAGCGAATCACGGTGTCATGGTTTGCACGGGCCCAACGACCATCGATGTTCAGTGACGTGAATTGAAACCACGGAAACTCATCGCGCGGCTCGCACAACGAATTAAACCCTTGGTCAAGTGCGATATAGTTCAAGGGTGCGCCTTGTAAGCCCGCATCGATCTCACCGCTTTGAAGCTTCTCCCAGCGCGCTAGAATAGGGCCACAGGCCACGATCTTATAATCTTGCGGGTAGTGCAAGCCGTGCGCAGTCATCAGCTTCATGACGAGCGAAGAGCTGCCCGCATCAATCGATGAGACTCCGATCGTTTTGCCTCGCAGGTCTGAAAAAGACTTGACGTCTTTACCCGATATCATCGAGAAGGGCAGGCGATTGACATTGCCGCCAATAATTTCAAGATGACCGCCACCTTCGCTATCCAAGATAATGTGTTCGGTTACGCCCAAAGCGATATCCATCCGGCCATCTTGAAGGCGCCGCCATACCTCATCGATCGGCTCGTGTAGGTCAAGCGTGACGTCAAGCCCTTCATCTATGAACATCCCTTGATGGGCGGCGATCCACAAGGGCATGTTGAAATAATTTCTAGAGATGGCACCAGCAACGATTTTTTTCATGATTTAGCTTATTCAGTAAGGGGTATTTTTGAATGCATTAGTTCTGACTGACGCCGCCGATTTTTTTAATAAAGCTATCCCACTTCGCGACATCGTCTTTTATATATTTGTCATACTCGGCGGGCGTGTTGACCACCATGTAGCCACCTTGCTTAACGATATTTTCTTTAAAAGCCAAGTTTTCAGAAGCAGTTTTGATGATCTGATAAAGACGCGTGACAATTGCAGGAGAAGTGCCGGCAGGCGCAATCAAACCAAACATGGTGCCAAATTCCATGCCTTCAAAGCCTTTTTCTTTGAACGTTGGGATGTTTGGTAAAGCCGCTAAACGCTCTAGGCTCGCGACAGCTAAACCACGGAGACGGCCCGAGTTCAGCATAGCCTGCGCAGAGATATAGGTCGTAAAGGTCATTTGCACTTGACCCGAGACGATATCTGTAATGGCTGGCGCAGCCCCCGCATAGGGGATATGTGTCATTTTGATATTGGTGAGGATTTGAAACATTTCACCTGCAAGGTGAGGCGCTCCGCCCGCACCACTGCTTGAAAAATTGAGTTTGCCCGGATTGCTTTTGCCATACTGAATCAGCGATTGAAGTGAGTCACCACCAAAGTCTGGCCGAGTGATCAGAATCATTGGTGCATAGGCAACATTTGTCACCGCAACAAAATCCTTGATCGGATCGAAAGGGACCTTTGGATAAACCGCAGGGTTGAGCGTCAGATTTGTACTGGCAAATAAAAGCGTGTAGCCATCAGGGTTTGCTTTTGCTACGATTTCCATGCCGATGTTGCCACTGGCGCCTGGGCGATTTTCAACGATGACTGGCTGATTTGTGGCTTTTGACAGCGTATCTGCGACGGTCCGAGCCAAAATATCAACGCTTCCACCGACTGCAAAGGGCGCAACTAAGCGAATCGGCTTGTTGGGGTAGTCTGCGGTTTGAGCGCAGACAATGAATGGCATGATTAAGCCCAGCAATGCGGTGGTAGCAGTCTTTATGATCGTATACATGAATAGTCTCTCTTTTTATTTGAATTAACCTGCACGAATTAATTTTTTATTTTTTTTTGGCCAAGTTTGCAGCATGTTCCCCAGAGATGCGACCTAACACCGAGCCAGCAGTGAGTCCCGCACCTCCCGCGTATTTAGTGTAGTACAGACCTCCTACCATTTCACCCGCCGCGTAAAGTCCTGAAATAGGTTGATCGAATTCGTCTAGCACTTGTCCTGTAGGATTGATTTTGACGCCACCGTAGGTGCAGGTAATGCCACAGGTGACGGCATAGGCCACGAACGGCCCGGTATCCAGCGGTTGTGCCCAGTTTGATTTTGGAATAGCAAGCCCCTTGGTGCCACGTCCGTCTAGCACGGCAGGATTAAAAGGGGTTGCTTGGTCAACTGATTGATTAAAAGCAGAAATTGTTTGAAGCACTGCTTTTTTGTTAATCCCTTCAAACTGCGCGATTAAACCTTCTAAGGTGTCCGAGGTATAGCGCGTGGCGTGTTTGACGCGATACTCATCGGGTAGCAAGCTTGAGGTTTTTGCGTCGAAGATTTGCCACGCGATTGCTCCGGGCTGGGTGAGCACTTTGGCACCCATGCCTGAATAAATGTAATTGCGAAAATCGCTTCCTTCATCCACGAAGCGCTGACCTTCAGCATTAACGACAATTCCCAGCGAGAAGTAATTTTTTTGCTGGTTCAATAAATTGATATCACCGTAGGGCGGTGCATTTAAATCGTAAAAGACGGCATGACAACCGGTCCAGTGACCATGCGCCACACCGCCGACATTGATCGCCATGTCGATGCCGTCGCCCGTGTTGTAGCGCGAACCTCTTACCTTGGCCATATCCCAGTTCGGGCCCAAGTACATTGAGCGCCATTTTAAGTTGGCATGAAAGCCGCCGGTGGCCATAACGACTGTCTTGGTTGAAATATGTTGTTGAGTACCTTCGGTTTCAACCTCGATTGTCCAGCCGTGATCGGTGCGCGTTAAGCCAACTGCCCGCGTGGCATAGCGCAAATGAATGCCTGTTTTTTCGGCATATTTGTAAAGGGTTTGCATTAACCCTAGGCCGCCCCCCGAGACCTCGACCGTTAAGCCACCCCAGAACTTATGTTTGCCGTCAACTTTAAAAGCTTGTCTGCCATAGAGCGGGACAAAGCGAACGCCATGCTGTGTCATCCAAAGCATGGTTGGCAGACTTTCTTGCACGACCGTATGCAAGACGTCTGCATCTGCGCGATAACCACTCATCGCGATCACTTCATCATAAAACTGATCTTTGGTGTAAGTGCCAAAGTCGCTGTTGCGTAATTCGTCAGGATGTAGATCTGGCATTAATTTGACCAAATCATTTGCACCGTCATAAGCGATTCGGAATGCGCCACCGGTGTAGGCAGAGTTACCGCCACGATGCTCGTGTGGTGCGCGTTCGATCACCAAGACATTGCCGTCAGCCTCTTGCGCTGAAATTGCTGCACACAAAGCGGCGTTACCGCCGCCGATGACAACCACATCATAGAGAGTACTCGTCGCTGCGTGATTCACAAGCGTGCCCCTTTAATTTAGTGCGCTCAAGGCGCGACCCACTGCACCGGCATCGTGTGCTTGACCAACCGCTGGATACGCAGCCAGCAACGATTTTTTCATTATTTTTTGTCAAGTGATAGCGCTAATACTTTACTGCAAAAAGCTCAACCGCGAGACTGGACGCGCTAGCAATCAAAAAAACATAAAAGCTGCAGGACTATTCTTGGTGAATCTAGCATTTCGTTGCTAAGCTACGGATATGACAATATGACTGGGGACAAAAAAGATGACACAACCTTTAGCTTTAGTGTTTGGTGGCTCGCGCGGAATTGGTGCTGCCTGTGTGCAGGCCTTAGCGCAGGATGGTTTCCGTGTGGCCTTCACTTATGTTAGTAAGCCTGACGAAGCCAAAGCACAAGAAAAAGTCGGGCAGATTAAGGCCTATGCGGTCGATGTTCGCGATGCGACCGCAGTACAAGTTTTTTTTGCGCAAGCAGCTCAGGATTTTGGAACCCGCCCCCAGACGGTTGTTGTGAATGCAGGGATTAATCAGCCCTATGTCCCCATGGGGCAGTTCACGCACGACAATTTTCGTAAGTTGATGGAAGTTAACGTGTTTGGTGCTTTTAACGTCTTGACTGAGGCGGCTAAAGATGTGCTGGATGGCGGATCAATTATCGGCATTACAACATCTATGGTTCGCAACGCTGTGCCGGGTGGCGGCCCTTACACGGCGACCAAGGCTGCAGTCGAATCACTGTTGCGCTCAATGGGTAAAGAGTTAGGCCCTCGTGGTGTGCGTGTCAATGGCGTGGCACCTGGCGCTGTGGATACTGATCTATTCCACTCGGGCAAGACAGAAGAGGCCAAGCAGCGTGCCGCATCGATGAGCCAGTTCAATCGCATTGGCAGACCCTCCGAGATAGCCGATGCTGTGGCGTTCTTGGCCTCAGATCGCGCCTCATGGATTCATGGGCAGATCATTCAGCCTAACGGTGGGATCATCTAGATACGCGTATGCATAACAGACACGATGTAACCGTTATTTGAAGTGGGGCCACTGGGCGCACAATCGTATTAACGGGTACATCGTTCACACACGCATACAGCTCTTATCGAGATGGTGATGTTGAAAGGGAAATATTTATTGACGAGGGATATTGGCGCTAATTACGACATCACCGAGACGCTTAATCTCTGCAGCGATGAAGGCGTTGAACTGCTCGGGAGTGGTGGGCGCTGGGATTACTCCTTGAGCGCTCAGTGATTTGACAACAGCAGGAGACTTCAGCACCTCATTGGCGTCTTTAGAGATCTTCGCAACAATTGCTGGTGGTGTTTTGCTAGGCGCCAAGAGACCGTACCAATGGTCGTAGATCATGCCGGGGATAATCTCAGAGATTGCCGGAATATCGGGCATCAATGCTGCGCGCTTATCAGTGCTAACAGCTAAAGCGATGAGCTTACCGTCTTTGATAAATGGTAGGGTCAGCCCAAGCGGCGACCAGTAAAACGCCGCGCGGCCCGCTGTTGTGTCTACGAGCGCCTCGCCAGTGCCTTTATAGGGCACGTGCACAATATCAAGCTTGCCCATGCCTTTAAACATTTCACCGTTAAAGTGCGTGCCGCTACCAACACCCGCAGACGCGAAATTTAACTTGCCGGGTTGTGCGTTAATGAGCTTGATGAGCTCTTGAGGCGTTTTGACTCCTAGGGAGGGAGACACGACGAGTACGTTCGGTACACTTGTGCCAAAGGTCACGCCGGTGAAATCCTTAAGCGTATCGTAGGGTAAGGACTGGTACAACGTTGGGTTGATGGCGTGAGAGGCCGAGGTAAACATTAACGTGGTGCCGTCGGGGTCTGCGGTCGCAACGACACGACTACCAATTGTGCCACCCGCGCCAGGACGATTTTCGACGATCACGGGTTGCCCCCAGGTGTCTTGAAGCGCACGCCCCAGCTCGCGCGCAACAATATCAACCTGACTGCCTGCAGTGAAAGGGACCACAATTTTTACGGGCTTCGTTGGAAAGTTGGTTTGCGCGATGGCTGCACCAGCCAGAACTGCCCCTAGTAAGGCAACCCCTACGGTTTTTGCGACTGTTGAAAGCATGATTATTGTCTCCTGGTTTTTATGGTTTTGAATAAGCACAACTATGACAACTGATCTATCCCGTCGGCATCTCCGACCTGTCTGTTAAATTTTTACAG
>CAMEAW010000089.1 GCA_945911685.1 Bordetella parapertussis
AAAAATAAAAGCAAGAGGCAAAATGATGGCTATCACTAAAGTTGGTCGGTATCTGGTCGAAAGAGTGCTTGAGACCGAGCGTCCCTACGCACCTGCGCGTGATTTCTTTCCAGACTTAACGCAAGACATGTTGACGACGTGTTTGCGTGAGTTGCCTGTTGGTCAGCTGACGACCGAGGGCAGGCTTCAAATGAGTTTTCACTCATTTGTCGTTAAAACGGGTCGCTTCACAATTTTGGTTGACTCTTGCTGCGGTAATGATAAAGAGCGCCCGTTGCGTCCAGGTTTTCATAAGATGAATAATGATTTTATGGGGGCGCTGGCTCAGGCAAAGGTTAAGCCTGAAGAGGTTGATTACGTGATGTGTACGCACTTGCATTGGGATCATGTGGGCTGGAACACACGGTTGGTCGACGGGGTGTGGAAACCGACCTTTCCAAATGCAAAGTACCTTATGTCAAAAACTGAATTTAATCATGCAGATGCAACATACCGCAGCGGGAAAAAAGATACGCACACTCAAGCGTTTGAAGACAGTATCGATCCGATCCTGCGGGCTAAGCAAGCCGTGTTAGTTGCAGATGATTACGAAGTCGATAAAGGAATGTGGATCGAGGCCTGCCACGGGCATACGCCCGGCAATATTGTGATCAATATTGAATCTGAAGGTCAGCGTGGCGTACTCACCGGTGATGTGATTCATCATCAGATCCAGTTGCGCTATCCCGAAATGTCAACGACCGCCGACGATAATCAAGATTTAGCGCGTGTCTCGCGCACCGCCTTAATTGAAAAGCATGCGGGTAGTGGCAATCTGATCTTTCCGGCACATTTTCCTGCCCCAACGATTGGGCGAATCGAGCCAAATGCGGCGGGCGGCTTTCGCTACGACACAGATGCAGTCTGAGGCGTCGCGCCGGCACCGCGCCATTCTGTTGTTGGCGCTGCTGGTGGTGATCTGGGGGGTGAACTGGGTCGCTGCTAAAAAGTCTCTTGAATTTGTGTCGCCGGTCTGGGTGACGGCGTTTAGGTTAGTGCCGATGTGCATCATCTTTTTTTTGGTGTGCTTTGCTACAAAAAAATTACGCATTCCGGTGCGAGCTGATCTGCCTATTATTTTCAGCATTGGCTGGCTGCATATGGTTGGGTTTTCGGTTTTGGTCAGCGTGGGCCTTCAGTACTTGCCTGCTGGAAAATCTATCGTTTTAGCTTACACAACGCCTCTGTGGGTCTTGCCCGCAGCTTGGTTGTTTTTGAACGAGCCTTTCACGTTACGTCGAATTCTGGGCTTAGTCATTGGTATGTCTGGTCTGATCCTAATTTTGCAGCCAAGCGCGATGGATTGGACTGATCGTAATGTTTTGATTGGACATGGTTTCGTGTTGTTAGGCGCGTTGCTGTGGGCGATTTCAATCGTGTACGGGCGAGCACACAAATGGGTGACACCGCTTTTTTCGTTATTACCCTGGCAGATGCTGATAGGCGGTTTGACACAGGTGATCTTAGCCTTTGCCATAGAGGGGATGCCGCAGATCAAGTGGTCGCTAGAGATGGTCCTGTTGGTCGGGTTTTGCGGCTTATTCGGAAACGGTGTTGCGTACTGGCTGATGAATATTGTGAGCCGAGATTTACCCGCAGCAGCCGTATCGATGGGTTTGTTGGGCGTGCCGCTAATCGGTCTGCTCTGTGCAAGTTTGTTTTTAGGCGAAGTACTCGGGCCCGAGCTGTTGATTGCGACGGTGCTGATTATTGTCGGAATTATTCTCGGGACAATTCCTAAGTCGATTCGCGCGAGCTGAGAGCTTAATCGATTCGCGTGGGCTGAGGGTTTAATCAATTCGGCTATGCTGAGGGCTCAGGATTTCAAAAATAAAAAGT
Source organism: Bordetella parapertussis (assembly GCA_945911685.1). GTDB lineage: Bacteria > Pseudomonadota > Gammaproteobacteria > Burkholderiales > Burkholderiaceae_B > Zwartia > Zwartia parapertussis_K. The sequence goes on from CAMEAW010000089.1 coordinate 1,879, forward strand.
TAGCAATTTTTTGCTAACTGGCCAAAGAGTATTCAAGTGAATGGCTTGACTGTTTATAAATAGGAATGCGGCAATGAGCAGCATAGGGAACGTGAACATCAATCACGCCTTGAGTGGTGTCAAGGTACTTGATTTCACACAGATCGGCGCGGGCCCATTGATTGGGATGCAGCTGGGTGACATGGGCGCTGAAGTGATTAAGGTCGAGTCGCCTGGCGGTGATATCGGCAGAAAGCTTGGCCCACCGTGGCAAGAAGGCGAGTCGGTCGTATCGATGAGCTTTAATCGCAACAAGCGCTCGATCTCAATCGATCTTAAAAAAACCGAAGGCGTCGCGTTGATTAAGCGCATGGCTGCTCAGGCCGATATCGTGCTTGAAAGCTTTCGACCTGGTGTCATGGATAAGTTGGGGGTGGGCTTTACCGCCTTGCAGGTGATCAATCCCGGTTTGATTTTTGGCTCGGTTTCAGCGTATGGCCAGACCGGACCTTGGCGCGATAAAGCGGGTGTCGATGGCATTGTTCAGGCGGTATCTGGCCTGATGAGTAATATTGGTGATGCCAACTCGCCACCAATGAAAGTGTTAGTGCCGGCCGTGGATATGGTCACCGGCTTTATTTCGACCTCGGCTGTTCTCGCAGCGCTGCGTGTGCGCGATGCAACCGGGCAGGGGCAGCATCTTGATTTCTCGTTGTACAACAGCGCCTTGATGTTGCAGTTATCTGCCGTCACCTCGTATCTGTCTAGCGGCGAGCTGCCCTTGCGCGCGGGGACTGCAGCGCCATACTCTGCGCCTAACGAAGCGTATCCAACGAAAGATGGTTGGATCATGATTGCTGCTTATCATGACGATCGTTGGCTCGCGCTTTGCAATTTACTCGGCAAACCTGAGCTGGCAATATATTCTGACTTTGCAACGATCCCCAAACGTGTTGCTAATCGCGATGCCTTGATGCAAGAACTGGCGGTTTTGCTGGCTCATAAAACTTCATTCGAATGGCAAGAGCTGTTCGAAGCAGCTGACATCATCTGTGGCCCCATCGCTGATTACAACATGGTGATGCAATCGCCTCAGCTTGCGCATAACGGTGTCATTGTCGACACGCATAGTTCGGTAGCTGGGTTGGTGCGGATGCCAGGCTTTGCCGCGGGAGACCGCGATGCACAGTCGCGTGTGCGTTATGGGCCGCCTGCGCTCGGTGAGCACAGTTGTGAAGTGTTGACTGAGTTTGGTTTGTCGCAGGATGAGATCGATGCCCTGCTTGCGTGCGGCGCGGTGATTCAGCGGGCCTGAGCAGCGATGTTACGGAGAAAGTGATGAAATTCAAATCAATCAAGTTATATGAAGAGGGTGGACAGCGCATCAGTCGGATGATTGAGCAGACAATTGACGACCTTGCGCCAGGCGATATTGTGATTCAATCCCAGTATGCAGCCGTGAACTACAAGGATGCGCGCGCCGTGACTGGTGTGGGCAAGGTACTCTCTAACCTGCCAGCGGTTCCAGGCGTAGAGGTCGCTGGTTTGGTGGTTGAATCCAGCAATCCACAGTTCAAGCTTGGCGATGTCGTCACCGTGCAAGGTGGGCGTGAGTTCGGTATGCGACGCGATGGTGCTTATAGCGAGTATGTAAGGGTTCCGGGTAGTTGGGCTGCGCGCGTGCCAGAAGACACTGATCCTTTTGAATCTGTCGCGATGGGTTTGGCGGCCTATACGTCGGCGTTGGCCGTGGATGAGTTGTTGTTACGCGGGATTAAGCCAGAGCATGGTCCGATTTTGGTAACAGGTGGTACGGGTGGTAGCTCTTCATTCGCGATTGATATGTTGGCCGGCTTAGGTTACCAAGTTGTGGCGAGCACGGGTAAAAAAGATACTGAAGCGGCATATCTGCAAAGCATCGGCGCGGCACAGGTGATTGGTCGAGATGAGATTGCGGGTGGTGAAAAGTTTTTAGAAGAGCAGCGTTGGGCCGGTGTGATTGATGCCGTTGGGGGCAAGCCGCTAGATGCCGCCTTGCGCTCAACCAAGCAACGTGGCGTGGTGTGCGCTTTTGGTAACGCAGCTGGCGAAACCTTTAGCACCGCGATTTATCCGTTTATTTTGCGTGCAGTTTCGCTGGTGGGTATCAACGGCAATCATCCGGTACCCACCCGAGGCGCTGTGTGGCAGCGTATGCAAAAAGGCGGCGACTTGCGTCCACGGCACATTCACAAGATTGCTTACACCATTGCGTTTGATGATTTAAAAACGCATTGCGATAAGTTGATTCAGTCGGGCGTGCGTGGTCGCGCGGTGGTGCAGTTTTAGTTCGAGGTGTCGTCCTCAAGATTCACCCAAGTCACTGGTTCAATCCGCTTGCGATTCACTTTCAAATCGAAGACATCAAATCGATTGTAGTAACCAACGACATCATGAAATTGTTTAGGCTCAATGCACTGACTGAGATCAAGCTCAGCATAGATTAAGCCTTCTTCAGTTTGTAAAGTATCGCCAAACTGCGTGCCAGTTGGATTGACAAAGAATGATTCTGCTCCCGGTGTATTCTCAAGTACATTTGCAACGCTACGATCCCTTTTTACTAAAAACTCAAACATAGGTTTATCCATGAAACCGGCGCAGACAACACCGAAAGATTTTGACTCAAATGAGTGCGCTGAGGCGCGGATACGATTAGCCTGCAAATTGTTGTAGTTGCCACCTGCGGCTGGGTTACGAGTCGGCCATATAGGCGGCCAACTTGAAATATGAATTTGCTCTTTTTGTGCCATTAGTGCGTACCGAGCCAGCGGGTTAGTGTTTTCTCCGCAGATCAGACCCCCAATGTTTCCGATGCGGGTACGCGCCACCTTCAGACCGGCGCCATCTCCGGGTGCCCAGATGAGTTTTTCAAAAAAAGTCGGTACAAGTTTGCGATGATGAATGAGAGTTTCACCTTGATCAGAAATCAAGATATTTGAATTCCAGATACACCCCACGCTGGCATGACTCGCTTCGCTCAAGCCAAAGGATACGAAGATATTAGATTTTTTTGCTTGCGCAGCAATGGCTGCGACTTCGGGCCCATCGCATAACAAGCTGTTTTCGACGAAGCGTTGAAATAAATCGTGATTTTCCATGGGCGACCAAATCGCTGCCCAAATCGGAAAGCCAGGAATAAAGGATTCAGGGAATACAATGAGTTGGGCACCTTTTTGAGCTGCCTCTTGGATCAGCCCCAAAGCCTTTGCGACAGTACCTGCTTTGTCTAAAAATACTGGCGCGACGTGTGCGACCGCAACTTTAGTCACTGTATTCTGCATCATGATCCCTTTTTGTTGGTCAAATTTTAAGCTTGAATGGCTGCAATGAATCAGAGTAAATTTGCAACCTGTATTGCAAATTTACAAAGCCGACCGCTAATGACCGCGCATTCGAAACATAGGCAGTTGAATTGGGAGGACTTGAAAATTTTCCTGAACGTCTACCGTTCAGGAAATATTACCAATGCCGCCAAGAAGTTGAAGCTCGACGACTCGACGGTTAGCCGAAGGATTGCGCAGCTCGAGGTGTGTCTTGGCCATAAGCTCTTTCAGCGCACTCGGGGTGGCATGATTCATACGAAATTTGCCGACGAGATCGTTGAGCAGCTCGAGCGTGTTGAGCTTGGTATACAAGGCTTGGCCGATATCGTTCAGCCAGAAAAGGATATCACCGGCACCGTTCGAGTTGCGATGATGGAGGGCATTGGTTCGTTATATCTGGCAAATAAATTTAAGCCATTTTTCAGCGAGTACCCTGGGATACGTCTTGAACTGGTCACTTCATCCAGTTACATCAAAGTCGGCTACCGAGAAGCCGACTTATTTTTGAGCTTTTTTAAGCAATCCGGCAAAGGGATCGTGTGCGAAAAGGTGGGTGAATTCGTGCTTTACCTTTATGGCACCGCTGAGTATTTCGCCCAGTTCGGTCGACCCAAGACTGTGGCTGACCTGCAGCAGCACCGTTTTGTAACCTATATCGACGACTTGATCCAGATGGACACGGTGCGCTGGTTGGATGAGGTGATTAAGGGCCCTGACGCTCAGGTCACCTCTAGCAGTATGGTGGCTCAGATCGCCTTCGCCTCCTCGGGGGTAGGCTTGGGTCTCTTCCCTAAGTTTGCGATTCCCAAGGGTTCTGAATTGACGCCTGTATTGATGGACACTGTTCGGGTGAAACGTGAGATCTATATCAGCGCTCAAAGTGACCTATTGGCGGTCGAGCGGGTCTCTCAAGTGCATCGATTCATTAAGTCTATTTTTGAATCAGATGACGTATTTTTGAATCAATAGGTTGATTAGGTCGATTTTTTGCAACCATGCTTGCAAAAAACAGCCTTGCATTTTTAGAGTAGTCCATTAGACTGAGGGTCACTCTTTAGGCACCCATAGAAAGAACCACATGAATCAAACGATAGTAGCGCTGGCTATTAACGGCATTGTATTTGGGCTAATCGTTGCGCTCATTGCCTTAGGCCTGTCTATTATTTTTGGATTATTGGACATTATCAACCTATCCCATGGCGATTTTTTTATGGTGGGTACGGTACTCACCTACACGACACTCACTACACTCGGGCTTTTCTGGCCCGCGCTGATCATCGCGCCCTTAATTGGCTTTGCGCTAGGCGTGCTGGTCCAGTATTCAATCATTCAGCGAATCAAAAACAATGCCGCACTCTCCATTGTGGCAACGTTTGGCTTATCGATGATTATTCAAGAAGTTGTACGGATGACTTTTGGTGCAGCACCAAAACGTATTATGTCGCCGATTCAGGGCACCTTTGGTTTGTTTGGTATTGAATACGAGTGGTATCGAATATTTGCTGCGGTGGCTGCAATCATCGCGATTCTTGCATTTTTCATATTTCTCAAAAAAACAAAACTGGGTACTTGGATGAGGGCAGTACGGCATGATCGCGACACGGCGACCGCCATGGGCATACCGACTCAGCAGGTGTATTTATTTACGTTCGGTATTGGCTTTGCGATGGCAGCACTCGGAGGCGTGATTGCAGCACCAATCACCACGGTCGATTTTCGTACCGGGGTCGATATTTTGCCCTTCTGCTTTATGGCGGTGATTATCGGCGGCTTGGGTAACTTGCCGGGTACTGTAGCCGCTGCGGTGTTACTTTCGTTTTTAGAAGGCGTGATCTCGGGCTTTGCGACACCAACGATCGCCCGAATATTTTCGCTGGTTTTGATGAGTGGAGTCCTCTTGGTTCGCCCACAGGGTTTATTCAAGGGGCTCACGAAATGAGGATCGGTTTAGGCTACGCAGGCTTGTTTGTTGTACTGGTGTTAGCGCCGTGGTTAATTACCTGGCTTGGGGATCCTTTTTGGCTGAGCGTTTTGACCGAGATAGTCATCTGGTCATGCTTTGCAGCAAGTATTAATTTTTTATTCGGTTATGTGGGCCTACTCTCGTTTGGTCAGGCCTTGTACTTCGGCTTCGGAATGTATGGCGTCGCGCTCGGGATCACTGAGTTGCAGCTCTCTTTTTGGCCCGCATTTTTCTTGGGTCCGTTAAGCGCCACCGTCATTGCTTTTTTAACCGGAATTCTGGCGGTGCGTTTAACTTGGCATTATTTTGCGATTATCACGGTCGTGTTTTCTTTGATCATGTACTTCTTGGCGCTGACCTTTAAGTCGCTGACAGGTGGAGACGATGGTATCAATTTTGCGCTACCTGATATGTTCAATGCTGCAGGTTACAAGCTCAGTCTGACCGATGCGACCACCCAATACTTTTTTATGCTGATTATTGTGGTCTTGTGTTTTTGGCTTATCCGAATTGTGATGGCCAGTGCATTTGGCCGGTCTTTGATTGCCATTCGTGATAATGATGTCAGGGCATCTCTTATCGGGATTCATGTCTACCGGTTGCGTCTTGCGGCTTTTGTGATCGCGGGCTTTTTGGCAGGCGTGTCGGGTGCTCTGTTTGCACTGTTTGGTCGCTACGCCTCTGCATCATATATGTTCTATCACGTTTCAGGTGAAGGTGTCGTTTGGGCGATCGTAGGTGGCATTGGCACACTGTTGGGCCCAGCAATCGGGACAGGAATTTTTATACTGATCAGAGAGGTCGTGTCGAGTCATTGGCAGCACTATGCATTGATTGTGGGCGGTTTTGCGATTTGCATTGTGATTTTTGCTCCTGAAGGGATCGTGGGGCTCTGGAAAAAATATGTTCAGAAGAGGGGCGCATGATTCCTTTTTTGAAAATTGACAATCTATCCAAGTCATTTGGAGGCGTCAAGGCAGTCAGTGACTTAAGTTTGGCCTTGATGCCGGGTAGGATCAATGCAATTATTGGACCGAACGGCGCAGGCAAGACGACTCTGTTCAATTTGATTTCTGGCTTTATCAGGCCTGATTCAGGCACGATTTTTTTTGAAAGTAGTGAAATTACAAACTTGCCGATACACGAAATCTCAAGGCTGGGAATTAAGCGTACGTTGCAAGTTAAAAGCGTATTTAACAGCATGACAGTATTTGAAAATCTCTGGATTACCCTGTCAGCGCATCGCGGTCATTTGAACCCTTTTAAAAAAGTTGCAAATTATCGTCTTGAGCAAGAGCAGGTAGAGAGCGTCATTGAGCAACTTGAGCTTGAGCGGTTCCGCGATAGAGAGGCTGGCACGCTGTCTTACGGTGACGTCGCGCTGCTTGAGATTGGCATGGCGATTATTACGCGACCGCGCATGATTCTTTTTGATGAGCCGGTGTGCGGAATGAGTCCGCAAGAGACCGAAAAGGTCGTGACTAAGATCGCAAGTCTTGCTAAACAGACGCATGTGGTGATCATCGAGCACGACATGGATGTGGTGTTTAAACTCGCAGAGGAGATTACAGTACTCGCGTTCGGCGCAAAACTTGCAAGCGGAACCCCTCGCGAAATTGCTGAGAATCAAAGAGTCAAAGAAGTGTACTTTGGCGTCGACGAGGTGCCTACGCATGAATAAGCAACATGTACTCGAATTAAAGAGTGCGTATGCGTCGTATGGTCGCGTGAATGTTCTGCAGGATCTTTCTTTTAAAGTTGAGCAAGGTGAGGCGGTGGGGATCCTTGGGCGTAACGGCGTGGGCAAAACGACAACGCTTAAAACGATCATGGGTTTGTTGGCTTGCGCACAAGGATCGATCTCGTTTGACGGTCAAGAACTCAGTAAGCTAGCCCCACATAAGATTCCTCATTTAGGAATCGGTTACGTACCCCAGGGTCGCGGTATTTTTCCAAACCTGAGCGTAAAAGAAAACTTATTTTTAGGGGTTAAGAACAGAGCACCTGATGACTTGGTCGCGTATGTATTTGAACGCTTCCCGCGCCTTAGAGAACGGCTTGAGCAGCCCGGAGGCACTTTATCTGGTGGCGAGCAGCAGATGTTGTCGATCGCGCGTTGTCTATTAATGGAACCTAAACTGATCGTTCTGGATGAGCCGACCGAAGGGATCATGCCCAAGCTTGTTTCTGAAATTCGAGCCGAAATAAAAAAGATTAATGCTCAAGGTATTGGAATTTTGTTGGTTGAACAAAACGTCAAAACTGCGCTTGATTTATGCACCCGGATACTGGTGATGGATAAAGGCAAGATCGTCATGAATGCCAGCACGCAATCGATCTTGACTGACCCGAAGATGCTCTCTGAGCATCTGGATATCAAAATTTAGTCTCTCAACCCTGACAGGAGCACTACAGCATGGATGATCACGCAAAGAAAGAATCACCTAATTCCGGTCGTCGTAGTTTGCTGAGCCTCGCGCTTAAAGGCGGAGTGGCGGCAGGCTTGGCCAATATGACCATCATGAAAGATCTCTACGCTCAAACGAGCGGTCCACTTGTGATTGGTCATCATGCTGAGATCACGGGCGGTTTTGCCTCGTGGGGGCATTGGCATGATGTGTGTGCAAAAAAGGCAGTTGAGCGAATCAATGCCGAGGGTGGGATTGCGAAGCGAAAGGTGACGCTTCTGACCGAAGATACAGAGTCCAATCCCGCAACTGGGGCAAGAAAGTTGCGTAATTTGATTCAACGCGGTAACGCTGAGTTTGTTGTTGGATCGGTGCATTCTGGTGTCATGCTCGCGTCCATCCCGATTGCGACAGAACTTAAAACGATCTATTTTTCTCAAGGCGAAGCCACTGAGGCGACGGGATCGAAAGGAACACGCTATAGCTTTAGAACGGGCAGCGACACGTATTCGATGGCAGCTGCAGGTGTGCCGTGGGCGCTTGAAAATCTAGGAAAAAAATGGACCGTTATCTATGCGGACTATGCCTGGGGCCAAAGTCATAATGCTGAAGCGAAGGCCGTGATTGAGCGTTTAGGAGGAACTTGGTTGAAAGGCATACCTGTTCCGTTGGACGCAAAAGATTTGGTGCCGTATCTTGCACAGGTTCCAGCTGATACAGAAGTGCTATTTTCTATTTTCTTTGGATCGCTCTCGGTTGCTTTTTTTACGCAAGCTAAATCGATGGGCCTCGATAAAAAACTAAAGATGGATTCCGTCAATGGGACAATGGAAGCCATTGATCCCAATGAGATACAGGGTGCAGCCGAAGGCGTTTATCTGCTAGAAAATTTTCCTCGCGTCGCAAAGTACAAGGACGATGCATTTCATAAAGAGTTCATTGCTGCAATGAATGTCGAT
>CAMEAW010000090.1 GCA_945911685.1 Bordetella parapertussis
TCATTGCCCCCAGCGAAGAGCATAAACAGTTGGTTAAGCAAGCCGTGGCGACCTTATTAGACTTGGCGGATGATTACTACCAGAGTGGCGAAAAAGGGTTATCCTACTTACCGTTCAGAGCTAGGTTGGCAATCTTGGTAGCGGCTCGGCTCTATCGTGAGATTGGTCAAAAACTCAGACGGCAGCAATGCGAGTACTGGCATCAACGTATCGTGGTGTCTAAAGCGAAGAAATTTATGATTACGCTCGAAGTCCTTCTCACCGCACCGTTGACGCTTAAATTTTGGCGTTACCCAAGCCGGCATGACGCCAAGCTGCACGAGCCTTTAGCCCCAAGAGAATCAAAGTCGCTCTTGTCCGTGCAGGGTCATGCAAACTGAATTTGATCTGATCATTATCGGAGCCGGCTGCGCCGGACTAAGTTTGGGAATGCAACTCGCTTCGTTGCACGCGCAAGCGCCCAAAACACTATTGCTTGAGCCGCGGATTGCCTACGAAAATGATCGAACCTGGTGTTTTTGGGGCGATGAGCAAACGCCATTTGCAACACTTGCTAGACACAGTTGGCAGCGCTTTAGCGTCAACAACGCCGTCAGTCGCGCGCTGGTCGATTGTTCTACAACTCCTTACCGATTGTTGAATGCAGCAGATTTTTATACGCAGGCGCTTGAAACGATTGCCAGCAACACTGCGCTGGATTTAAAAACGGGTATTTCACTGACCGCAGAGCCGAGTCTTATCCAGGGCAGGTGGCATCTTCGCACCACGGGTGGTTCTTTTTCAGCCAACGCCATCGTTGATACTCGCCCACTGCCCACGCAGCAGCTGTCTGATACCACCCTTTGGCAATCTTTTTTGGGTTGCGAGCTTGAGTTTCAAGAGCCACGCTTTGATCCGACTTCAGCGCAATTGATGGATTTTTATCCAGCGACTGAAACGTTTGTTGGTTTTAACTATGTGTTGCCTGTATCGACAACAAGAGCACTCGTCGAATTTACTGTATTCGCTTCCAAGATTTATGACCAAGCTGAGCTCGTCAGCTATCTTGACGCTCAGGTCGAAAAACTTGCGGGTGGTAGGCCTTATCAACGCCTGCGTAACGAATATGGTTTGATCCCGATGGGTGTGGGCAAGCCCAAGGGCACGGTTAAGCCCAAGGGCACGGTTAAGCCTAAGGGCACGGTTACGCTTGCAGAGCAGCACTCAAGCTATGTTCGGGTTGGATTAACCGCTGGTGCCGCCCGACCCGCGACGGGTTACGCCTTTCAAAGAATTCAGCGCTGGGCTCTTGCCTGCAAGCAGTCTCTTGAAAAAAACGGTTCACCTGTCGGTCATCAACCAGACTCTTTCGTCATCAGTCAGATGGATGCGGTTTTTCTGAATGTGCTTCGTCATCATCCTGAATTGGGCCCTGAGCTCTTCATGCGACTATTTTCAAAGGTGAGCAGCGAAAAATTGATTCGCTTTTTGTCGGATCAGGGGCGAGCGTCTGATTACCTGGCAGTGATTTTGTCATTACCACCGGGGCTGTTCATAAAAAGCGCTTATCAAGTGGCAACGACGCGGTGAACCGTATTCAACAACAAGGTTTCATTTTTGGTGTTGTGGCAACACTCATTACGCTTGGCTCTGCGCTTGTACCATCGGTCGACCCGCTGGCCTCGTTACTCTTGGTCGCGACGTTAATCTTTTTTCTCGGTGTACCGCATGGTGCTCTTGACCCATGCTTTGCTCAAAAACTGCTTGCGGTAAAGGGCTGGCGAGCGTGGTTACAGTTTGTGGTGATCTATTTGGGCCTAGCTGGATGTGTTGTGTTGATTTGGTGGCAGGCACCGCTCGTATTTATGAGCGGCTTTTTGATCATTTCGATTTTGCATTTCTCAAGAGACTTAGCGCCACCCACTGCAAAAATCAGCACACTGCTGTACGGCGGTGCGGTCATTGTGTTACCCACACTACTTCATTTTTCTGAAATGCTTGAATTATTTACTTTAATTGTTGGCGCTGAAAGTGCTCAGACGATTGTCGTAGCATTGCGCGCGTTGGCTTGGCCTTGGGTTGTGGCCTTGGCGATCTTGATATGTTTTGAAGCGTTAAAAAATTGGCGGGTTGGCTTCGAGATTTTGTCAGTGAGTTTGCTGGCAGTGGTGGCTCAACCTTTAATCGCCTTCACGGTCTACTTCTGCGGAATGCATAGTTTGAGACACCTGCTGCGAACGCAGCAGTATGTCAATTTGCCGGTTAGTCGATTGTTATGGATATGTCTCTTACCGATGTTAGGCGTCAGCGCCTTGGTCGCGCTTGGTTGGCTGTATCTACCAACGTCATCGTATGATTCAAGGCTGTTGCAATTTGTCTTTGTGACGCTTGCAGCGTTAACAGTACCGCATATGCTGTTGGTGGATCGGGCTCGGTACGCGAGTTAAGACTCTTCTTTCAGCTCAACACCGCTTTTGCCCAACACTTTTGCTTGTCTAATCAGCCAAGCAAGCTTCTGCGCCGACTCTGCATAAGTCAAACCTTCAAGACGTATATTCGAAATGCAATTGCGTTCAACATCGGTTCGGCCAACTTTTGGATGCCACGTTAGATACGCGCTCATGCTGTCAGGGGCTGATAGACCAGGTCGTTCGCCGATTAACACAACCACTAACTCGGCGCCCAGAATTTCACCAATTTCATCCCCAAGTGCCACGCGAGCTTGGGTCGCAAGTACAACTGCCGCCTCTTGCACCTGTGGCAGTTCTAAGCGCAAGGCCTCAAGCAACTGTAAGGCATGGGTTTGAATCGCTTGGGCTGAAAGCCCATCTGCGATCACAAAGGCCAGGCTGGGCAATGGCTGCGTCGTGTCATGGCGTAAGGTCGTTAAGGCTTGCGCACTAGTCACTGAGAGTCGACGACCTAGGTCGGGGCGTAGCAAAAACGTGTGTCGATCGACGGCTTGACTTGCAACGGTGACGGGGGCAAACCCTTTGCTGACAAGTATCTTGAACAACGGCTCAACTTCAAGCGCCGTGTGAACGGCATCACGGGCACGTGCGTGTGCCAAGCGAAACTCGAGGATATCTTTGGTGGGTAAGCTGACACCTGTGCGACCCAGTGCGACCCGTGCACTGGTCAGCTCTTTTAACTTTAACCAGGCAGGTGTGGCTTCAGAGATTAACGTGTTGTCGGGCGATAGCACTGGGGCTTGGTCGGAAGACACCACTGAGGCTTTGGTGGAGGATACTAACGTGGTTTTCTCGGGCGACACCATAGAGCGCTTAGACATGGCTGTCTCCTCAAAAGGTCAGTAAAGGTTGCGAATCAACGGGGCTGATGAGTCGCCCGTTGGCGTCAACCAAGTGCATCTTTTCAAGCCAAGTTTGAAACTCAGGCGCTGGCTTTTTACCGAGTACGCGTCTGATATACAAAGCATCATGAAACGAAGTGCTTTGATAGCCCAACATGATGTCGTCTGAGCCGGGTACACCCATGATGTAGTTAATGCCTGCTACGCCCAATAGGGTCAACAGGGTATCCATATCATCTTGATCGGCTTCAGCGTGGTTGGTGTAGCAAATATCGCAACCCATTGGTAAGCCGAGTAGCTTGCCGCAAAAGTGATCTTCAAGCCCAGCGCGAATGATTTGTTTGCCATCAAACAGATATTCGGGGCCAATAAAGCCGACAACGCTGTTTAACAGAAGTGGTTTAAAGCGACGTGCCAAGCCGTAAGCCCTGGCTTCGATCGTTTGTTGATCGACACCATGCGAGGCGTTGGCCGAAAGTGCGCTACCTTGACCTGTTTCGAAATACATCACATTGTTGCCGACGGTGCCACGTTGCAACGAGAGCGCGGCTTCATGCGCCTCTTGTAATAATGCAGCCGTCACGCCAAAGCTGCGATTAACACCCTCGGTGCCGCCGATGGATTGAAATACCAGATCAACCGGTAAGCCAGCTTCGATTGCTCGTAAGGTCGTTGTGACGTGCGTCAGCACACAAGTCTGAGTTGGGATCTCAAACTTTTCACGCACCTTGTCTAACAAAGACAAGATCTGGCTAATTTCCCGAAAGTTATCTGAGGCGGGGTTCACGCCGATGACCGCATCACCCGCGCCGTACAGCAAGCCATCAATAATGGCAGCGCCAACGCCGCGGGCGTCGTCGGTGGGGTGATTAGGCTGAAGCCTGACGGATAGTCTGCCGGCGAGGCCCAGCGTGTTTCTGAAGCGCGTGACAACCTGACATTTAGCGGTAACCAAAATCAGATCTTGGTTACGCATGATTTTTGAAACCGCCGCAACCATCTCTGGGGTCAACCCTGGTGATACTGCGCTGAGCTCGGCAGCGCCGACGGCATCAGACAGCAACCAGTTACGAAAATCACCTACGGTAAAGCTTGAAATAGGTGCAAAAGCGTCGGCCTGATGGTCATCCAGAATCACTCGCGTGACTTCGTCGTCTTCGTAGGCAATGAGCTGTTGTTCAAGAAATCGCTTTAAAGGCAGATCGGCCAGTACGAGGGCCGCTGCAACCCGTTCTTCATTAGATATGGCCGCTACGCCTGAGAGGCAATCTCCAGAGCGCAGCGGGCTGGCCTTAGCCATCACCGTCTTGAGGTCTGAGAATTGATAGGTTTGCAGACCGAGAGAAACCCTATAGCCCATTTTGATTCACCATTAAGTTGCACAATGTCTAATTTAGATGACTTAAGTTTGTACAGCTGTTTGTACAGCTGAAATCCACAAAATGCAAAATTGTTATTAAAAGTGCAATTCGCTTAAATGGCTACACGATGAAGCGATTTTGCAATGCAGTGCGGTGTCAAAGTGCGACAATAACCGCTAAACATTTCTTTAAAAAGTCATAGGTAAAATGATGCGCGTTAGCAATAGCACATTGGTGTTAACTTTTTTACTCATCTGCATGCCACAAGCAGGCATAGGGCAGAGCGTTACTCAAAATTCTGCGCAACAACTGCTGCGTGAACAGGCTCTTTACTGGAGGTCTAGAGGTGATAGTGGGCGCGCTGCCGAGGCTTTCACCAAGCTTCTGTTGATTAACCCTAAAGACACCGGTGCCCTATATGGGATGGCGCTTTCTGAGCTTGATTTAAATCGAGTAGACCTGGCTCAGTCCTACATTGAAAAACTTAAAAAAATCGATTCAACGGCGCGCTACCTGACGCTGTTTGAACAAGACCTCAGACTCAGGACACCGACAAATCGAAAATTCTTAGAGGAAGCAAGAGCATTACAGCTCAGCCTTAAGCATGATGAGGCACTTATAGCCTACAAACGGGTCTTTGCTGATACCGAGCCACTCGGCCAACTTGGACTCGATTTTTATAGCAACCTGGGTTACTCAACAGGTGGTTTTGATGCGGGTCGGCGCGGCCTTGAGCGTTTGGTAAAAGAGTCACCAGAGGATCAACAGGCAGCACTTTTGTTGGCTCAGTTGCTGGCGCAAAACGTAGACACACGTGCCAAGGCTGTCGAGCAGTTTGCGCGGCTGTCGCAGATTCCTAGTGTGCGAACGCAAACACAAAATTATTGGCGACAGACCTTGCTTTGGTTCGTGCTGCCGAGCGTGGCTCAAGTACCGCAGTTCAACGCTTACCTCAAAGCATACCCAAATGACGCAGAAATTCGCCAGATGCGTGACGAGGCTAGCAAGCGAGTCGGCACAGCAGGCGCGGGTGGTGTCGAAAACCCTTTGGTCGCATCAGGCTTGATTGCTCTTGAGCGTGGCAATCGCGAACAGGCTGAGGCTGCGTTTTCTAAGCGCCTGCGAGAAGCCCCAAACGATCCAAATGCTTTGGGTGGGCTAGGTGTTATTCGTTTGCAGCAGAATAAGCTTGACGCAGCCGCGCAGTTTCTCAGCCGCGCCGTTGCCCAGCCTGAGGGGCAAGCGTGGGGTACCGCTCTAAGCAGCGTGCGTGCTCTGCAACGCACCGAAGAGGCTAACGCAGCACAGCTTGATGGTGATTTGGTTCGTGCGCGCAACTTGTTTGAGCAGGCTGCACGGTTGGATCCCAAACAAAGCGGTGCCCGCTTGGCGGTGGCAGCGCTTCAAGTTGAAGCGGGTGAGTATGAGGCTGCCGAAAAAACCTACCGTTCAATCTTGGCGCAAAATAAAAAAGATCCCCAAGCCTTGAGCGGCTTGGCTGGTGTCTTGGCAATGAATAACAAACTTGCAGCGGCTCAACAACTGATGCAAAGCGTGACGCCCGAGCAAGTTGGCGGTATGGTTCAAATGAATCGTTTGAAGGCTGCCTATTCAATTGGACTCGCACATAAGGCATTAAGCCGCGGCGATACAGCGTTGGCGGTCACTGAACTTGAATCCGCTTTGAAGAACGATAGCGAGAACCCCTGGATTCGCCTCGAGCTTGCACAAACTTATTTGAAACAAGGTCAATCCTCAAAAGCGCGAGCGTTGTTTGATGGTCTGTTGCTCACGCAACAAACCGATGCCAGTATGTTGTACGCGTCCGCCTTATTTGCCATGGAGCGTCAGGCTTGGCCAGCTGCGCTAGAACTGCTTGAGCGTATCCCAGTTAAAGACCGTTCGGCCCAGATCGCTGCTTTGAAGGTTCAGATTCAGACCTATAGTGAATTAAAGCTTGCGACTAATCTGGCTCAACAAGATCGTCAGACCGAAGCGCTCGCCGTTTTAGCCAAAAGCCAATCGGGTGCTGCAAAGACGGATGAGTTGACCGCTGCATTGGCGTTTGCCTACGCCGATGTCGGTGAGCCGACGCAAGGCTTGAACTTCATGCGGCAAGCGCTTGCGCGTTCAAAAGAGCCCGGAGTTGAGTTGCAATTGCAATACGCCAGCCTCTTGATGCGTACCAACCAAGATGTCGAGTGTTCAAAGGTGTTAACGGCAGTCGGTGCGCGTAACCTGTCTGTGAATGAAAAGAAGCGTTTCGATGATGTTTTGTTTGCATACTCGGTACGACAAGCTGATTTACTGCGAGAGCGTGGCGATCTCAGTGAGGCAACAAAACGGCTGGCGCCCTTGTTAGCTCAACGGCCTACCGACCTGTCGGTGTCTGCAGCTCAAGCGCGCCTGTACGTTGCGGGCGGTGATAAAGACAAGGCGTTAGGTGTTTTTAAGGCGCTCGCACTGCGGGCCCCTGATAGCGCTCAGATGCAGTTAAATGCAGCACAAATCGCAACCCAGTTAAAAGATAATCGCCTCGCTAGCGATGCGTTACAAAAAGCGCTTGAGTTAGCTCCTGATGATAGTGAAGTTGCCGACGCGGCTGCGCGTCAGTATCGCGATATGGGTCGCATTGCCAAGGCTGAAGAACTTTTTGAGCGCGCAATCGCCTTACAACAGCCGCCGCCTACAAAGCCTTTCGAGGTTTCGGCCGTTTCCACTCGACGGACGGTGGTTGATCCGCTGGCGAGTACACAGACAACGACGGCCACCGAACTAGATTTGATTAAACAAGAGCGTGCGCCCGAATTGTTGCTTGGCCTGCAAAGTCGTAATCGTAACGGTGCTTCTGGTAACGGTAAGCTCAGCGATATTGAAGTGCCGGTCGAGATGCGTTTACCGGTCGGAGATGGAAAGCTGAGCTTGACGGCAACGTCTGTCTCGCTCAACGCAGGTGCGATCGGCACGGATTTTTATTCGCGTAGTGTCTTTGGTTCTGCCGCAACGACGGCTTTCGATCAATTGCCTGGACTCGCCGGTACCCCACAAGACCAGACGGCACGTGGAGTCGGTTGGGCGTTGGGCTACAAAACCCGTGGCTTGGCCGCGGATATCGGTGTGACGCCAGTTGGTTTTCAGTTTAGTAATTTAACCGGTGGCCTGAAAGTCGACGGTATGTTGGATCGCGCTGACACGCTGTTTTACAGCGTCAATGTATCGAGTCGGCCGGTGGTTGACAGCGTTCTGTCCTTTGCGGGAACACGCGATAACGTCACAGGACAAGCGTGGGGCGGCGTAATGTCAACCGGCGTGCGCGTACAACTCGCTAAAGATTTGGGCGCTTATGGCGTGTCGGGTTCGGCGGGGCTCTTTTCGCTGACGGGTCACAACGTTGCCTCGAACACGCGGGTTGATGCTAACGTGAGTCTATACAAAAATCTGATTAAAACAAAAGATGAGACCTTAACGTTTGGTGTGAACGCTGCAAGTATGTTTTACGATAAAAACTTAAGTAACTTCACATACGGTCAGGGAGGCTACTTTAGCCCACAGCAATATTACGCGCTCACGCTGCCGCTGAACTGGTCTCAACGTAACGGCGACTTTTCGTACAAGGTTTCGGGGTCTGTCGGCTTGCAGACGTTTTCCCAAAATGCCTCAGATTATTTTCCTAACAATGGCGACTTGCAAGCCGCAGCAAACGCTGTCATGGCGAGCGCACTTGCCACCGGTGGTGGTGGCTCGGGTGTGGCATCGTTTCCAGCTACGAATTCAACAGGCATGGTTTACAACCTGATGGCGTCTGGCGAGTATCAGCTGAACCGCTATGCCCATTTAGGTGGTTTGGTTCAGCTAGATAACGCCAGTAATTATCAGCAATGGGGCGCAGGCATGTACTTGCGTTTCAGTTTCTATCCAAGGCAAGGTCCAGTCTCGTTACCGCTGAGCCCTTATGTTTCGCCTTATGGGTTGTAAGCAGTGCACTGACGTTCTCGGTTTAACGCATACGTCAGTGCTGTCTTTTTCTTGCACCTAAAAAACAGGTCAAAATCTGACCGAGTCCCTTTCATTCCATAAACTCGCGCTCTTCGATTTCAAAGTCGGTACCAAGCAGATCCCTCGTCATCGGTGTCATTTGCACACGACCGACCAGTGAGGTTGATTCCATACGGCTAGCCGTATTGACAGTGTTACCCCACAAATCATATGAAAATTTTGTAAAGCCAATAACACCTGCAACAACAGTCCGGGAATCTGAGTAGCCTGTAAGCGATGAGGGCTGGCTCATTGCCCTGCGCGGCGAGTAGGACCTCGTTTACCAGCTTATGGTACGCCTCGATACTCGATCGTATTTCAGTCAGTTTCTCTTTGAGGCTAGGCCGAATGACTGTGGGCACGCACTTTTCGTACAGATCAAGTTGAACTTTTTTTGATGCTGCAACAGCCTCTGCTGCTGTTTTTGCACTTTGACGTTCATCTGCATTCATTGCCAGAACATACAGCTCGGCTTCTTGACCAATGATGTTGGTTTGATTGTTGACTTGACGCAGATAAGAAACCCCTAAAAGGTCTTTTTCATAGAGTTGTTTAGTTGAACTGCTTAATGCTTCAAAGATATGGAGTGCGTAAAATAAAATTCCTACCAGGCAGAACATCATGAAGAAAAAAAGAGCCTACAGCTTTGTTTTGATCGTGAGTCTTTCGATTAAATGAATACGAAACATGGGAATTGGCTCAGCTCACGGAACGAGGTTAAGATCGGAAAACACCTTGGGATCATAAGCCGGGCTTGAGCGTTCAACGGATGCAGGGAGTCGCCGATTTGCGCAAGGAATGGTTCGATCGATTGCGCAAATCGGTTTCTCTTTACTTTTACCAAGTCTAACTTAAGGATGCAGAGTCGTGATGCCGGTGACGCTATTTTTAGTCCATGAAGTTGAGTTTGTGTATGCGCGTTTATGGTCTTCACATTTCCAGATGTAGCGCGTTCTAATCCGGTTGAGTAATGAAAACTTCTTTTTTACATAATCACTGAAGCCGTTTAGTTGCAACTCGGTTACGGCGTCCTCTAAGCTGACGAAATCCATAAAGTCAAAGATTTCGTGCGCTTCATTGACAAACCATACCCTCGCGCCAAGGGCGTTAGGATTAGGGGTGAGCATCGCTATGGTTTTTTCTTGCGCGTCGTTCAACTTAAACCAGATGCGCTCTGCCTTGATGGTGATCCGGTCGCCCAGATTCAAGACTGTGGGTACTGGGTCAGCGTGCCGTCTTAAGAAAGAAGGGATGTCGTAATTTTCAATTGACGACATTTCAAGTGAGCGAATCTGTGATGACCACGATGCTCCACTGCGCATGACGGTAGGCGATGAGATATTTTCTGCCA
The DNA here is from genome assembly GCA_945911685.1 of Bordetella parapertussis. Taxonomy (GTDB): domain Bacteria; phylum Pseudomonadota; class Gammaproteobacteria; order Burkholderiales; family Burkholderiaceae_B; genus Zwartia; species Zwartia parapertussis_K. The sequence continues at coordinate 10,040 of CAMEAW010000090.1, forward strand.
TCAATTCATCGGACGAATCACTCACTGCTGCCATTGAGAATCGTAATTGATCCATACCTGCGCCGCCCCAGCCTGCTGGCAACATCTGCTTCACTTTATAGAGCTCAGGCATGTTGGGTGCTTTGTATTCGGCGCTACGCTCGTGCAACATTAAAAAGTTGGTGTGCTTGGTGACAAGTTGGTAACTTATGGCAACGCTCGCAGCCTCGCTGTCATCTGTTTGTTGCGATAGTTGCGCTGCGGCCGCCAAGCGCGACAGTGCGCTAGAGATCGCTGGGGCTTCGCTAATTTCTACCGTGCCAAGTTCTTGCACAACGTCGTGGCCAACAAACTGGCCCAGCAGGATGATTCGGCCTGTTGGTTTTGTACTAAACCAAGCCGAAGTGTGCAGGGTGTCACCATCAAAGGCCGTGGTCTCTAATGTGGTCAGGCGCTGAGGGGTAAAACCTTCAGGCCACTGAACCGAAACGTTTGTGATTGCTGGCGAGC
>CAMEAW010000091.1 GCA_945911685.1 Bordetella parapertussis
ATGGTGGCGCCTAAATTGAGCGCCGAGATCTACGATTTTATTGCTGGGTTGCCCGCCCAAGGCATTTCGGTATTGCTGATTGATCAGAATGTGCGTCAATGTGTCAGAGTGTCGACACACGTTTATGTGTTGGAGTTAGGTCGTAACAAAGTCAGTGGCAGTGTGCAGGATTTCGCGCAAGACCATACGTTGCGGGATTTAATCGCGCAATGGGTGGATTATAAAATCGATTCTTAAGCCCTTGAGGAGACTTACATGTTCAAACGTGAATTGTTAAAGGCCATTCTGGCTGCAAGTGTGTTGTCTTTACCTGCCGCACAAGCTTTTGCCCAGGCAGATAAGCCGATTCGTATTGGTATGACAGTTTCGTCAAGTGGCACGTTCGCCTTGGCAGCACAGTCTGGCCAACGCGGTGTTGAGATTTGGATTGATGATGTGAATGCGCGTGGTGGGATCGATATTGGTGGCGTCAAACGCAAACTTGAATTGGTCAAACTCGATGATCGCAGTGATAAAACGATTATTCCTAAAGTGTACGAAACCTTAATCAAAGAAGAAAAGTGTGACTTTTTGTTTGGACCCTTTGGCTCGACCCTGACCAGTGCGGCAGCAAGTACGACCGAAACGAACAACAAGATGATGATTATTTGGTCTGCCTCTGCAGATTCAATTTACGCGCAAGGCTTTAAGTCGATTGTGTCGGCTACGCAGATTGCCGGCACATTACTGGGCCAAAATGGCGTGCGTGCCTTGCACGCGATGGGCGTCAAAAAGATTGCGTTTGCCTACCTTGACGAGCCGTTTCCGGCCTCGTTGACTCAAGGCGCTGTTGCCTTGGCAAAAGAGCTTGGCATGGAGGTCACGCAAAATGAGAAATTTGCCAAAGGCACCAAAGATTTCAACATCATGATTCAAAAAGCCAAGGCCAGTGGTGCCGAGGCGTTTTATCCAACCGCCTACGAAGGTGACCAGATGATCATCGCGCGTCAATTGCGCGAAACCAATGCGTTATTTAAAGCTGTCTATTTTGTCTATGCTTCACAACCACAGTTTTTGCAGCAAGCGGGTAAGGATGGCTTATACGCCTTAAGCCAAACGCTCTTGCATGAAAAAATTAACTGGAAGGTCACGCATGGTTTGAATCGTGAACAAATGACAGCTCGCTACGCAAAAATGTTTCCGAACGCTCAATATGCGCCTGATTTTCAGACCGCATTGGCTTATGGCGCAGGTGTCGTTGCAGAAGAGATGATTAAGAAGGCGCAGTCGTTAGATGCGGCAAAACTTAAGCAAGCGGCGCTTGACCTGAACGATAAGATCGTGACCATGACTGGCGAGTACAAAATCGACAATACTGGTAAACAGTTCAAAAACGAATTTGCCATTATGCAGAACATGCCAGCAGGCCCTGAAGTGGTTTACCCGCCAGCAGTGGCAACAGCAAAAGGTGTGTACCCAGCGCCAGCGTTTAACGCGCGGTAAACGTGTACACGTTCTAGTCCAGGCTTTGACCGTGTGGCGCTCGTTAAGCGCACACGTGCTAGTCTCAGACAGATGCCGCGGCCTTGCTCTTAGCAATCGCCGCGGTTTTTATCTTTTCAGCAACTTCGCCACAGCCGCCTGCGCTTCTTCTGATTGCAAGCGTTCAGAAAACAACTCAAACTCATACTTTAGCGTTTCATGCAGCATGGGGCGCTGCGCGTGCTTCATCATGCGTTTTGACAGCTGCAAGGCTTGCGGGGGCAGGGCGGCTAATTCGTCACCTAGCGCTTGTGCGATGGCTAAGGCTTGACCTGCGTTGGTGACCTGAGTGATAAATCCGGCCTCAAGCGCCTCTTGGGCGCCAAAGGTTTTGCCACGCAGCAACCAGTCTGACGCGCGCCGTGCGCCAACAATTTGTGCGAGCAAGACGCTTGAAGCACCTTCAGGGCAAAGCCCAAGTGCCACAAACGGGATCGTGAATAAGGCGTTGTCAGCCGCACAAATAAAATCACAATGCTGCAGCATCGTCACACCAATGCCGATGGCACGCCCCTCAACAGCCGCAATGATTGGCAAATCGCAATCGATCAGGCTGCGCAACAAAATGATGCCACCGCTGTCGCCCGAGGTGCGCGGTTTTTGAAAATCTTTTAGATCGTTGCCTGCCGTGAAGTAGTTACTCGCACCCGTTATCACAAGGGCACGACAGTCTTTGCTGGCGCTCGCCGTGCGGATATGCTCGGCTAAGGATAAATAGGTGGCAACGTCAAGCGCATTGCGACGCTCAGGGCGATTGATCGTCAGCGTAAGTACGCCGTTGTTTTCATGCGTTAAAACTGTAGCGTTCATTGGCTAATCCTAAGATCCTGCTTGTCGTGGTCATCAATGCAAAAGGGTCAACCTCTGTCACTGCAGAGCTTGACCCTTCTTTTTACTCCAACTTGGCACCTCGGTGTTGACCGAGATAATCAGCGTCTGGTGACTTGCGCCAGACGCCTGCAAACAAAAAACTTAATCGCGACTGCCGCCTGTGATGCCTAAGATAGCGAGCAGGTTGGCAAACACGTTGTACACATCTAAGTAGATCGCAAGTGTTGCTGAAACATAGTTCGTTTCGCCACCGTTGACCACACGTTGTAGATCAATCAGCATGAAGGCTGAGAAGATCACAATCGCCACCACCGAAATGGTCAGCATCAGTGCAGGCAATTGCAAGAAGATGTTGGCGACGCTGGCAAGAATCAAGATCACCACGCCCACGAACATAAACTTACCTAGACCCGACAGATCACGTTTGATCGACGTCGCCAGTGTGGCCATCGTGCCAAAGACGGCTGCTGTGCCACCAAAGGCAAACATCACCAATTGTGTGCCGTTGCTCATGCCGAGCACGTGGCCCAACAGGCGCGAGAGCATCATGCCCATAAAGAACGTGAAGAGCAGCAGCAGGCCGACGCCTAGTGAAGTTTCTTTGTTCTTTTCGATCGCGTACATTAAGCCAAAAGCGCCAGCCAAAAAGATGATCATCGAGATGAACGGGCTAGTGGCCATGACTTTATTGATGCCGCTGTACATACCAAAGGCGGCGCCTAGTACGGTGGGTATCAGCGAAATGGCTAGCAGCCAATAGGTGTTACGCAGCACACGGTTACGTGTGGCGACGTCGGTGACGTCACTATATTGACCGGGGTTTAAAGAAGGACGATATTCAGACATAGTTAGCTCCTGTCACTAAATTGAACTCAGGCTATTTAACATTAGCCATGAGTCTATGACCGAAAGCATACCTGACAGTTCCCTGAATGGCTAGATTTCCTACAAAGTTTTTTGCAACGTCAGCGTCATTTACGTCGTTTCAGCTCAAACGGTGCGCTTTCAATTCGTGCCCCGCGGCTTTGTAGTGCGCCCAACGCGCGCGCGCCGCCGCCTTGTCATCTTCGTCTTCTGACACAATTTCAAGCACACGGGCGGTGTTGCCAAGCGTGGGCGGGCAGTGTTCATCTAGATTAAGTAGCCACGCGTCGGCGGGTGCGCGCGCCAAGGCTTGTTCTAGGTCGGCAGAGACTAGCCAAATGGGTGTTTGTTCGGCCAGCGGGTCAGTGGCCATCACGTGCGGCACAAAAGCCGTGGGTTCAACCCCCCACAGTTTTGTGTCATAGGTATTTAATCGCTTCGTATCGCGGCAATAGACCAGTAATTTGTGGCCCGCAAGGTATTGCTTGAGCGTGGTCTGACACGCTTGTGCGATTTTTTCAGTCGCGCCAAAAGCAAAATCGATACGGGCCATGCTGAACCTAAGCCTGATTGATCAGATATTGCAGCAACATCGGCACAGGGCGACCCGTCGAGCCTTTTTCGCCACCGCCACGCCACGCCGTGCCCGCGATATCTAGGTGTGCCCAAGGGTATGCTTTGGCAAAACGCGCTAAGAAGCAAGCCGCCGTCACCGCGCCGCCAGGTTGGCCCCCAATGTTGGCCATGTCGGCAAAGTTTGATTTCAGCTGCTCTTGGTAGGCATCATCGAGCGGCAAGCGCCAAGCCGTATCCATCGATTGCTTGCCCGCCGCCAATAAGGCCTCAGCCAAGGCGTCATCACTTGCGAACAGGCCGGTATTGACCTTGCCCAACGCGACGACGCAGGCACCCGTTAGGGTTGCGATATCCACTACGGCTGACGGTTTAAAACGCTCGGCATAGGTGAGGGCATCGCATAAAATTAAGCGGCCTTCAGCGTCGGTGTTGAGGATTTCAATGGTCTGGCCAGACATACTGGTGACGACATCACCAGGTTTGTTGGCTGTGCCGCTTGGCATGTTTTCGCAGGTGGGGATCAGGCCAATGATTTCGCCAGGCAAACCGATTTCAGCGACTGCACGCAACGTGCCCAAGACGCTTGCCGCGCCGCACATATCAAACTTCATTTCGTCCATGGTGGCGGCTGGTTTGATCGAGATACCACCCGAGTCAAACGTAATGCCTTTGCCGACTAAAACGATCGGTCCGGCCGCAGCTTTCGCACCGCGCTTAGCTGCAACCGCTTTGCCCTTGTAATGCAAAACGATAAAGCGAGGTTGCTCGGCCGAGCCGCGCGCAACAGATAAAAACGAGCCCATTTTGAGCGCTTCGATTTGTTTGCGATCTAGCACCTTGACGCTAATGCTTTTGAACTGCTTACCCAAGGCTTTTGCTTCTTCGCCTAAATAGGTGGGGGTACAGATATTGCCGGGTAAATTACCCAGCGTGCGGGCCAATGACATGCCGTGGGCTAGTGCGCCCCCTTCGGTCACGCCCAGTGTGGCGGCTGCTTTATCTGTTGCGTTTGCAAACTGAAGTGTCAGCTTTTTAAGCTTTGGGCGAGCGTTGAGATCAGGTTTGCCAAAGCTGGCATCGTAGTGATAAGTGGCTTCGCCGCAGGCCGCGGCGGCAGAGCGTGCGCGATCGCGCACAGGCGCTGCAGCGCAGTCAATCGCAGACAGCGTTGAGGTCGCTTCAGTCAGGCGTGCCTGCACACAATACCCAGCAAACGCTTGTTCGGCGCGCGCATGCGTGCGTGGCGTGTACTCGGCTTGTTTGCCGAGCCCAACCAAGACGATGCGAGGTGCCGCGACACCTTCGAGGTTACGCAAAACTAAGGTTGAACCCGCCCGCGCGGTGAACTCTGCTTTGATGACGGCGCGCACGGCACCGTTGCTGGCACGATCAAGGGCATCGGCGGCAACACTTAACACCCCGTCGGTGAAGACCCCCACAGCGATCGCGGGCGTTTTAGTCTGATGTGGGCTGGCTGAAATGCTGATGCTGAAATCCATGTGGGAAACCTGTGCATGTTAAGGAGTTATGTGAATTATCCCGCATGTTCTAAATGCGATAGAAGCTTATGATGAAAAGTTATTTAGTTTATCTTCTATATTACTTATAATCGTACTTTATTTGGCGCAGTCTCACAGGACCCTCATGAATTTGCAACAGTTTCGCTTCGTTCGAGAAACCATCCGCCGTGGCTTCAATCTTACCGAAGCCGCTCGCAGTTTGTTCACCTCACAGCCTGGGGTCAGCAAAGCGATTCTTGAGTTCGAAGACGAGCTGGGTGTGCAGATTTTTGAGCGGCACGGCAAGCGCATTAAAGGGCTGACCAAGCCCGGCACGGCGGTGGCGCAGGTCGTCGAGCGCATTATGCGCGAGGTCGATAATCTCAAAAAAGTCAGTGATGAATTTGCGCGGCGCGACGAGGGCAGTCTGGTGATCGCCTGTACGCATACGCAGGCGCGTTACGTACTTCCTAAAATCATCCCCGCGTTTCGTAAGCAGTTTCCCAAAGTGCACTTATCGCTGGCCGAGGGCAGCCCGCCGCAGTTGGCCCAGATGGTGTTGCACGAGCAGGCCGACCTGGCCATCGCCACCGAGTCGCTGGCGCTGACCCCGGGGCTTGAGACGTTGCCCTGTTACACCTGGGAGCACACCGTGGTGGTGCGCCCCGAGCACCCTTTGGCAACACTTTCGCATAAAAAGGGTTTTGCCCTGACCCTTGAAGACGTCGCCCGCTATCCCCTAGTGACCTACGATCGCGCTTTTTCAGGGCGCCGCTCGGTCGACGGGGCATTTGAGGCAAAAGGGCTGCGTCCGGATATCGTGCTTGAGGCGATTGATGCCGATGTGATTAAAACCTATGTCGATGTTGGCTTGGGGATCGGGATCATCGCAGGCGTGGCCTACGAGCCGCTGCGCGACACCAACTTGGTCAGTATCCCCGCTGGGCATCTGTTTGGAGTGCAAACAACGCGTATTGCGCTGAAATCAGGCGTGTTTTTGCGCGACTATGTGTATACCTTAATCGCAATGCTCACCCCCGAGTTGAGCGAAAGCGAAATCCGCGAACGTGTTGAAAGTAAACAAGAAAAATAATTTTTAATCGAATTAAAAATAATTAAATTTCCCGATATAGGTAAAATAAAGTTAGTCTTTTAATGCGAATGCGTATTATTCCGCTTGTTTTATAAATAAGAATCATTATCATCTAGGCTGTTCACCTTTTTTAATTGGAGCAGCTATGAACCCATCTTTGAGCGCAGTCGTGGTCGGTGCCGACCGTTTAGGCAATATCCCTAATCTTTTGCGCGAGCACAATATCGCTATTACGCATCACATTACGGGGCGCGATCCGGCCCATCAAAAAAAGGCACCGCAGATACCCAGCGGCACCCAAGTGGTGATTTTGCTCACTGATTTTTTAGGTCATAACGTCATGAAAACGTTCAGAAACGCTGCCCAAAAGGGCGGCGTGCAGGTGGTGGCTTGTCGACGCTCGGTTTGCTCAATGCAGCAGGCACTTGAGCAGTGTGGCTTATGTCAGCAGGGGGCGTGCCAACTCAACGGGCAGCCATCACAGAAGTAGACCGTATAGCGGTGCGGGTCGTTTTATAGGCGACGCGCGCCGTTATAGCGCTTGGACCAGTACGCCAGTTTCATGTCTTCGATTCTTACCACGCCGCCTGCTGCGGGTGAGTGCACAAACTGATCATCGCCCAGGTACACGCCCACGTGCGAATAGCGGCGCCCCAAGGTATTGAAAAACACCAAGTCACCCACTTGCAGGTCGGTACGCGACACTTCGCTGCCAAATAACGCGATGTCGTAAGCGCGTGGAGGGAGCTTGAGCCCAAGCGATTGCTGCGCCGAATACAACACCAGACCGCTGCAATCAAAACCAGTTTCAGGTGATTTTCCGCCCCACCGATACCGAATGCCGAGTTGGGTCAGAGCCTGACGAGCGAGCGGGTGGTTGATGTCACCTACTAGCAAGCCCGCGCCATTTTTAGAGCGTGCCAAAAAAGAACCAATCGGATCTGCGGAGTTTCTCCAGTCGACCGACGAAGAATTGATGCCAGAGCCAGCGTTGTCGTCGGTGCTCGCGCACCCGCTTAAGAGGGCCGCAAGCGAGCAGGCCACCGCGAGCAGCGCGAGGCGCACCCAACGGGAAGTAGAGCAAGGCGCAGAGGTGGCAGGAGTGATATCGGACATAATCAGGGCAGGAGCGAGAGCCAAACAGGCTGAATAAGACAGCCTCATGCAAGGTTTACCTGTCACAATGTTAGTACAAAAAGCGATCTTAGCTATAAAAAGTACTTTCGAGACCCGATATGAACCCAATCCAGGCAATCCATCAGCGTTCGATTCAACAAAAAGATGCATTCTGGCGCGAAGAGGCTGAAGGCATCCACTGGGAAACCCCGTTTACCGAGGTGCTGGATTACAGCAAGCCCCCCTTTGCGCGTTGGTTTGTGGGGGGGCGTACAAACTTATGTTTTAACGCAGTCGATCGCTGGCTTGATACGCAGGCCGATGATCCTGCATTGATTTGGGTCTCAACCGAGGTTGATCAAGAAATCACGTACAGCCGTCGTGACCTCTATCGCGAAGTCAACGCCGTTGCGGCGATGTTGCAGGCACAAGGCGTGGCGAAGGGCGATCGGGTCTTAATCTATATGCCCATGGTGCCTGAAGCTGTTTTCGCCATGTTGGCCTGTGCCCGGTTAGGTGCGATTCACTCGGTGGTGTTCGGCGGCTTTGCCTCGGTCAACCTGGCGCAGCGTATCGATGATGCCTCGCCCAAGGTCATTGTCTGTGCCGATGCAGGCTCACGAGGCGGCAAAGTCACGCCTTATAAGCCTTTGCTGGATAAGGCGATTGCCCTGTCAGAGCGCCCGCCTGAAAAAGTGATCGTGGTCGATCGCGGCCTGTATGCTTTTGAACCCGTAGCAGGTCAAGATCTGGATTACGCAAGCCTGCGTGCCCAGTTTGAAGGGGCCGTCGTGCCCGTGACCTGGCTTGAGTCCTCAGAACCGAGCTATGTTTTATATACGTCAGGCACCACCGGCAAACCCAAAGGCGTGCAGCGCGATACCGGCGGTTATGCGGTCGCGCTGGCTTCTTCGATGCACCGTATTTTTAACGGTAAGCCTGGTGACACTTATCTTTGCACCAGTGATATCGGTTGGGTGGTTGGGCATTCATATATTGTGTATGGCCCTTTGATTGGCGGCCAAACCACCGTCTTGTACGAGGGCACCCCCGTTCGCCCCGATGGCGGTATCTTATGGAGCCTGGTCGAGCGCTTTAAAGTCAACACCATGTTTTCGGCGCCAACGGCCATTCGGGTGCTTAAAAAACATGACGAGGCTTTGCTCAAAAAATACGACCTGTCCACCTTGCGTGCGCTGTATCTGGCGGGTGAACCGCTCGACGAACCCACCGCAAAATGGATTTCTGAGGGCTTAGGTCGCCCGATTATTGATAACTACTGGCAGACTGAAACAGGTTGGCCAATTTTGGCGGCGCAACCAGGTATTGCAAACGTGCCAACAAAATTTGGTAGCCCGTCGTTTCCGGTGTACGGTTTTGATGTGCGGGTACTGAGCGAAGAAACCGGCGAAGATCTTGGGCCCAATCAAAAGGGCGTCGTTGCGATTGTGCCGCCCTTGCCCCCAGGGGCGATGACGACTATCTGGGGCGACGATGCGCGTTTTGTCGAAACCTACTTTGCCACAGTGCCAGGCCGTCAGGTGTATTCAACCTTCGACTGGGGCTTGAAGGATGAGGAGGGCTACTGGTTTATCTTAGGTCGTACCGACGATGTGATTAACGTGGCGGGGCATCGCTTGGGTACCCGCGAAATCGAAGAATCCATCAACTGCCATGCCGCCGTGGCTGAGTCGGCAGTGGTGGGGATCGCTGATCAACTCAAAGGGCAGGTGGCGGTTGGCTTTGCGGTGCTGAAAGACCCCAATTTATTTTCGCAGCCTGGTGCGCTCTTAAAGCTCGAGGGCGATATCATGCGCTTAGTTGACGAGCAACTTGGGCCCGTGGCGCGCCCCGCCCGGGTGCGTTTTGTCACAGCGCTGCCCAAGACGCGCTCTGGTAAAGTTCTGCGACGTGCGATTGTTGCGGTTTGCGAAGGGCGCGACCCCGGCGATCTCACGACAATTGAAGACCCCTCTGCACTTGAACAAATTAAGGATTCTCTGTGAAAACCAAAGCTGTCTTGACTGATGCCGATGTTTCTAAAATTTTGGCCGCCTCTAAAGCCCACGCCAACAAAAACAATTGGGCTGTGACCATTGCGATTGTTGATGATGGCGGGCATTTGCTCGGCTTACAACGCCTTGATGGCGCCGCCGCCATGTCAGCCCATATTGCACCGGCTAAAGCACACACCTCGGCGCTGGCCCGTCGCGAAACAAAAGTCTACGAAGACATCATCAATAACGGGCGTACCGCCTTCTTGTCAGCCCCAACACTGCAAGGCATGCTTGAAGGCGGTGTACCAATTATTGTTGATGGTCAAGTCATTGGTGCGGTCGGCGTGTCTGGCGTGAAATCTTCAGAAGACGCCGAAATTGCCTCGGCAGGAATTGCTGCTTTAACAGCCTGAGTTTTTATTTTTAGACCCCAGAAAATCATCAATACACATTGATCCTGGTTATTACGGAGACTGCACGTATGGCGAACTCAATCGAATCCACTTTAGTTGAAACGCGCGTATTCCAACCGCCTCAGGGCTTTGCTCAGCAAGCGAACGTGTCAGGTCAAGCCGGCTATCAAGCATTGCTTGAAGCGGCCGATCGCGATCCTGATGCCTTTTGGGCTTCGCAGGCGCGTGAGCATCTGCACTGGACTAAGCCGTTTACCAAGGTGCTCGATGAGTCGCGTGCGCCGTTCTTTGAGTGGTTTGGTGATGGCGAACTAAACGTCTCGGCCAATTGCTTGGATGTCAATCTTAAAAATGGCAACGCCGATAAGGTTGCGATTATTTTTGAATCGGACGATGGTGTTGTTAAAAAAATTACCTATCAAGAGCTACACGATCGGGTGTGCCAGTTAGCCAATGGTCTCAAGGCACTGGGCTACAAAAAAGGCGAGCGCTCAATTATCTACATGCCGATGTCGATTGAGGCTGTTGTGGCCATGCAGGCCTGTGC
>CAMEAW010000092.1 GCA_945911685.1 Bordetella parapertussis
AAACTTGAGCCGCGATGATGCGCAAGCTTTTCAAGGTCAACGGTCGAACTGAGCGAGTGAACCACTTCAGTTTTTCCAGAGCCGGTCAGCCCAGACACCAATACAAAGTCAGACGCGTCGATATATTTAGCCAGCGATTCGATCAAAAACGTGCGCATCGCTTTATAGCCGCCCACGATGCGCGGGTATTCGATTCCTGCCTCAGCGAGCCAGCTTTGCGAAATGCGCGAGCGCAGCCCACCTCGAAAGCAGTAGAGATAACCTTCGGGGTGCGCTTGCGCAAATGCTTTCCATTGCGTCACGCGGGCTGCTTTAATATCCCCTGACACCAACTCGTGTCCGAGCTTGATGGCAGCGTCTTGGTTGACCTGCTTATAGCGCAGGCCGACTTGATGACGCTCATCGTCATTCATGAGCGGAAGATTGCTGGCACTCGGAAATGCGCCCTGTTCAAATTCGATCGGCGCGCGTACATCTAGGAGCGCAACCTCCTGTTTAAAAAGAGAAGCAAAGTCATCTGTATCCGGACGCGTCATAAAAGTGAAGTCATGGGTTTGAGTTGGCATAGCGTTTGTGCAGGGGCTGCGAGCTTAACTGAAAACTCGCGCAACTCGTCGCGCCTAAACACATGTACCTTGACGCGCTCGCCAGCGAGATGGCGTGCCAGCACACTTTCTAATGAATTGTTGACCGAGTCAATGCGTACGCCATCCAGTGCGACGAGGATATCGTGAGCCGAGAGCCCGCCTTGGTGGGCAGCGCCGTGCTCAAAGACGGTCGCAAGCACAAGCTGATCGCCTTGTTTGCGCGTGCGCACATCAAGCGTTGGCAGATTACTTGTTGCTTGCCACTGCATCTCGATACCGTGTTGGGCAAAGAGCGCGCGCAAGGGTACATCTTCGCGCCCATAGACCCATCTTGCGATGGGTTCTGAGATGTCGACGCCTGTGCAGTCTGATACCAGCCGCACAAAGGCTTTTTCTTTTAACCCGCGGGCGGCACCTTGATAAAAATCGCGGCCATACTGCTCCCACAGACGCCGCATGACATCATCTAAGCTAAACGCCCCGTTGGTAGCCGTGCGGATGGTGAGATCCAAGCCCAACGCAACCAGTGAGCCCTTGGTGTAGTAGCTGACCAGTGCATTAGGAGAATTTTCGTCTTGTTTGTAGTAGCGCGACCACGCGTCAAACGAACTCTCGGCCACTGATTGTTTGTGACGGCCAGGTGTTGCAAATACCCCGCTGATTTGTTTGCCGAGTGTTTGCAAATAATCGGAGGCATTGATAACACCACTGCGCACGAGCATCAGGTCATCGTAGTAAGACGTAAATCCTTCAAAAATCCACAACAAACGCGTGTGGGTTTCTTTGGTGAGGTCGTAGGGCGCAAAGACCGCCGGTTTAATACGCTTGACGTGCCAGGTATGAAAATATTCGTGACTGACCAAACCTAAAAAGGTTTGGTAGCCCTCTGGAGTTTTCTTTTGTCCAAGCGTGGGCAGATCCTTGCGTGCGGCCATTAATGCTGTTGAGGCGCGGTGCTCAAGGCCACCGTAGCTGTCGCCCGTGACCATGGTCATAAAGACGTACTTTAGCGCAGTATCTAAAAACGGCGCCTGTACCGAGTCGGGCTCAAAAAAACGGATCTGCGTTTCGCAAATAGCTTTGACATCGCGCGCAATACGTTTGAGATCCAAGTTAGGGATCACGCCAGTAAACACCATTTCATGGGATGCACCGCACGCGTCAAAGCGCACTACCTGGGGCCTGCCCATTTCGACGGGGTGATCGATCAGGTCATCGTAATTGCGTGCTTTGTAGGCGCCAAAGCCGTTGGCGTAGTCTCTGATGACCTTGGGGCTACCGTTGGGTTGTGCGGCTTGCGGCAAGCTGGTGAAGACACGCCAGTTGACTAAAGCTGGTGCAAGCAGTGTGACCTGACAGGGGTGCTCTTCAAAGCCATGCGGTCGCAGATAGACGCTGGTGCCGTTGAAAAAGCCGTGTGTCTCATCCAGATGCGCCCCGCGCACCGAAAGATCCCAAGCGTAAACGGTGGTCGTAATGTGAAGTGGGTCAACGCAAGGTTCAACGCGCCAGCTATGGTTGTCAAGTTTAATAAGATTCAGGCGGCGATTACCCGAACGCGCAGAGATCGTTTCGACTTGGCGTGAAAAATCCCGAATCAGGTAACTGCCCGGAATCCAGGCCGGTAGCGATACGACCTGGCCTAGGGGGTTTGGTTGAGGAACCGTGAGCGTGACTCGATAGCGGTGCCCGGCTAAATCAAAAGGCTCTAAACTGTAAATTATGGGTTTGCTTTTCATACCGCTATCTTATTTCACATTTCAGAGGATCCTCTCATGAGCGAAGCTTTAGTCTTAATCGAAACGCGCGGCCGCGTCGGCCTGTTGACCCTGAATCGGCCCAAGGCGCTCAATGCCTTGAACGACGCGCTCATGAATGAGCTTGGTGCGGCGTTGCTCGCCTTTGATGCCAACGATGAAGTCGGCTGCATTGTGATTACTGGCAGCGAGAAGGCGTTTGCGGCTGGCGCCGATATCGCAGCCATGAAAGACTGGTCTTACATGGACGTCTATCGCACCGACTACATCACCCGTAACTGGGAAACTATTCGGCGGGTGCGCAAGCCGGTGATCGCAGCGGTGGCCGGTTACGCTTTAGGCGGCGGTTGTGAGTTGGCCATGATGTGCGACTTCATTATTGCGGCTGATACTGCCAAATTTGGCCAACCCGAAATCAAGATTGGAGCGATTCCTGGCTCGGGTGGGACGCAGCGTTTGCCTCGCGCGGTTGGCAAATCAAAGGCCATGGATATGGTGTTGACCGCGCGCATGATGGACGCGACTGAAGCCGAGCGCGCAGGGCTGGTCTCTCGGGTGGTAGCGTCCGCTAGCCTGCTTGACGAGGCGATTGAGGCTGCAACCGTGATCTGCGGCATGTCTTTGCCAATGGTGATGATGGCCAAAGAGGCTGTCAACCGTGCGTTTGAGTCCTCGCTGCACGAAGGCGTCTTATTTGAGCGCCGGCAGTTTCATGCCTGCTTTGCGACTGAAGATCAAAAAGAGGGGATGGCGGCCTTTGTTGAGAAACGTAAGCCAAACTTTAAGCATCGCTGAGCCCCGACCCTTGGTGTAACAGCGCCAGTTGCTCCTAGAGAAGCCAAAGCCTGCGCAAAGCCTCTAAGGGTTTGCATGGGGGCGTAAAGTTGGATATAATGCGCAGGCTTTGCTGTGAGAGAAAAGTGTACGAAGCCGAATCCGCAGAAAAGATTGCCCTGACTCTTGCAGAACGACAGCAAATCGATCATCGCGCACGGCGAGATTTGGTCGATGTGGTGGTGTCCCAAATTTTGTCGGGGCTATTAATTGCAGTGATTTGTTGGGTTGTGGCAAGTCGTTCGGCGGCGATGTCTTCACTTGCCGGCACTGGAGCCTATGTGTTGCCCAACGCGGTTTTTGCGTTAAGGCTGTGGCTGTCGACCTACCGTCCAGGCGGGGCTAGTCCAGAATTGTTTTTTATTGGCGAGTTTTTAAAGATTGGCGCCACAATTTTGTTGTTGTGGTTAGTTGCTTGGCTTGGTGTTGATCAAGTGCAGTGGCCGGCGGTACTGGTGGGTTTGGTGGCGGCGCTGAAAGGCTATGCGATCTTGTTGGTGATAAAAGGCTCTCGAGCCAAATGAATCGTACGGGTCGGCTGAAACAGCGGGCTTTTTATTAACAAGCATTTCAGCGTCTCGACGCTGTGTTTGGTCAAGATGCAAAGTAGAGATCAATATGGCTGCTGAAAGTGGTGTATCGCCTCAGGCTGAATATATTCAGCACCATTTGGTGCATTACAACAATCTAGGCGAAAAGCAAGGCGCAATCGCTGATTTCAGCGTCATCAACTACGACACCGTTTTTTGGTCTAGTTTGACTGGCTTAATTGTTGTGTTGGTGATGTGGTTGGCAGCTCGGCGCGCAACGTCTGGTGTCCCAAGTCGCTTTCAAAGCGCCGTTGAAATGTTAATCGATATGGTTGATCAGCAGGCGCGCAGTATTGTGCCGAGTGAGGCCACGCGAAAATTTGTCTCTCCCCTGGCTTTGACAGTGTTTGTTTGGATCATTTTGATGAACGTGCTCGACTTGATTCCAGTCGATCTTCCACATCAAATATTTCATCTGTTCGGATTGGGCGAAAAGGTCGGCGATCCTTTACATTTCCACCGTATCCTCCCTACTGCAGACCTGAATGCGCCAATGGGTATGGCGATGGGCGTGTTGCTGCTGATGTTCTACTACGGCATCAAAATTAAAAACCCAGTTGGTTTTGTGAAAGAGTTGTTCACAGCCCCGTTTCACGGTCACGGTTTCACTGCGGTGCTTTTGGCGCCAGCAAATTTGTTACTGAATGTGATTGAGTATGCGGCTAAGTCTGTCTCGCTAGGCATGCGGTTGTTTGGCAACATGTTCGCCGGTGAACTTGTATTTATGCTGATCGCTTTGCTTGGTGGTGCCTGGACCGGCTTTAACGTGATGAGTGTCAGCTTGGGCATTGGCCATATTTTGGCGGGCTCAATTTGGGCGCTCTTTCATATTTTGATTGTTTTGTTGCAGGGTTTTATTTTCATGATGCTGACGCTGGTGTATATCGGACAGGCTCACGAAGGGCATTAAAAGTTAATTGAAAGGTGCTGTTGCTTGATCAAAAAAGTGAATGGCGCAAATTTTTTTAGTTTCCATTTTATTATTTTTTTATTCTTAGATCCTAACAAGGAGTTGTCATGTCCAACGTCGCTCTCGTTGCTCTCGCTTGCGGTTTAATCATTGGTTTAGGTGCATTGGGCGCCTGCATCGGCATCGGAATGATGGGTGGCAAGTACCTCGAATCTGCCGCACGTCAGCCTGAGTTGATGAACGCCCTGCAGACCAAAATGTTTTTGCTGGCAGGCTTGATCGATGCGGCTTTTCTGATCGGCGTGGGTATTGCCATGTTGTTCGCCTTTGCCAGTCCGTTCGGCAAGTAATGTATGTACCTGCCAGCTTCGGTATGAAGCTGGTGAATCCACCGTTTGCAGGCTTGTTGGCGGTGGCTCATTGATCTGTGCTCTTAGACATTTTGTCGACTGAGCTCAAGTTGTAATAGGGAAACGACCGTGAATCTGAACGCGACGATCTTTTTCCAGATGATCGTGTTCTTTGTCTTGGCGTGGGTCACGATGAAATTCATCTGGCCCCCTTTGACGAAGGCAATCGACGAGCGACGCCAAAAAATCGCTGAAGGCTTAGCTGCTGCCGAAAAAGGCAAAGCAGACTTGGCTCAGGCTCAGGCGCGAGTTGGTTTGATCGAGGCATCTGCGAAATCTGAATTACATGCACGCATGACGGATGCTGAGAAGCACGCAACGCAGATCATTGAGCAGGCGCGTGCTGAGGCTGAAATTGAGCGTGCGCGCATCTTGGCGCAGGCGAAGCAGGATGCCGCCCAAGAAGTCACACGTGCTCGCGATGCCCTGCGCAATGACGTAGCCAATTTGGCTGTGAAAGGTGCCGAGCAAATCCTGAAGCGTGAAGTTAACGCAAGTGCTCACGCCGAGCTGCTCACGCAGCTTAAGGCTCAGCTTTAAACTCAGGGATACGCCATGGCAGAACTTTCCACCCTCGCGCGCCCGTACTCTGAGGCCTTGTTTGCTGTTGCCAAAGGTAACAGTGGTGGTCTGGGCGTTTGGGCTGAGCAAGCACAACGGCTAGCGCAAGTGGCGGCTAATGGTAATGTGCGTTCGGCGATGGCCGATCCGCGTTTAACTAATACGCAGCGTGCCGATATCTTCTTAAGTTTGGTGCAGCCAGCGGTCGACAAGCATTTTAAAAACTTTGTCGAATTGCTAATTGCGAACGGCCGGTTGTTACTTTTGCCGCAAATCGCACAGCAATTTCAAGCCCTCAAAGACGAAGCTGAGGGTGTGGCGCAAGCAAATATCACCAGCGCATTTCCGATGTCTGAAGATCAGATCTCACAACTCATTGCGTTGTTAGAACCGAAATTCGGTCTCAAGCTAAAGCCCCACGTAACCGTAGATGCCGCCTTAATTGGTGGAGTCCGCGTGCTCGTGGGTGACCACGTACTCGATACATCCGTGCAAGCTCAGTTAGTACGCATGCGCGACACGCTGGCGGCTTAACCGTCAGTTAAAAGATTTCAGGAGTCTGAACATGCAACTCAATCCGTCAGAGATTAGCGAAATTCTCAAGAGCCGAATCGAAGGTTTGGGCACTTCGTCCGACATTCGTACACAGGGCACGGTCGTTTCCGTGACCGACGGCATCACTCGTATTCACGGTCTTTCAGACGCGATGCAAGGTGAAATGCTTGAGTTCCCAAACAATGTGTTTGGTTTGGCCTTGAACCTCGAGCGCGACTCTGTTGGCGCCGTGGTTTTGGGTGACTATACGGGTATTTCTGAAGGCGATCCAGTTAAAACAACGGGTCGCATTCTTGAGGTTCCAGTTGGCCCCGAGTTGCTCGGTCGCGTGGTTAACGCCTTGGGCGTGCCAATCGACGGCAAGGGCCCGGTTAATGCTAAAGAAACCGACATTATCGAAAAAGTGGCGCCTGGCGTGATTGCGCGTCAATCTGTGTCGCAGCCAATGCAAACTGGCTTGAAGTCAATTGATGCAATGGTGCCAATCGGACGCGGCCAGCGTGAGTTGATTATTGGTGATCGTCAAACAGGCAAAACCGCTGTTGCCGTTGATGCCATCATTAATCAAAAAGGTAAAAACGTTAAGTGTATTTACGTTGCGATTGGTCAAAAGGCTTCAACGATTAATAACGTGCTGCGTAAGCTCGAAGAGCACGGCGCAATGGAATACACCACAATTGTTGCCGCAACGGCGTCTGACTCGGCTGCAATGCAGTACTTGTCAGCGTACGCTGGTTGCACCATGGGTGAATATTTCCGCGATCGCGGCGAAGACGCCCTGATTGTTTATGACGATTTGACCAAACAGGCTTTTGCTTATCGCCAAGTGTCACTACTGCTGCGTCGTCCGCCAGGTCGCGAAGCTTACCCGGGCGATGTGTTTTATCTTCACTCACGTTTGCTTGAACGCGCTGCACGCGTGAACGAAGCTTATGTCGAGAAGTTCACCAAAGGTGCCGTTAAAGGCAAAACGGGTTCATTGACTGCATTGCCAATTATCGAAACCCAAGCGGGTGACGTGTCTGCTTTCGTGCCGACTAACGTGATTTCGATTACTGACGGTCAGATCTTTCTTGAAACAGACTTGTTTAATGCCGGTGTGCGCCCTGCTATTAACGCCGGTATTTCGGTATCGCGTGTGGGTGGTGCGGCTCAAACGAAGATCATTAAAAAGCTGTCTGGCGGTATTCGTACCGACTTGGCCCAGTATCGTGAATTGGCGGCTTTCGCACAGTTTGCGTCTGACCTTGACGATGCAACGCGCCGCCAACTTGAGCGCGGTAAGCGCGTGGTTGAGCTCTTGAAGCAACCGCAATACCAGCCTCTGCAAGTCTGGGAACTTGGTGTGATCTTGTTTGCTGCGAATAATGGCTATCTTGATGATGTTGAGGTTTCAAGTGTCTTGCCGTTTGAGAAAGGTCTGAAAGATCACCTCAAAAACAAAAACGCTGCAATGATCGAACGCATTGAAAGTTCAAAAGAGTTGTCTAAGGATGACGAGGCTGAACTTGTTGTTGCGTTGACCGAATTCAAAAAGCACGGCACGTTCTAACGAACCCGCTATCGGATCATCGCTGGCAATTGCTGTCAGAGGTGATCCAAAGCAAATGGTCTGATACCTGAATGCAGGTCTGACACAGGAAGCGAAATGGCAGGAATTAAGGAAATTCGTAACAAGATCAAGAGCGTGCAAAACACGCGCAAGATCACAAAGGCCATGGAAATGGTGGCTGCCTCGAAGATGCGCAAGGCGCAAGAGCGTATGCGCGCGGGTCGGCCCTATGCGACTAAAGTTCACGCTATTGCCTCGCATCTGATGCAGGCAAATCCAGAGTACACGCACCCCTATTTGGTTGAGCGTACAGAGCTGAAAGCGGTTGGAATTGTCGTTGTTTCGACCGACAAGGGGCTTTGTGGTGGCCTGAATACCAATATTATGCGTTTGGTGCTTTCGCGTACTCGCGATTTCAACGACAAAAATATTCGGACACAATTCACAGCCTTTGGAAACAAAAGCCTTGGTGTGTTAACCCGCATGCGTGCTGAAGTTGTGTCGCAGGCAGTTGGGTTGGGCGATAAGCCTGAGCTTGATCGCCTGGTTGGCGCGGTTAAAGTGCAGTTAGATGATTTTTTAGCGGGTCGCATTGACGCTGTTTATATTGCGACCAATCGCTTCGTTAACACAATGAAGCAAGAACCAACTTTTGTTCGTTTGCTACCGTTACCTGGCAAATTAGCAGATCCCTATAACTTGGCTTCGGCGACTGCCGCTGTAAATAGCGAAAGCACAACGGCAGACCACGGCTGGGATTACATCTACGAACCTGACGCTCAAACAGTCATCGACGAGTTACTGCAACGCTACGTCGAAGGCCTTGTGTATCAAGGTGTCGCAGAAAGCATGGCCTCAGAGCAATCTGCCCGAATGGTGGCAATGAAAGCCGCTTCGGACAATGCGAAGAAGGTAATCGGTGACCTGCAACTTGTCTTTAACAAGACTCGCCAGGCTGCTATTACGAAAGAAATTTCAGAAATCGTGGGGGGCGCCGCGGCTGTCTAATTGTTTAGATTGCTTCCCGGTATCCCATCAGAATTTACAAAGTAAGGATCAGACATGAACAACGGAACCATCGTTCAGTGCATCGGCGCAGTGGTGGATATTCAGTTTCCCCGCGATCACATGCCAAACATCTACGAGGCGCTTCGCCTGACAGATGAGTCTTCAGCTTTTGCTGAAAAAGGCTTGACCTTCGAAGTTCAACAGCAATTGGGTGACGGCGTTGTGCGTACAATTGCCCTCGGACCAAGCGATGGTTTGCGCCGCGGTATGGCTGTTGCAAAAACTGGTGCACCGATTTCGGTACCCGTTGGTGTGGGCACCTTGGGCCGCATCATGGACGTCTTAGGACGCCCGATTGATGATGCGGGTCCAATCCAAAGTGAAGAGCGTCGTGCCATTCACCAAAATGCTCCAAAATTTGATGAGCTGTCACCCTCTGTTGAGTTGCTTGAAACTGGCATTAAGGTGATTGACCTGGTTTGCCCTTTTGCTAAAGGCGGTAAAGTCGGTCTGTTTGGCGGCGCAGGTGTGGGCAAAACCGTCAACATGATGGAGCTCATCAACAACATCGCAAAGCAACACAGTGGTTTGTCAGTGTTTGCCGGCGTGGGTGAGCGTACTCGCGAAGGTAATGACTTCTATCACGAGATGGAAGAGTCAAATGTGCTTGATAAAGTGGCCATGGTGTTCGGTCAGATGAACGAGCCACCAGGTAACCGTTTGCGCGTGGCGCTGACCGGTCTGACGATGGCAGAGAAGTTTCGTGACGAAGGTCGAGACATCTTGTTCTTCGTTGATAACATCTATCGCTACACCCTGGCAGGTACTGAGGTATCCGCTTTGCTGGGTCGTATGCCTTCTGCTGTGGGTTACCAACCAACCCTGGCTGAAGAAATGGGCAAGTTGCAAGAGCGCATTACTTCAACCAAGCAAGGTTCGATTACTTCAGTACAAGCGGTTTATGTGCCAGCCGATGACTTGACTGATCCCTCGCCTGCGACGACTTTCCAGCATTTGGATTCAACAGTTGTGTTGTCGCGTGACATCGCTGCGCTTGGTATTTATCCAGCGGTTGATCCGCTCGATTCGACCAGCCGCCAGCTTGATCCGCACGTGGTCGGTGAAGAGCACTACAACGTGGCGCGCGGTGTTCAGCAAACCTTGCAACGTTACAAAGAACTGCGCGATATTATTGCGATCTTGGGTATGGATGAGTTGTCACCTGAAGACAAGCAAGCTGTTGCGCGTGCGCGTAAGATTCAGCGTTTCTTGTCGCAGCCTTTTCATGTGGCCGAGGTGTTCACGGGTTCGCCAGGCAAGTATGTTCCCTTGTCTGAGACCATTCGTGGTTTCCGTATGATCGTCGAAGGCGAGTGCGATGCATTGCCTGAGCAGGCGTTCTACATGGTCGGATCGATCGACGAAGCCTTCGAGAAAGCCAAGAAACTCCAATAAGGATCTATCATGGCTACCATCAAAGTCGACGTTGTCAGTGCAGAAACATCTCTGTACTCGGGCGATGCTAAGTTTGTAGTACTGCCCGGTGAGTCGGGTGAGTTAGGTATTTTGCCTGGCCATACTCCGCTGATCTCGCGCATTCGACCTGGTTTGGTGCGCATTATTCTTGAAGATAATTCTGAAGAGAGTATTTTCGTGGCAGGCGGTTTG
>CAMEAW010000093.1 GCA_945911685.1 Bordetella parapertussis
ACAGTATCGCGCCAGACAAAGCCGCCCTGAATCGCCTCGGGGGCGCGATTAGCCTGCTCAGTTTTGACAGCAAAGCGCCCAATCCGCGATAAAGAGCCTTCAGGCAAGGCTTCGCCTGTGGGGGCCTGCGTAGCACAACCGCCTAGCCCTAACAGCAGCACCGCAAGAATCAAACCAATGAGCGAACGCGACTCAACACCACATCTCAAAAAAAAATTCAAAGCTGAACTCCAAGCCGTTTAAGGGTCTCTAATAACGTCGCGTTATCAGCCTCTTTTGCGACGCCTTTTTTCCAGATCTCTTTGGCTGCGTCACGCTGACCTAACAGCCACAGCGCTTCGCCCAAGTGCGCGGCGATATCCGCTTCAGGGCGCACCCGATAGGCTTTTTCTAGGTACTGGACGGCAGCCACGTAGTCGCCAAGCCGAAATTTGATCCACCCCATACTGTCCATGATGAAGGGATCATTGGGTGCAATTTCAAGTGCGCGCGTAATGAGCTTAAGCGCTTCGGGCAGACGCTGATTACGGTCGGCCAACGAATAGCCTAGCGCGTTATACGAGTGGGCATGCCCAGGATCTAACGCAATCACCTCCCGCAACAACCGCTCGGTATCATTCATCCGCTGATTGCGTTCGTACAACATCGCGAGTTCATATTTGATTTCAACCGTATCCGGCATACGCGCATTGGCCGCCTCAAGGCGTTTGATCGCCTCAAGTGGGCGATTGGCATCGCGCAAAATCTGGGCACCCACCGAGGCCGTTAACAGCTCTTCTTCGGGGGATTGGGGGTCGCTCGCGTCGAGTATCTCTAGTGCAGCGTCTGTTCGACCTTGTTGCGCGCGAATCACAGCCTGGCGTACGCGTGCGTTGTGACGCGCCGCCGGGTCTTGGATTTTGTCGAGCACACTGACTGCATCGTCAAAAAAACCTTGGTCTTGCGCAATGCGCGACAACAGCTGATAAGCATCCACGAGCGCAGAGCCCTCATCGTTTGCGCCATCAGCCACGGACGCTTGCCGCTGGGTTTGCAGACTCACAAACTGCTCGAGCAGGTTACGCGCCTCGGGCAAGCGTTTGGCCCGATAGGCAATCTGTGCCTGCATGAACACCAAGTCGAAATCGTCTGGTGCGAGCTTAGCCATGGCCACAAGCTCGGCCGTTGCCAAGTCAAAAGCGCCGCGCTCTGCCCACTGAGCCGCCATCAACAGCCGCAAGCGTCGTGCACTCGGATGCGCCGCCGTAAACCCCTGCGCATCCCGAAAGGCCTGTTGGGCATCAACGGGCAAGCCGTACTCAAAGACGCGCATCGCGGCGTCTTCAGACCGCGGTGCAACGCTTAGCGCCGCCTTCGCAGCACTCAGTGCCCGCGGGGCATCGCCCGCCGCGCGTGCCAAATCTGCAACGGCAATATGCGCGGGCAAGGTGTCGCGCGCTTGGCTCTCTTGGAGCACATTGATTAAAATTGCCAAACCCGCCCGTTTATCGGGCACACGCCCTAACACTGCCATAGCCTGTCCGATTGCCGCAGTTTTATCGCTGGCTCCGTCAATTTTTTTACGCAAGGCTGTTGTCAAACCACTGGTCTGCCCCGATGCGGCCGAAAGCGTCATCTCGGTCGACAGCGCCTCGACGTCCTCAGGTTCAAACCTTAGCCATAGGCGCACAGAATCGAGCGCACCGGCCAAATTGCCACCCGCCAAATAAAATTCAAGCGCGCGCCGTGCCAAGCGCACATCACCCACTTCTTGAGCGAGATCCAACATGGTTTTACCGGCTGGGATGAACGCCGAACGCTGCGCTGAGATTTCAGCTGCCAGCACCCTGAAAACGATGCTTGAGGTGAGGGTGACTTCAGGCAGTTGTCCCGCGCGCAAACGAATCTCTTCGGACTCGGAGGTGCGAGGCTTAATTTCAAGAGGTGTCGTTTGGGATACGCCCTTGCTCGGCCCACCTTGCGTGCAACCCGTGGTGGCCCACACAGCACCAAACAGGCCCACCATCAGGGCAAAAGAGGCTTTCTTAAAACAGCATTTAAACAACGACTTCACGCTACCCGCCTAGTTGGTGGCACAATCATCCGACTTCTTCACTAGATGTTAGCACTCACCCATGCCAGAATTGCCCGAAGTTGAAACAACTCGCCGCGGAATTGACGCCGTTGCAACAGGTCATCGCCTCAAGCACCTTGTCGTGCACGAAACCCGCATGCGCTGGCCGATCCCAAGCGATATGACCCTGCAGGTTCAGGGGCAAGTTGTGCGCGCCTGCCGGCGTCGTGGCAAGTACCTTTTGCTAGAGTTTGATCAGGGTACCCAGCTTGTGCACCTTGGCATGTCTGGCTCGCTGCGCAGCGTCATGCAGGGCGAGTTATTGCGCAAACACGACCACGTCGAGTGGGTCTTTGACCACGCCACGCTGCGCCTGCATGACCCGCGGCGCTTCGGTGCGGTACTTTGGCATCCAAAAAGTGACGGCCCCGTCGAGCACCACCCCCTACTTGGCAAGCTTGGAATCGAACCTTTTGATCCGGGTTTTGACGCCGCCCACCTGAAACGCGGCCTTGCAGGTCGGCAGATGTCCATCAAGCAAGCTCTGCTGGCGGGCGATGTGGTGGTGGGGGCCGGTAACATCTACGCCTCTGAAAGCTTGTTTAGGGCGCGCATTCATCCCAAAACGCAGGCAGCGCGGGTGTCTTTAGCCCGTTGTAGCCGCTTAGTCGAAGCGATTCGCAGCACGCTGAGCGACGCTCTCGATTCCGGCGGCAGCACGTTGCGCGATTACGTGAACGCCACGGGCGAAGCAGGGGCTTATTTCACCTTGCATGCGGCCGTGTACGAGCGCGCCGGTGAGCCCTGCCGTGTCTGCCAAACCGTGATCAAACGGTTTGTGCAGGGTCAACGCGCCACCTACTTTTGCCCGACCTGCCAAAAAATTTAGCCCTAGTCTCAAAACCGTCGGCCTTCAGTGACGGACACCTGCCTTTCAACGTCAGAACGATTAACTTTATGGCTCAACAATTAATTTTTATCTGAAGAATCGTTAACTTTATTGACCCATAATTAATTTTTAACGACAGAATCGTTAATGTTGTCGTCTCACCATCCAACCTTTTTTTAGCGACTCTCGAAATGACCACTCTCAACGAAACGCATGACCCCGCCCTAACTAGCTGGCTGGCTAGCGCCAATGACTCGGCAATCGGGTTCCCGGTACAACACCTGCCGTTCGCGGTGTTTCGCCGAGCTGGCAGCAGCGAGTTTTTCAGGCCGGGTGTGGCTCTGGGTGATCAAATTATTGACTTGTCCCGACTGGCTGCAGCAAATCCTTTTTCAGGCCTGGCTGCCGAGGCCCTGAGCACCTGCACAGGCCCCACCCTGAACGCCCTGATGACGCTTGGCAACGCCCACTGGTCAGCGCTGCGTCTGGCGCTATCGCGTGCGGTACGCACTGGCAGTGCGACCCAGGCGACGATCGAACCGCTGCTCGTGCCACAAGCCCAGGCCGAATACAGTTTGCCCGCGAACATTCGCGATTACACCGATTTTTATATTTCGATTCACCATGCCACAGCGGGCGGCCGAATCTCGCGACCCGATGCGCCTCTGCTACCCAACTTCAAGTGGCTGCCAATCGGCTACCACGGTCGTGCCTCAAGTGTTGTGATTTCAGGGCATGAAGTGGTGCGCCCAGTTGGTCAGTCACGGCCCGCCCAGCCAGGTGAAGCACCGGGCTTTGGTCCAAGCCAAAGGCTAGATTTTGAACTTGAAATGGCAATGTTTGTCGGGGCCGGTAACCCTCAAGGAAAGCGCATCACGATCGATGAGGCAGACGATCATATTTTTGGGGTCTGTATTCTGAATGACTGGTCAGCCCGCGACATTCAGGCTTGGGAAGTTCAACCCCTGGGCCCTTTCTTGGCCAAAAGCTTTGCCACCACCATCTCACCCTGGATCGTGACGCGCGAAGCCCTTGAGCCCTTTCGCATGCCTTTTAACCGGCCTGCCTCTGATCCACAGCCCCTGCCCTATCTGATGAACGAATCAGTCAAACAGGGCGGCGTCTATGACATCGGCCTCAAAGCCTTAATTTCAACAGACGAATCACGCGCAGCACACCACGCCCCCGCCTTGTTGGCCCACAGCAACTTGTGCCACGCGTACTGGACCCTGTCCCAACTCATCACCCACCACACCGTCAACGGTTGCAACCTACAACCAGGCGATTTGATCGGCACCGGCACCATGTCAGGCCCCGAGCCCGAGCAAGCCTTATCGTTCAATGAACTCAGCTTCGGTGCCACCAAAGCCGTCAAACTACCCTGGGGACAAGAACGCAAATTTTTGGAAGACGGTGACGAAATCACCCTTCAGGCAGAGTGTGTCAAGGCAGGCTATCCAAGACTGAGCTTCGGCCAGGCAACAGGCAAAATCCTGCCCGCGGTTTAAGCCTGCAAAACCTTCCCAGGATTCATAATCCCCTGCGGATCAAGCGCTTTTTTGATTTGCTTCATGAGCGCTAACTCGAGCGGGCTCTTATAGCGCGTCAGTTCATCGCGCTTAAGTTGCCCCACCCCATGCTCGGCGCTGATCGAGCCGCCATGCGCATGCACGCTATCGTGCACCAGCTGATACACGTCGTACTGCTGCGCGAGCAGTTGCTCTTCGGTTTGCTCGGGTGCACGCGCCACGTTGTAGTGCAAATTACCGTCTCCCAAGTGGCCAAACACAATGTGTTGAATCCCCGGAAACTTCACCTGCAAGGCAGCATTCGTCGTCTTCACAAACGTACTAATCAACGAGATCGGGATCGACACATCATGCTTGATGCTTTTACCTAAACCGGCCTCAGCCAACGGAATGCTTTCACGCAAATGCCACATCGCGCGGCTCTGAGCGATTGACTCAGCAATCGCCGCATCGGTCACTAACCCATCTTCAATGGCAGCCCCAAGCACAGCCTCGAAACGACCTTGCGCATGCTCAGCGCTTTCACTGTCTGACAACTCAAGCAACGCGTACCAAGGCGACTGCGCTGACGGCCCTTCAAACGGCAGACGTTGCTGTGGAAACAGCTTGACCACCGCTTGCAAGACCGTCCCCATCATGACCTCAAACCCAGTGAGCGAGGCCCCAAACCCTGCACGCGCACGCGACAACACCGCGGTGGCGTCTTCAAGCGAGTTGAGCGCCAACATGGCTGTGCATTGCGCCACCGGCAAGGGGTACAGTTTGAGCGTAGCCGCGGTGATGATGCCCAAAGTGCCTTCGCTACCAATAAACAAATCACGTAGGTCATAACCCGTGTTGTCTTTGCGCAAACCACGCAAACCATGCCAAATTTCGCCTTCAGCGGTGACAACCTCTAGGCCCAAGGCCAGTTCGCGCGTATTACCGTAGCGCAACACTTGGGTGCCGCCCGCATTGGTCGACAAATTGCCGCCAATCGTGCAGCTGCCTTCAGCGGCCAAACTCAATGGAAACAACCGCCCGGCCTCGCGCGCAGCGGTTTGCACTGCCTGCAAAATACAGCCCGCCTCGACCGTCATCGTGTCATTGTCAGTATCAACCGAGCGCACCCGATTCAAACGCGCCAAGCACAGCACCAACGCGCGACCCGTTTCATCAGGGGTTGCGCCTCCACACATACCGGTGTTACCCCCTGAAGGCACGATTGGCACCTGGTGCTGAGCACACAAACGCACGACCGCAGCGACCTCTTCGGTTGACCCAGGCCGCACCACGGCCAGCGCTTGGCCCTTGTACCGCCCGCGCCAGTCGACTAAGTAAGGCGCAGCCGCCTCACCCGTTAACACTTGATTGGCACCTAATAATTTTTCGAGTTCTGGCAAGAGGTTCATTTTCTTTCCGTCAAACCTCGCCTGGCGGGGCGAGGGGGTCAAGGTTGATCGCTGGGCATGCAAGCGATTTTCATTCATAAAGGGGCCAGAAGGCAATATTTGTTGCCTCACGGATTGATACACCGGAATCCGCAAGGCCGACATTTAACGCAACGGTCTACTATTTTGGGCAATTTCGCCCAAAAAAAAGGGCTGACCCCAAAAAATTGTCAGGGCCTCACCAAATGTTAGCGCTCAGGATCGGCCATAATGCACACCTGATGGCTGCATTGTAAAGAATGAAGCCTTGGCCTGCCTCAACAAACGTTTAAGCCCGCAAGGGTCATCGGAGTCCGTTCACGTGTCCGTCACTTTTCCGTTTCCGTCTTCGTCTTTCAAAGCCTACGACATCCGGGGCATCGTTCCCACAGCGTTAAACCCAGAATTTGCAAAAGAGCTTGGCCGCGGCTTAGGGGCGCGTGCCAAGGCAGCGGGCGTCACCACCATGGTGGTGGGTCGCGACGGTCGGATCAGCAGCCCGTCGTTGGCGGCAGCCCTGCAGCAAGGGATGCGCGATGGCGGCATCAATACGATCGACGTCGGCGAGGTGCCTACCCCCTTAGTCTATTTCGCCGCTTACACCCTAAAAACGGGTTCGGGCGTTGCAGTGACTGGCAGTCATAATCCGCCTGACTACAACGGTTTTAAGATGATGATGGGCGGTGGCACCTTGCATGGTGATGCTATTTTGGCTCTGCGCGATGAAGTCGCTGCGGGCCCGGCACACGCCAGCCCCGCGGGCACGGGCACCAGCATCGACATTCTGACGCCTTACCTGGCGCGCATACTAGGCGACGTTAAGCTGAGCCGCCCCATGAAAATCGCGATTGACTGCGGCAACGGCGTGGCGGGTGCAGTGGCACCACAACTGTTTCGCGACCTCGGTTGCGAAGTCACTGAATTATTTTGCGAAGTAGATGGCACGTTTCCAAACCATCACCCCGACCCCGCCGATCCGCACAATCTTGAAGATCTGATTCGTTGCGTTCAAACCACCGATTGCGAAATCGGCTTGGCCTTTGACGGCGACGGCGATCGCTTAGGTGTCGTCACTAAATCGGGCGAGATCATTTGGCCTGATCGTCAATTAATTTTGTATGCACGCGATGTGCTCGCCCGCTGCCCCGGCGAAACCATTATTTATGACGTCAAATGCAGTCGCCACGTTGCGGTCGCAATTCGCGAGGCGGGCGGCGTGCCGCTGATGTGGCAAACCGGCCATTCGCTGATTAAAGCCAAACTTGCCGAAACCGGCGCGCCTTTAGCCGGCGAAATGAGCGGACACGTGTTCTTTAAAGAGCGTTGGTTTGGCTTTGACGATGGTTTGTACACCGGTTGCCGCCTGCTTGAGATTTTGTCGCGCTCAGCGAATCCATCCGCTGTACTTGAGGCGCTTCCACAAGGCGTGTCAACCCCCGAGCTCAAGCTTGAAATGGCTGAGGGCGAGCCCCATGTCTTGATTAAACGCCTACAAACCGAAGGCGTGTTTGACGGCGCGACTGAAGTCCTCAAAATTGACGGGCTGCGCGCCGACTACCCCGATGGCTTTGGTTTGGCTCGCGCCTCAAACACCACGCCTGTCGTTGTGTTGCGCTTTGAGGGCGACAGCCCCGAGGCCCTCGTACGTATTCAAGACGCCTTTCGTAAGCAGTTATTAACGCTTGCGCCTCACGTCACGCTTCCCTTTTAATTTCTTTTGCTGCGACCAACACTATGAGCACGTTGTCTAGAAGCCCAGCTTGGCTTGCTTTTTCTTCCGCGGTACACACGAGCCCGTTGACCGCTGACAGCCTGCGCATTCTGCCTGCCGTCGATCTTGAAGTTGATCTGAGCACCCAGCGCTACTCTGCCGCATTTGAACAAGCTTCAGCTGCGCTGCTCAACCAGCAAGGTTTTGAGGCAGCTCGCAAAGGGCTCTTTGCCGGCGAGCCCATTAACTGGACTGAAAACCGTGCAGCCTGGCACACCGCGCTAAGGTCTGAGAACCCGCCTGCGGGCGTAGCCGACGCCGTTAAAGCCGAGCAAGAGCGGCTAGCCAATTTCGTCGATCAGGTCAATGCGCAAAATCTGTATCGTAACGTCGTGCATCTTGGTATCGGCGGCAGTGACTGGGGGCCAAGGCTCGCCGTTGAGGCGCTTTCGGGCGTTGCAGGCCGGCGCACGATCCGTTTTGCCTCAAACGTTGATGCACACGCCATCACCGGCGCGCTCGATGGGCTCGATCCACTTGATACGCTCGTCATTGTTTCTTCCAAATCGTTCACCACGACCGAGTCTTTGGCCAACGCAGCGCGAGCCATTGAATGGTTTGAAGCCAATGGCGTCAGCAATCCGCTCGAACACTTTGTCGCGGTAACCGCTAATCCAGCGGCCGCACGTGCCTTTGGCATTCGTGACGACCATATTTTTGAATTTTGGGATTGGGTCGGTGGCCGCTATTCACTGTGGTCATCGATTGGCCTGCCGATTGCTTTAGGGCTTGGCCTGAACGCCTTAAATGATATGCGCCGCGGCGCAGCTGAGATGGACGAGCATTTTTTGAATGCGCCTATCGCGCGCAATGCACCCGTGCAAATGGCCTTAAGTGCCGTGGCCAACTGCAGCGTGTTGGGCTATGCCTCGTTTGCACTATGCCCATATGACGCGCGCTTGCGTCAACTGGTGCCTTGGTTGCAACAACTTGAAATGGAATCCCTTGGCAAAGCGACCCAACTCGATGGCAGCAAGCTCGACGTACCCAGTAGCCCCGCCGTTTTTGGCATGCCAGGCACTGACAGCCAACATACGTTTTTTCAGTGGTTACATCAAGATGGCAAGGGGGCACCCGTTGATTTTGTGTTGTGTGCCAAGCCCGACCATCAACACACACGCCATCACCGCCTGCTGATTGCCAATTGCTTGGCACAACGTGCCGCGCTACGCGAGGGTAAGACGTTTGAGCAAGCGCTTGCAGCGGTTAGTCAAACTGAAAAAGATCCGGTCCTTGCCGCGCAACTGGCGCAACACCGGGTGCATCCGGGCGGGCGACCTTCAACATTAATCGTACTGCCTCAACTCGACGCTAAGCAGCTTGGTGCGCTCTTGGCGCTCTATGAACACAAAGTCTTTACTGAAGGCGTGCTGTGGGGCATCAACCCATTTGATCAATGGGGTGTTGAGTTTGGAAAAAGGCTAGCGGTTGATATCGAAAAAAGCCTCGACGCCGAAGATAGTGACTCAGCCGTGAGTGCCTTTGACCCCTCGACTGCGCACTGGATTCGCCGTTTAGCAACGAGTGCTGACGACGGCCATACCTACGAGCGTCGGCGCGCAGAACGTATCGCTCGCGGTCAATCGTCTGAGGCCTAAGACGTAGTCGACTTCGCGCAAAACTCAAGATACCAAGGCATTGCAGCTTGCAGGCCTTGGAGGATTGTGTGGGTCGGTTGATAGCCAAGCAGACGCTGCGCCTTCGAGATATCGGCCTGCGAGTGTCGCACGTCACCCGCTCTAAAATCTCGGTAACTTGGCGCTAACGAATAAGACACTGCGTTTTCAGCGAGCGTTGACACAAGATGTTGATGCAAGACGTTCAAACTGGTCCGCGCGTTGACGGCAACGTTATAGACCTGATTGGTGCCCTCGGCGCCAGCCATCGCCGCCAAAATATTCGCTTGCACGGCATTATCCACAAAACAAAAATCGCGACTCGTTTCGCCATCGCCATTCACCGACACCGCCTCACCAGCGAGCATCGCAGCAATCCACTTTGGGATCACCGCAGCGTAAGCGCCCTCGGGATCTTGTCGTTTACCAAACACATTAAAGTAGCGCAGACCAATCGCTTTAAAGTCATAGGCGCGCGCAAAGACGTCTGCATACAACTCATTCACGTACTTGGTGACGGCGTAAGGCGATAGCGGCTTGCCGATTTGATCTTCAACCTTAGGCAACGCGGGATGATCGCCATAGGTTGAGCTTGAGGCCGCGTACACAAAAGAGTGCACCTTGGCATCACGTGCTGCCACCAACATATTTAAAAAACCAGAGATGTTGACGTCGTTTGTGGTGACGGGATCGGCGAGCGAGCGCGGCACCGAGCCAAGGGCGGCCTGATGCAGCACAAACTCTGCGCCGGTCACAGCCTGGGCACAGGTTGCCACCTCGCGAATATCACCTTGAATAAACCGAAAATTTGACCATTGCTTGGCGCTGACCGTCGCCCGCACCTCGTCAAGGTTGTGCTGGTAGCCTGTTGCAAAGTTATCAAGACCCACCACGCGCTGATCAAGCTTAAGCAAGGCCTCGATCAGATTCGAGCCAATGAACCCTGCACACCCTGTCACAAGCCAACTGCGCGGCGTGGCGCGAAGCTGCGCCTGAACTTGCGGGTAACGCAT
>CAMEAW010000094.1 GCA_945911685.1 Bordetella parapertussis
TTGGTCTTGCCTGAGCTCAATGGCAAGCTTGATGGCTTTGCGATTCGCGTGCCCACAATCAACGTATCGCTGGTCGACTTGTCGTTTATCGCTAAGCGCGACACCACTGTTGATGAAGTGAATGCGATTTTGAAGACTGCCTCTGAAGGCAAGCTCAAAGGTATCCTGACCTATCAAACCGAACAACTCGTTTCGATTGACTTCAATCACAATCCAGCCTCAAGCAACTTCGACTCGACCCTGACCAAAGTGTCGGGTTCGTTGGTAAAAGTGTCGTCTTGGTATGACAACGAGTGGGGCTTTAGCAACCGCATGCTCGACACCACGATTGCGTTAATGACGGCAAAATAATCGCCGCGCACGAACAAGAGGCCCTTCGGGGCCTCTTTGCTTAAGGGTCCTCTGAAACGCGTGCATATTGTCTAGTACGGTTTGCATGTTTCGTGACTGATATTTTTTGTTTTCTTTGTGTTGGATCTTATGACGACTGTTCAAACTCTCTCTGGGCTGGCTCAGGCCGGCAAGCTCTCTGGCA
The DNA here is from genome assembly GCA_945911685.1 of Bordetella parapertussis. GTDB lineage: Bacteria > Pseudomonadota > Gammaproteobacteria > Burkholderiales > Burkholderiaceae_B > Zwartia > Zwartia parapertussis_K. The sequence goes on from CAMEAW010000094.1 coordinate 536, forward strand.
AACGTGTGTTCATTCGCGCTGACCTGAATGTACCGTTTGACGATGCGGGAAACATTACCGAAGACACTCGTATTCGTGCCTCGGTGCCCGGGATTCGTCTGGCGCTTGATGCAGGCGCCGCGGTGATGGTGACGTCTCATTTGGGGCGCCCGACCGAGGGCACGCTCAATCCTGAAGATTCACTCGCGCCGATTGCCAAGCGTCTGACTGAATTAATGGGTATGCCGGTGACCTTGGTGCAAAACTGGGTGGATGGTGTGACGGTTGCCCCGGGGCAAGTGGTGTTGCTTGAAAACTGCCGGGTCAACAAAGGCGAAAAAAAGAACGACCCTGTATTGTCTAAAAAAATGGCCGCGTTGTGCGATGTGTATGTGAACGATGCGTTTGGTACAGCGCATCGCGCTGAAGCCACTACACATGGCATCGCTCAGTTCGCCACCATCGCGTGTGCAGGCCCATTATTGCAGGCAGAGCTCGAAGCCCTTGGGCGTGCCTTGCTAGCGCCTAAGCGCCCGCTGGTCGCGATTGTGGGAGGCTCTAAGGTCTCGACCAAGCTATCGATCTTACAGTCGCTCGCAGACAAGGTAGATCAGTTGATTGTAGGCGGCGGTATTGCCAATACGTTTATGTTGGCGGCGGGCTTGCCGATCGGCAAGTCGTTGGCTGAGCCTGATCAGTTAGATCAAGCCCGAGCTGTGATGAAAAAAATGCAAGAACGCGGTGCAGCGGTGCCAATCCCCACAGATGTCGCATGTGCCAAAGAGTTTTCAGCGCAGGCTCCGGCGACCGCAAAGTCAGCCAGCGATGTATTGCCTGATGATTTGATTTTTGATATTGGGCCGCAAACTTCGGCGCAGTTGGCGGCGATCTTAAAGCAAGCCGGCACCATTGTTTGGAACGGCCCCTTGGGTGTGTTCGAGTTTGACGCGTTTGCGCACGGCACTGAAGTGGTGGCGCACGCCATTGCTGATTCTGCGGGGTTTTCAATTGCAGGGGGCGGTGACACCTTGGCTGCGATTGCCAAGTTTGGGATTACCGATAAAGTTGGTTATATCTCGACCGGGGGCGGTGCTTTCTTAGAGTTCTTAGAAGGCAAAACCTTGCCGGCAGTTGAGATACTGCAACAACGCGCAGCTGGTTGAAGCGACTTGGCAAGCACGCTAGGCGTGGGTGCTTGCGTATCTCAATCAACAATAAAAAGCGTCGCCCCTGTGGCGGTTGATGATTGATGCGGTTCGGCATGATCCGCGACTTGATAGCTGGTGCCCGGCGTCAGGTCAAAATGCCTGCCGTCTTTTAGTTCGGTATGTAAGGTGCCTGCCAGGCAAAGCAAGATGTGGCCTTTTTCACACCAATGGTCTGCCAGATAGCCCGCACTGTACTCAACCATCCGCACCCGAATCGCGCCAAATTGGCGTGTGCGCCAGAATGCTTTGCCTGTCGTGCCAGGGTGCTCGGTGACTTCGACGCTTGACCAGTCTGTTGTGCCAAACGGAATATTATTTATTTGCATGATATCCCTTGAGTTTTACAGGTTTTAGCCCCATTGTGAAAGGGTGTCCACCTTTTTGGCGAGCCTCGTGCCGCCACGCATATGGAATTCAAAGACTACTACAAGATATTAGAAGTTCCCCGCGAGGCTTCGCAGGATGATATCCGCAAGGCGTACCGCAAACTCGCGCGCAAGTATCACCCCGATGTCAGCAAAGAGCCTGATGCCGAGGCGCGCATGCGCGATCTAAACGAGGCTAATGATGTGCTGCGTGACGCTGAGAAGCGTGCTGCCTACGATGGGTTAGCGGCCGGCGTGTCTGGGCCAAATGGTGCGAGCCCCGGGCCCGGCTGGGATCGAGGGTTTGAGTTCTCAGGCGCGCAAGGCGATGGGCCTAATCAGGCTGAGTTTCAAGACTTTATGGCAGGCTTGTTTAAACAGGCTGAGCAACAGCGCCGCGCTCAAGGGCGCGGTCAAAGTTTTGACTCAGGTCAAGGTCATGCGCAACCGTTACGCGGCGAAGATCACCATGCCGATATAGAAATTTCGTTTGAAGATAGTTTTGCAGGCGCCACCCGCGAACTAGGCTTGCGTTCGGTGCAACTCGATTCACAGGGGCGGCCTCAATTGGTGAATCGCACACTGAGTGTCAAGATCCCCGCAGGCGTGAAGGCCGGACAAATGATTCGGTTAGCGGGCCAGGGAATGCCGGGTGAAGGCGGTGGTGCACCTGGAGATCTGTTCTTGACAGTACATTTTGCAGCACACGCGCTGTATCAGAGCAATGGTCGCGACTTGAGCATGAAGCTTCCTGTGACGCCTTGGGAAGCGGCACTCGGCGGTAAAGTGCACGCACCGACGCTTGCCGGAGAGGTTGAAGTTAATATCGCTGCAGGCAGCAAACAGGGCGGTAAGTTACGCTTGCGTGGCAAAGGTTTGCCTGGCGATCCTCCCGGTGACTTGTATCTAGTGCTCGACATCGTTTGGCCTTCGGCAGAAAACGAGCAAACACGTGCAGCGTATGAACAGTTGGCAAAGGCAGCGGCTTTTAATCCGCGCGCCCATTTAGGAGTCTCAGCATGACCCAAATCACGATTTGTACCGCGGTCGTGGTTGACGACCAGGCACCTGTCACCATCCACGAGTTGGCGCAATGTTGCGAACAACAGATTGAATGGGTGATGACACTTGTTGAACACGGCGTATTACCAGCCTTACGGCAGACTGCACCGCCTGAGGGTTGGGTCTTTGCGAGCGCTGCGGTGGCACGTGCTCGACAAGTTGCACGACTGCAGCGCGACTTTGAAGTCAACCTCGACGCCGCGGCTTTGATGGCAGATTTAATGCAAGAGGTGCGCGATTTAAGGTTGCAGTTGAGAGACTTTTGATATCACGTCTAAAAAGAAATAAGACTGATGAGCCAATGACACTCAAGGGTAGTCATAGGCAAATGACTCTTGAGTGAAGTCATAAGCAAATGGCTCTCAATGGTAATAAGCAAATGACTCTTGAGGGTAGTAATAAGCAAATGACTCTCAATGGTAATAAGCAAATGACGCGTTAGTCGTTTAAGAAATAAAGAGGCCGCCTTAAACTTCCAGTCCCAACCCGCTTGGCGGGCTCACGAGGCTGGATTGAGATGCTTGCGCCAATTACCAAACTTCCCGACTATGTCTTAGAGGCCAAAGGCCTTAGTCTGAGCTATGGCGCGGCTACGCCTTTGATTGATGGGCTAGATATTTCGGTTGCCGCCGGCGAAATCGTAGCGATTTTAGGCCCCAGTGGCGTCGGAAAATCTAGCTTGCTGCGTGTGTTAGCGGGTTTGCAGCCGCCTACTCAGGGCTCTGTGTTGGTGGACGGACAGCCTCTGACTGGCACGCACCCGAGGGTCGCGATGGCCTTTCAGGATCCCAGCCTGCTGCCTTGGTTAACACTTGAAAAAAACGTCGGCTTTGGTTTGGATTTCAAACATCAACCACGTTTGACAGCGGCCGAAAAAAAACAACGCGTCGATGTTGCAATCAGTGAAGTGGGTTTAGAACATGCGCGATTGTTGATGCCCTCAGAGTTATCGGGCGGCATGGCACAACGTACCGCGCTTGCGCGCTGCGTGGCCAGACAGCCCGAGGTGATCCTGTTAGACGAGCCTTTTGGGGCACTTGACGAGGTCACGCGTACCGCGATGCAAAAACTATTGCTGACCCTACGTGACGATCTAGGCACCGCCGCGGTCTTAATCACACACGACATAGACGAGGCCTTGCAAGTTGCTGACCGTATCGTGTTGTTAGGCGGGGCACCTGCCCGCTGTGTGGGCGAGTGGCATCTTGCGTACGCACAGCCACGCGAAGATCTCGTCGAAGAGCTCGGCCAACTCCGCATTGAAATTTTACGAACGCTGCAACGTGCGTTGCACCCAAAGTCAGCGGCAACGTTGGCGCGTCATGCTTTAAAGGAATTAGTCGATGTGTCTTGAACATGTCTCGCGCCGCGAGATGCTTAAGTTGGCCGGCTTGTTTACGGCTGCGGGTGCCGCGCCGTTATTGTCTGCGTTTAACGCGCAAGCTCAGCCTGCGGCCAACGGCCCCGTGCGTATTGGTTATCTGCCAATCACTGATGCCGCGCCGCTTTTAGTCGCGCACAACAACGGTTTCTTTAAAGATGCAGGCGTTGACGTTGAAAAACCGACGATGCTGCGCAGCTGGGCGCAATTGATCGAAGCCTTTATTGCTGGTCAGGTCAATGTTGTGCATCTGCTATCACCCATGACGGTGTGGGCGCGTTTTGGCAGCAAGGTGCCAGCCAAGGTCGTTGCCTGGAATCACGTCGGTGGCTCTGGCTTGACTGTGCTGCCAGAGATTAACGATCTTAAATCCTTGGGCGGCAAAACAGTTGCAATCCCTTTTTGGTATTCGATTCACAACGTGGTCTTGCAGGCAATGTTGCGCGATGCAGGCCTAGCGCCCGTGTCACGCAAGCAAGGTCAGCCCGCAGCCAACGAGGTCAATCTAGTGGTGATGGCGCCTTCAGATATGCCGCCCGCCTTGGCGTCGCGCAATATCGCGGGCTACATCGTGGCTGAGCCCTTCAATGCGATCGCTGAAACCATGGGCATTGGCAAGGTGTTGCGCTTTACCGGTGATGTTTGGCGTAATCATGCGTGCTGTACCGTGTTTATGCATGAGCGTGACCTTGAGCAACGCCCAGAGTGGTCACAGAAAGTTGTTGATGCGATCGTGCGTGCGCAATTATGGATTCGCGACAACCGTGCCGAGACGGCTCAACTGCTATCTAAAGAAGGCGTAAACCGTTACACGCCGCATGCTTTGCCGGTATTAAATAAAGTGCTGGCGCCCGCGGCAAGTGATCGCGAATCGTATCTGTCGTCTAAAGCGATTCGTCATGCTGATTGGCAAGACAAGCGTATCGACTTTCAGCCATACCCGTATCCTAGTTATACCGAAGAGCTTGTTGCACGTTTGAAGCAGACAGTCATTGAAGCGGACCGTAGCTTCTTGGCGAGCCTAGATGGTAAGACCGCTGCAGCGCAGTTGGTAGATGATCGTTTTGTCAGGCGTGCGATTGAAGCAGCGGGCGGCATGGCAAAGTTTGGTCAAGCCCCCGGTTACGTGCGTCAAGAAGTGATCGAGGTCTAATGGTCGCTCAGCAAAAAACGCACACCGCTTGGCGTGCGGTGCAGGGCCTTGCAGGTATTGTTCTATTGGTTGGGCTCTGGTGGTTACTGACAGTGCCGTTTTCGGAGCCCGGTTCGATGGGTCAACGGTTCGCGCCGGGTCCGTCTTTGCTGACCCTCACTGCCATGCTGCAAGGCGCAGAGATCTGGATTCATATCGCTGTGAGCTTGCAACGCGTAGCGGTTGGGCTGGGTCTTGCCTTACTGGTGGGTGTACCTCTTGGCCTGCTACTAGGTGCCTCTGCAGGTGCGAACGCCACGCTCGCGCCAGCATTTCAGTTTTTGCGCATGATCTCGCCGTTATCTTGGATGCCGATTGCGGTGATGTCTTTTGGTGTCGGTGATCGACCGGTTTATTTTTTATTAGCCTTCGCTGCGGTGTGGCCCATCATGCTGAACACCCTTGCCGGTGTGCGTCAGCTTGATCGGCGCTGGTTGCAGCTCTCAAAAAGTTTGTCGGCGACAGGCTGGGAGACTTTAAAAGGCGTGATCATCCCAGGTATCTTGGGTCATGTGCTGACGGGTACGCGCCTGGCAATCGGTATTGTCTGGATTGTTCTGGTGCCCTGCGAAATGCTGGGCGTGTCTGCCGGGTTGGGTTATTTTATTTTGGATACGCGTGATCGCTTGGCTTATCACGAGTTAATGGCAACGGTGGTGCTGATTGGATTGTTGGGCTTTTTGTTGGATACCGCGTTTAGAAAGTTATACGAGGCCTGGAGCAAAAGTCGTTAGTAGCGGTTACTGTTAAATTACAGGCTCATTTGACTGCTCTTGTTTAGGTTAATGTATGACTCAATCCAACGCTACTTCAGAAACCTTGCGGGTTGGCATCGTTTCGGTGTCTGACCGGGCCTCGAAAGGCGTGTACGAAGATCAAGGGATCCCTGCGTTGCAGGCGTGGCTTGAGCGTGCGGTGTCTACACCGGTGCAAACCGTGTCTCGCCTGATTCAAGACGAAGCGAAAGAGATTTCTGCTGCATTGATCGAATTAGTGGATATTGAGCGGTGCCACCTTGTGCTGACAACGGGTGGTACGGGCCCCGCGCGGCGCGACGTGACGCCCGAAGCCACGCAGGCAGTGGCCACGCGCGAGATGCCTGGGTTTGGTGAACAAATGCGGCAAATCAGCTTGCAATTTGTACCCACTGCGATCTTGTCGCGCCAAGTGGCGGTATTGCGTGAGATCGAAGGCCACGCGGCTCTCATTATCAATTTGCCCGGGCAGCCTAAAGCGATCAGCGAAACCCTTGAAGGCCTTAAACGTGAAGACGGCACTGTCGTGGTGTCGGGCATCTTCGCCGCAGTGCCGTATTGCATTGACCTGATCGGCGGGCCCTACATCGAAACCCATGACTCTGTCGTTAAAGGCTTTCGCCCCAAATCGGCCCGGCGGCCGCCCGTTGCTTAAGCCTAGTCGATGGCAAGTCTCCACACAGACGTGACTTCTCCGCTCCGCGCGCGCAGCTCAGAATCCACCCAGCGCTAACCGGCCGCAAGCCTCCAAAGCGAAGTGATCTCAGCGCGCCGCGCATCAGCTAACGGATCAGCCTCTTCTTTCGCTTTGGGGTGTATTGGCCGCGTATCAAGTCGCTCGAGCACCACCAAGCCCGCGCGTTCAATCGCAGCAACCAGCGCTGCACGGCTACGCAAACCGAGGTGCTCGGCCAAATCCGACAAAATCAGCCAGCCTTGCCCCTTGGGTGCCAAGTGTTTGCTGAGCCCAGACAAAAATCCTAGCAACATATGTTGGTCTTGGTCGTAGACGGCTTGCTCAAGCGTTGAGGCAGGGCGCCCCGGTAGCCAGGGTGGGTTACACACAATCAAATCAGCCTGCCCCTCAGGAAACAAATCACTTTGTTGCAAGGTGATTTGCTTACCCATGTTCAAGCGATTGACGTTGTCTTGCGCGCATAACAAGGCGCGTGCGCTGGTGTCGGTGCCCACCACGCGCTTGACCCCTTGTTTGACTAACAAGGCTGCAAGTACGCCCGTGCCGGTGCCCACGTCAAACGCAGTGACGATCGAAAGAGGGCTGGCCCGAAACGCTTGACTCACCAAATCCAGGTACTCTGAGCGTATCGGTGCAAATACACCATAGTGTGGGTGTATGCGGTCTTGCAACGCGGGGACCTCGACCCCTTTTTTGCGCCACTCATAGGCGCTGATGACGCCTAGAAGCTCGGTCATGGGCATCACATAGGGCTCAGCGTTGTCGCCATAGGCCGCCAGGCAGGCGGTTGCTACCTCAGGCGCGCGGCGCAGGGTCAAAGCGTGGTGGGGTTCGAAGCTCAGTAGCAACATGCCCAACGTGCGGGCGCGTTGCGCACGCGCCAGACGCACCTGATGAAAGCGCTCGGGGTAGGGTTGTTCGGCATACTTGACCCGACGTTTGGCCGTGCGTCGACCCAACGCTTGCAGTAATTGGCGTGCATTTTGAAAGTCACCGGTCCAGATCAGACCAACGCCCTCGCTCGCGAGCCGGTAGGCGATATCCGCGGTCATCGTGTCATCGGCTAAAACAGTACGTTTAGGCGGTGCCCAGTTGTTTTCCGAGCGCCACGGCAGTGACTGAATTTCACCGTCTTTTTCCCACGAAATCACGGGAGATATTGCAGGAATTGGGTTGGTAGCTGGCATCAGAGCGTCTCGATAGTTTGTCTGGATAGGGCGAAACCCGAATTTGGGATGTTTTCAGGGCAAATGCTGTCATGCTGCCGTAAAATAACGGGTTAATTCATCCTCCATCCCGTCATTTTGCTCTAAAAAAGGATTTCTCATGGCACTCGTCTCTATGCGCCAGCTTTTGGATCATGCCGCTGAGCATGGTTATGGCATCCCCGCCTTCAACGTGAACAACCTCGAACAGGTGCAAGCCATCATGGAGGCGGCCGCTCAAACCGACAGCCCAGTGATCATGCAGGCATCAGCGGGTGCGCGCAAATATGCGGGCGAGGGCTTTCTTAAATATTTGATTCAGGCAGCGGTCGAGTCCTATCCACACATCCCTGTAGTGATGCACCAAGATCATGGGCAATCGCCCAAGATTTGCCAGGGCGCAATCGATCTTGGTTTTTCAAGCGTGATGATGGACGGCTCATTGAAAGAAGACGGCAAGTCGATTGCTGATTACGATTACAACGTTGCGGTCACCAAGCAAGTCGTCGATATGGCGCATAAGTTGGGTGTGACGGTTGAGGGCGAGCTCGGCTGTCTGGGTTCGCTCGAAACCATGCAAGGCGATAAAGAAGACGGCCACGGTGCTGATGGCAAGCTCACAATGGATCAGTTGTTAACAGACCCCGAGCAAGCCGCTGACTTTGTGCGTAAAACACAATTGGATGCCTTGGCCATTGCAATTGGCACGAGCCACGGTGCGTACAAATTTACCCGCAAGCCCACTGGCGATATTCTGTCGATTTCGCGTATCAAAGAAATCAACAAACGTTTACCCAATACGCACCTCGTGATGCACGGCAGTTCAAGTGTGCCTCAGGATTTGTTGGCTGAAATCCGCCAGTTCGGCGGTGACATGAAAGAAACCTACGGCGTGCCTGTCGAAGAGATCCAAACAGCCATTAAGTTTGGTGTGCGCAAGATCAATATCGACACCGATATTCGCTTAGCGATGACGGGTGCGATTCGCCGCTTCTTTGCCGAAAACCCCGGTAAGTTTGACCCGCGCGAATACCTCAAGCCCGCCCGTGAAGCGGCTAAGGCGATATGCATTCAGCGTTATCAGCAGTTTGGCACCGCAGGCAACGCCAGCAAAATCAAAGTGATCCCGTTGAAAGACATCGCAGGCCAGTACTCGGCAGGCAAACTGTCACAGGTTGTGCAGTAAAACTGTTGCAGATTCTTCAGTAAAACTTTTCGCAGGTCGTTCGGTCAGGCTAGCGCCTTCAGAGGCTTGACTGACAGAGCAAAAAGCCCCTCTAGCCAATTTGGTTAGAGGGGCTTTTTGCTATCGCGGCCAGATAGGGCTAGATGGTTTTGTCTCGGTTGCCTTGCAAATATCCTAGTCCGAGCCCATTGTTGCCAACTTTTTGGCAAAAGGACTTTTGTCTTGACAAGAGTATTGACAAAGTAAATACAATGGCTATAATCCTAGAACTTGAGAACCGCTCTGATATCAATGGCTCGACTTTTGTCTGGAGTCGCAACAAAGCATTGGCAAACCAGCGTAAGCATGGTGTGAGTTTTGACGATGCCGCAACGGTGTTTGATGACCCATTGTTCATCTTGATCGATGCATCGCGTCATGACGAACAGCGCGAGGCTGTGATTGGCTTCGATCAAACTGGTTGCCTGCTGTTTGTCGTGCACATTGAAGTCGATCACGCGTTCATTCGAATAATTTCTGC
>CAMEAW010000095.1 GCA_945911685.1 Bordetella parapertussis
AACGTCTGGGCTGGAGATCCATCTATCTGGATCACACTTGCTGCCCACGAAAGGAAAGGAGGTCAGAAATCGATGATGTGTGTGCTTAGCTAGGCATTGCCCGCTAGCGTCCTGCGACATCTTTTTTGCAGTGTGCGAATACTACCCTATTTTTAGCTCGGGGTAAACCCTTTAGGGTGAATAATTATGCTTTCCAGTCAATTACTTGCAAGTTTTGTTGCAATAACCACGCATTTGCCGCCTTGAAGTGTCCGCAACCAATAAAGGGATTGGCACCTCGGCGCGCCGACAACGGTGAGGGGTGATTACAGGTCAAAATCAAGTGCTGCGACTGGCTGGCCAGTAAGTCTTGCTTGGTTTGCGCATGCGCACCCCACAGCATGAATACCTTAGGATTTGGATCTTTTGCCACCGCCTCGAGCAACGCGTCGGTCACCGTCTCCCAACCTTGTTTGGCATGCGAAGCCGGTTGCCCGTCTTCGACAGTCAATACGGTATTCAACAATAAAACCCCTTGTCGCACCCAACGCGATAAATCATTTTGATGCGCATTAGGTTTCAGCACTAATTGCGTTGGGTCGTCGGGGTATTCAAGCTCAATCTCAGCAAGGATATTGCGCAAGCTCGGCGGACACGCCACGCCATCCGGCACAGAAAACGCCAACCCCTGCGCTTGCCCCGCACCGTGATACGGATCCTGGCCCAGGATCACCACCCGAACAGCCTGAGGCGTTAACGACTCAAGTGCGCTAAAAGGTTGTGTAGGATAAATGACCGCTTCGCTGCGTAACCGCTGCGCTAGCATTGCAGACAAGCTTTCGAGCGCACGCTTCACCTCATCGGTGCCCAACACAACCTGCCAGGCCGGCGCCAGCTTGGTGAGAGGCGCGGATAGATCCGCTTGCATCAAACGATTAGAATTTAAGCGCAACTGAGAAGTCATCTGCCTTTAGCCCAACAACGAAGTAAGTCAATCTGAGCCACCGAGAGTGAAGCCCGTGCCATCACCCATCGGTGACGGGCCTTGCAACAATATTGAATTAAGCTGTGCCACCCAGCAAAGTTAAATCAAGCCGGGCCACTAAAGCATGGTGGTAAGCATTGAGCTGCTGTTGCACACGCGCGCGTCGTGCCTCTTGCGCCGCCTGCGCTTGCGCATCGGCTTGCGGCAACGCAGCCCACACGGCTTGCGGAAAATGCGGATCATCTTGCCAGCGCGGAATCACGTGCCAATGCAGATGGGGCACGACATTGCCGAACGCTGCCAGATTGACCTTGTCGGGCTTGAGCTCTAGCCGCTGCACCTGCTCAACGAGCAGCACGATTCGCAACAACTCGGTTTGCTCGGCTGCGGTGAGGTCTGTCATCTCAACGACGTGCGCAGTCCAGATCACACGCGTAAACCCCGGATACAGCACATCACAAGCGTCAATGACACGCAGTTGTTCGTTTTGCCACAAGACCGTACCACCCGGCGTATGGCACAACAGGCAGTCAGCGCTGTGCATATAGAATCACCTTGTTCAAGATTGCTTGCGACGGTTCAAGTCTGAGTATCTTCAAGTGCCTGAACAATCGCCTTGAGCACCTCGACACGCGCGAAGTGTTTGTCGTCGGCTGGCAGAACGTGCCACGGCGCAACGGCGGTATGCGTGTGCGCAAACATTTCGTTTGCGGCCACCGAGTACGCTTTAGCTTTGCGTCGATTGCGCCAGTCTTCTGCCGTAATTTTAAATTGTTTAAACGGTGAATGTGACCGTTCTTTAAAACGTTTTAACTGCTCAGCCGGCGTCACTGCCAGCCAAAACTTCAGCACAATCGTGCCCTTTTCAACCATCTGCTGCTCAAAATCATTGATCTCATCGTAGGCACGCGTCCAGGCAGCGCGCGTAATCAGTTTTTCGACGCGCTCAACGAGTACGCGCCCGTACCAAGAGCGATCAAAAATTGCAATACGGCCCCGCCTGGGTACGTTGCGCCAAAAGCGCCACAAATACGGTCGAGACATTTCAGGCGGCGTTGGAGCCGCTACGGGCATCACATCAAACTGGCGTGCATCAATGGCGCGCGTGACCCGACGAATCGCACCGCCCTTACCCGCAGCATCTGAGCCCTCAAAGACCAGCGCCAGTGCCTGCTTTTTAAACGCTTTATTACGCACCAATTGCGCCAAGCGATTCTGCAAAATCAAAACTTGCGTTTCATAGTCGCTCTTACTGAGCTTGGCGCTGTAATCAAGGTGCTCAAGTCGAGGCACTTTAGCTGCAGGGGTCGGTACATGATCCGGCGCGTGAAACACCGGCACCTTAATCGTACCGACTTTAAGGGACTCTAGTACGGCTTGCGCGGTGTGCACCATGCGTAATTTTGGGTCGGCGCTCGGGATCACAACCCAAGGGGTATGGGGCGCATCGGTGCCATCCAAAATCAACTGACTGGCACGACGGATTGAAGCAAATTTCTTGTGCGCCCTTAAGTCGAGCTTATCAACCTGCCACGCCGTTGAGGGATTCGTCAACAATTCATCGATACGCGCTTGCTGCGCATCGCGCGATAAATGAAACCAAAGCTTAAGAATCTGAACGCCATTGGCTGCCAAGGTCGACTCAAACCGCCTGACAAAACGAATCTCTTGTTCAAGTTTTTCTAGGTCTGGTTGCTTGCGAGCGGCCTCTTTGAATAATGAGGTGTAACGCGAACCAAACACGATCCCAATCTCACCCTTTGCAGGCAGTCTCATCCAAAATCTGCGCGCATCAGGATAGGCCCGATCCTCGCGACTCGCCTCCGGAAAAGCGATCGTATGGATATGACGCGGATCCATCCACTCATTCAGTAAATTAATCGTCTCGCCTTTACCTGCGCCATCAATACCGGCCACTAAGATTAACAAGGCCCGATCTTTTAGTGCGATGTGGCGATATTGCTCGTTGACCAACTGCACGCGCAAGTGCTGTTCGATTTTTTTAAATTCTTCTTGCGATAACTGCGGATCTGATTCGGCTTCTTGAAACATCGGGGCACCACCTTTTAAGTCGCTGCGTGAAATTGACGACGTAGATCGGCTGAATTGACTCGGCTAGGCGTCTTGCAACGCCGCTAGGCGCGCAGCGCGCACGCGCTGTTTAATTTGATCGGGCGCACTGGCCGAGCGCGCGGCGGCGCCGGCATCGACCGCCAGTACCACTTGCAACCAAAAGTGCCACGCCTCGCGCAGCACCGCTGCCGCCTGATCAACAAAACCTGCCGTTGCTAGCAACACTTCAAAACGCTCAGGCTTACGCAATGCGTCACACGTTTCAAACAGCGACATCACCGCGTCGGCCTGCTCTGCGTCGTTCAACGCGGGGGACGCTTGACCCGAGGATGTCAAACCATCCTCTGCACCATGAGACGCATCGCGCAGCCGCGTTATTGCTATCGCACCATCGTTTGCGCCATCCTTGCGGGTTGAAAGCGTCTGACTCAATTTCAACATCGCCGCCAATACGATCGGCAACAAGCGCGCCATATCGACACACTCTGACGGCACACGCAGCCGTGTGACAAGCGCCTTGATCTCACTTGTGTCGAGGCATAACACCGCATACCGTGACGCTAAGGGCAAGCCTTGTTGCGCGACTCGATCCGCTAAATTTTGTACATGCGCACTGAGCACCAGTTCTGGCATGATTCGTTGCGCGGCACCCACTTCGGCCAGCAGCCCCAACATCCGCGCGGGCTGTTCAGACATTAAGCCGCGCGACAACTCTTGCCAGACACGCTCTGGCACCAACGCATCGACCTCGCCCGAGGCCACCATTTTGCGGCAGAGCGCAAGGGTCTCGGGCGCCACAACGAACTGAGTGAAGCGCGCCATAAATCGGGCGAGGCGCAAAATGCGCACCGGGTCTTCTTCAAAGGCAGGCCCCACGTGTCGCAACACCTTTGCGCTTAAATCCTTTGCGCCATGCAACGGATCCACCAAGTCGCCCGCCATCGATTGCGCGATCGCGTTGACGGTTAAGTCACGACGCTTGAGATCTTCTTCTAGCGTGACCTCAACGCCGGTATAAAACGTAAAGCCTTTATAGCCTCGCCCCGACTTACGTTCGGTTCGAGCCAGTGCATATTCTTCTTTCGTGACTGGGTGCAAAAACACTGGGAAATCGCCCCCTACGGGGATAAAGCCGCGTGCAACCATTATTTCAGGGGTGGCCCCCACAATCACCCAGTCGCGATCGCCCGCAGGCAACCCGAGCAAGGCATCGCGCACCGCGCCGCCGACGATATACAGCTGCAAACCCTCGGTTACGCGATCAGTTCTCACGGCAAAGGTGTGCGCCCATAAGGCTGAGGCACAATTTCACCCAAGCGTTGTTTGAGCGACTGCGGTTGACCGCTAAATAACGCTGCGTAGTACACCGCGTTAGACATCACGGCTTTGACATAGTCACGCGTTTCGTTAAACGGAATGGTTTCGGCAAAGATCGCGCCTTCAACTTTACTGTCAAGCTTCGAGCGCCATAACATTGGCCGACCCGGCCCAGCGTTATAGCCTGCACTGGCCAGTACCTGCGAGCCCCCCAAGTCCGACAACACCATACTCAAGTACGTTGTCCCGAGTTTGGTGTTCGTATCAAAATCATTGACTTTCGCAGGTGTGAAATCCGTCATCCCAATTTTGCCCGCAACCCAACGCGCTGTGGCGGGCATCAACTGCATGAGGCCCGAAGCCCCAGCCGACGAGCGCGCGTCCATAATGAAGCGAGACTCTTGCCGGATGAGTCCGTAGACCCAGGCGGGATCGACATCAATTTGTCGCGCTTGTGCAGAAACACGCCCCTCAAAAGGTGCGATGTAGCGCTGCGAGAAATCAAATTCTTTTTGCGTACGCTCTGACGTGTTCACCACGCGGTCGTAAATATTTTCGTGTCTTGCGACTTCGGCAGCAGCCATCAGTTGCCGATCACTCATGCCGCGTAACGTGAAATTCCATTCTGGCACGGCATCGCCGCGCCAGCCGCGTTTAAACAAGGTGACCGCGCGTTGCAAACCTGGGTTGGCGCGGGCCTGCGCCACCTCTTCGGCCGTGACGGGCGCGGGCCGGTTAGGCGCCACAATCTGACGCCCCAACTCTTCGAGGGCTAATTGTCCGTAAAAATTGAATTGCCCGATGATCGACGCGTAGGCCTTTTCAGCCTCTTGTTTTTTACCCGTTGCGGCTAAACCTCGCGCACGCCAGTACACCCAAGCGACATCGGCCTTTTGTGTGGGCCCCATGGCGTCAATCGACTGAAGAACCCAGAGCCAGTCGATGTTGGTCTGCCGCAAAGACGCCCGCACCCGCCACGCATTGTTGGTATCCGACAGCCCTAACGCGCCTGTTTCGCGATACCAACCGTACGCGCGGCTATCAAGATTCATGATGGCCAACAAGCCCATCTGCCCGTACACCCATTGCACATTTGTCTTGGGCAATTGCGCAGCCCAGGTGCTGCTCACTTTCGTTGCGGTCGCGCTGAGGTCAGCGCGCGCAGCACGTGCCAGACCTATCGCAACGATATCGTTACGTGCACTTGACCGCGGCCCAGCTTGAGTCGTGAGCCACTGCACAGGCTCACGAAGCATGGCGTCGTACGCTGCCAAATCCGCAGGTTCAAAAACCCAGGCTGCGTAACGCCGTGCCTCAGGCAGCTTATTATTTTCGATTGCGTCATATAAATACGGCATCAACTCAGCCGAACCCAACACGCGGTCGGCCACCAACTGATCAAACAGTTTTAAACAAGCGCCAAAGGGTGCAAACACTTTAATTGCCTCGGCAGCGGTCGCGCGCTGCCCCCCCATGTGGCGTGCTTCAAGCTGCGCGCATAAGATTTGTGGGTTCGGATTCAGCACGTCACCCAATTCGCGTACGGCCACAAAATCTCCAGAGCGCGCTGCCGCCAGTATCCATTCTCCCTTCAGCCGGTCACCGAGGTAGGCTGTTTTGTTTTTAGTAATAAATTCTGTCAAGGTTTGTTGCACCCCAGGCATATGGGTCGAACCGAGTTGCGTGCGTAACGACCAGTATTCGGGATAGATGCCCAGGACATCACCGCGCGCCTGCGGCACAAAGCTTGCCAGTTGCCCCCATTGCTTGGCGTTCATCGCATTACGTGCCGCAGCGACGGCGCGCGCGGCAGGCGTAGAGTCTGAATCAGCGATGGTCGGGCCCGCTTGCACCGCACTGTTCGGGGCCGTTGAGGGCGCGTTGCCGGCGCGCGTAGGAGCCACGGGTGTCACACTCTCAGGCGCTACGTCAGGTAGGCGCCTGACGCCGCCCGTTGCACCGGCGGCCTGCGCTGGGCGCGTGCTTGAATCTGCGTTGTTTGAAGACGCTGAGGGGGCGGCTGACGAGCTAGCCACGGGCACTAGTGTGCCGTCGGCCTGCAAGACAAATCTGGCGGGGCCGGTTGCTTCAGAGGCCTGCGAAGGAGAAGAGACTGCTGGCTGGGCCCAACTCGGCGAGTTCGTTAAAACGAAGAGCGTACAGACGCTGGCCAGCCAAGTGCGCGCACAGAACGCAAGCTTTGAAGTCGCTGGTCTTAGGTCACCTAGACACTTGAGCGACTTCACGGCCTGACGGCTCAACCCGCACGCAAGACTACCGCTCAACTTACAATTCTGATACTTTGTTTGCACGAGCATAATCCGCCCCATCACCGCTAATTTGTCAGCACCGTTGCGACATATGTCAAAGAATAACGCAGACCAGCTACGCGCGCGCCTGCGCAACCTTCGCCAGACGATGTCTGTGGCAGAGCGCCAACACGCCAGCGCCGCGCTGTGCGACCGGCTACAACGCTGGTTCGCACAATACCTAGCCAAATTGGCTGTTGCCCGGCGGGCCAGGCCTTTGGTTGTGGCGGGGTTTTGGCCGCTTAACTTCGAGCCTGACCTCAGACCACTCTTGCACTGGCTTGACCTGCATCAAGTGACCGTCTGTTTGCCCGTGATCGTTGAACGCAATGCCCCGCTTGAGTTTCATCAATGGACACCCGGCACACAGCTCACCGCCGAGGGTTTTGGAGTAATGGAACCCCCTCGGCAGCAAGCGCTCGTGCCTGAAATTTTGCTCGTACCCACACTCGGGTTTACCCAGCAGGCCGGACGACTTGGCTATGGGGGTGGCTATTACGACCGCAGCCTAGCATCCTTGCACGATGCAGAAGTCAGCCCGCTTACGATTGGTATCGCCTGGCAACAGGGTCTGTTAACCGAAACTGACGCGTTTACCCCGCAGCCTCATGATGTCGTTTTGGATACGATTGTTACGCCTGAGGGGTGGCTACCCGCGGCTCCAAAGGCGTCAGCGCCTTAAGATATCAGGCGGAGCCGCCTGCTGACCCAGATGGGTAAGTGACTGGCGCGGTGGCAAAGGCTGGCTTGGCTGAATGCACAGCCATGCGCGATCAAGTCGCACAGCCCTCCTCGAAAAGCGGTTCGAGCCAACTTACATCGTCTACACTTGCAACTCACTGTTACACACGTTCAGGAAGATTTCGATGACTTTATCAAAAACCATTCGTGGTGCCTTGCTCGCAGCGGGTTTAATCTCCTCTGCTGTTACAGGTGTCGCCCACGCGCAAGCCTACCCCTCTAAACCGGTGTCACTCATTGTGCCGTTTGCAGCAGGTGGTCCGACCGACGTCTTGGCACGTACAGTAGCAGTCTCCATGTCTAAAAGTCTGGGTCAGACTGTCGTAGTAGAAAATCGCCTGGGTGCGGGTGGTACGGTTGCCTCCAATGTGGTGGCCAAGGCCGCCCCAGATGGTTACACCTTGTTCATTCACCACAATGGCATGGCCACGGCGCCAACGCTTTATCGCAAACTGCCCTTCAACGCCTTAACCGATTTCACTTACATCAGCCTGCTTGCCGATGTGCCGATGACGTTATTAGGCAGCAAGAAGTTTCCGCCCAACACCATGCCTGAATTCATCAAGTATGCAAAAGAGCAGGGCGACAAAATCAATCTGGCCAATGCTGGATTGGGTGCAGTCTCGCAACTGTGTGGCACCTTGTTACAACAAGCATTAGGCGTGGGCTTTACTGCGATCCCCTACTCGGGCACAGCCCCGGCCATGGTGGCACTGCTGGGCGGTCAACTGGATGTGCTGTGTGATCAAACCACCCAGACGCTGCCGCAAATAAAAGGTAATACAGTCAAACTGTATGGCGTGACCTCGGCCGAGCGCTTGTCGTATCTGCCTGACGTACCGACTTTGCGCGAAAGCGGCTTAAAAGACTTTGAGATCGTTGTGTGGCACGGCATTTACGGCCCTAAGGGCATGGCACCTGACGTCGTGACCAAGGTCAATAAGGCTGTGCAAGACGCTCTTAAAGATCCAGATGTGATTCAAAAAGCGGGTGACTTAGGTGCAGTGATTGTTCCTGTTGCCAAACAAACTCCAGCCGCACTGCAAGAGTGGTTGACGCTAGAGATCGCTAAATGGGCGCCTTTGCTCAAAGCAGCGAATCAGTACGCCGACTAAGCTGGTTGTTTCGACGTGGTTCGCAAAAAGGCCTTCCGGAAAGAAGGCCTTTTTTTATGGCTCAAAAATGTTGATGCTATGTTGTATGCCAAGCCTATCAATGACACAACCAGAGAAAATTCAGCAATGCCGAATTGTCGGCCAGTTAGGAGGCCCGACGATGCAAGTTATTTCGATCAATGAAACAACCCAATTTAGCCTTGTTGTCGAGATTAGGGCTTAGGACCTAATCCACCAACCCTCGCCAAATTGCCAGTGTGGCCTCGGCGTTGTTCAACGTATAGAAGTGCAGGCCGGGCACATCATTATCCAGTAAGGTTTCGCACAAATCAGTGACCACCTCGGTACCAAACGCGCGAATCGATTCTTTATCATCGCCCATTTCAGCCAAACGCAAGCGAATCCAGCGCGGTACTTCAGCACCACACATTTCTGAAAACCGCATGAGTTGTGTGTAATTGGTGATCGGCATAATGCCTGGCACAATCGGTATCTTCACACCCTTGGCCTGCGCACGATCGACAAAATCAAAGTACGAATCGGCGTTGAAAAAATACTGTGTAATCGCGCTGTCTGCGCCGGCGTTCACTTTATTTACAAAGTGCGCCAAATCCTGTTCAGGGCCTGCGGCCTGAGGATGCATTTCAGGATACGCCGCCACTTCGATATTAAACCAATCGCCCGTTTCTTGGCGAATCAATTCAACCAAATCACTGGCATGCCGTAACGCACCCGCTGCATCAGCACCCATGCCCGAAGGCATATCACCGCGCAACGCCACGATGCGGCGCACACCTTCTTGGCGATACAGCTGCAACAAAGCCTTGAGCTCGTCGCGACTAGAACCAATACACGACAGGTGGGGCGCCGCATCGCGCCCCAACTCGCGCAAGACGCGCACGGTATCCAAGGTGCCATCGCGCGTCGAACCACCCGCGCCAAAGGTTACGCTGCAGTAATGCGGATTGATGACCAGCATCTGCTTCGCGCCCTCAACCAGGCGCTGCTTGGCAGCGTCATCACGTGGCGGGAAAAACTCTAAACTGAACGCACTGCCTGATTGCATCGTCATTTCTTATTTATTGATTAAGTTCGTCAAGAAGCCAGAAATCAAGCTGTACAACAATGCGCCGCCCACTGCCCACCAAAAGCCATTGACCTGAAAGCCTTTGAGGATCGAGCCTGCCAACCAGAACATCAGCGCGTTAATTACAAACAAAAACAAACCAATCGTCACAATTGTGATCGGCAAGGTCAACACCACAAACAAAGGCTTCACCAACATGTTGATTAAGCCCAACACCAAGGCTGCCCACATCGCAGACCAGAAGCTCGCCACGACGATGCCGGGCAAGATATATGCAACAACCAATAAGGCGACTGCATTGAGTATCCAGACAAGTAGCAAAGTCATGATGAACTCCGGGTGATTGAAAAAGGTTTGAAGCCAAACGTACTGTCTTACCTGGCACTGCAAAGCAAGACCGCACGAGCTTGCCTAAAACTACAGACAAACCCGCACGGTGAA
>CAMEAW010000096.1 GCA_945911685.1 Bordetella parapertussis
GTCACGACAGTACGCCCTGTTTGCTTATAGGCATCGATATTGCGATTGGCACTAATCAGCACACGCGTAGGGATGGTTGTCTGTGCAGCAAGGCAAGCCAAGGCATGCT
Organism: Bordetella parapertussis; assembly: GCA_945911685.1. Lineage (GTDB taxonomy): Bacteria > Pseudomonadota > Gammaproteobacteria > Burkholderiales > Burkholderiaceae_B > Zwartia > Zwartia parapertussis_K. The sequence goes on from CAMEAW010000096.1 coordinate 110, forward strand.
CGATCAAAGGCAGGCCTCGGTGCATGACCCAGCCTTTATCGCGCCCCTCAAGGCGGCTACCTTTGCCGCCAGCAAGGATGAGTGCATCATACGGTGCGCCAGCAGTTTTATTATCAGTGTGACTAGGTTCGCTCATCGTGCTTCACTCGGATCGCTGTGGGATGGTTAGTGGACCTTGCCGCTTACGGATTTGGTGTGGGATGTTGCGCGGCCCAACGCGCGGCAGCATGATCATCACTGTCGCGCGCTTCAATCCAGCGTGGGCCCTCAGGGGTCCATTCTTTTTTCCAGAAAGGGGCCTCGGTTTTCAAATAATCCATGATGAAGGTGTTGGCCTCGTAGGCGTCACCGCGGTGCGCGCTGGCGGTAAGCACCAGCACAATTTGATCGCCTGGATACATCTTGCCGACGCGATGCACCACGCGCGCGGCTTGCAGTGACCAGCGGCTTTCGGCTTGTTGCACAATATTCATGAGCGATTTTTCGGTCATGCCGGGGTAGTGCTCAAGCTCAAGCGCCACCACGTCGTCTGCTAGATTCAGATCGCGCACCATACCAATAAAGGCTACTACTGCACCAACGCCATGATCGTTTTGAACGAGTTGCTCATGTTCGTGACGAAGATCAAAGTCTTCGTTTTGCACGGCGACAGACAAACGTGCGCTCATTGGGTTTCTTCCTTCACGATATTGTTCTTGATTGTAGTCAAGGCTTCACCGCTTAAGGCAAACTAGGACACGATTTATTCGAGTTGCGACATCGTCGCTCTTGGCGCTTAACACTAAACAGCCGCGCATTTTTTAGCCTCCGGTCACGGGCCTGAAAATTGCGACTTCAGCACCCTCAATGAGACCAGTCTGTTGCGACACCATCTCTTGGTTCATTGCCACTCTAAACGCATATTGACCGCCGAGAGTGTCTTCCCAGACACCACCGCGCTTGGCAAGGTGCTGCATCAGATCGGCAATGGTTCGCACGCCCTCAGGCGCATGCACTGCTTCTTCAGCGAGGCCGAATTTTTCGCGCAGTTGGGCAAAGTACAAAACCTTAAGATGCATGATGACTGCTTAATTTAAAAGTTCAGACAACGAAAGATACCGTACTGTATCGCCTTTGGTGATGACGGTTTCGGGGGCAAGATCAACGAGACCATCGGCCCAGGCCAAGCTGCTCATCACACCTGAACCCTGGTTAGGCCACAGTTGCAAGGCAGGTTGACCACTTGCGCCTTGCTCGAGCTTGACGCGCAAAAACTCACGACGCTTATCAGGGCGCGGCCAGTTAAAGTCGGCCGTCGCTGTCAGATAGCGTAATGGTGCCTCTTGTGCGCCCATGCGTTTGAGCAAAAAGGGGCGTGCCATCAGCAAAAAGGTTACAAAAGAACTAACAGGGTTGCCAGGCAGGCCGATAAAGTCTGCCGCGCCAACCTTGCCATAGGCCAACGGCTTACCAGGCTTCATTGAAATCTGCCATAAATCAAGCGAGCCTAACGCCTGCACTGCACCTTTAACGTGATCCTCTTCGCCAACCGAAACGCCACCACAGGTGATAATCACGTCGTTCTCAGCGGCGGCAAGCTGTAAGGCGTCACGCGTGGCTTGAGCAGAATCCCGCACAATGCCGTAATCGGTGATCGCGCAGCCAAGTTGCTTAAGCAGACCATTGATCGCGTAACGATTGCTGTTATAGATGGCTCCGGGCGCCAGAGGTTGGCCAGGCTCGGTCAGCTCATCACCAGTAAAAAATACACCTACTTTTAGCCAAGCAAACACTGAAACACTTGCCACACCAATCGAGGCGAGCATAGCCAGATGCTGGGCGCCTAAGCGCTGCCCCGCCGCAAGTACAGGCCCGCCTTGAGTGATGTCCTCACCTTTGCGACGAATATGCTGATGCAACTGAATCGGCTGAGTCAGTTTGATCGCGCCGTTTTCGTCTTGGGTGTTTTCTTGCGGCACGACAACGTTTGCGCCTTCAGGGATCGGAGCGCCCGTAAAGATGCGCGCAGCAGTGTTGGCGGCTAAGGTGGTACCCGTTTGTCCAGCTGCGATACGTTGCACCACCGCGAAGGTGCCGGGTAGAGCGTTGAGATCGGCAACGTGCAGGGCATAGCCATCCATCGCCGAGTTATCAAAGCCCGGTACATTCAAGGGCGAAGTCACAGCTTGGGCAAGCACTCGGCCTTGAGCTTGCAGTAGTGGAAGGGTTTCGATGCTGGATAATGGGGCAGCAGCAGCAAGCAGACGCTCGCGCGCCTCTTCAAAATTCAGTAGATTGGCTCTGGGTTTCATAGCTCAAGAAACAGGGTGACGAATCCCGCTAGTGTACGGTGACTCGCGGGGTAGGTTTAGCCGCCCGTTTGCGACATAAACCGGATGATCTTGGTGGGCGCTTCGAGAAACTCGTGACGCTCGGGTTTGAGCTCAATCGCTTCACGCAGGGCTTGCTCAAGATCTTCGTCGCTAATGCCAGCACGTAACAGGGGGCGAATCTCGAGTTTTTCTTCTTGACCTAAGCACAAGTAGAGGGTGCCATCGACTGACAGACGCACGCGATTACAGGTGGCACAGAAGTGCTGGCTGATTGGAGTAATCAAACCAATCTGACCGCGACCATCTTTGGTGCGCCAGTAACGTGCTGGCCCGCCGCCCATTTCTTTGATCTCAGGGATCAGGTCAAAACGTTCACGCAGGCGATCAAGAATCGGCCCTAAGGGGGCATAGCTTGATTTCAGGCCAGTGCTGCCCATGGGCATGGTTTCGATCAAGCGCAAAATAAAGCCACGATTGATACAGAACTCGGTCATGGCCTCAACTTCGTGTTCGTTGACGCCGGGCATCACGACCATATTCAGTTTGATCGGTGAAAACCCAGCGGCCTCGGCAGCGGCTAGGCCGTCCATGACATCGTCAATTGAATCGCGACCGGTGATCTGTGTGACGCACTCGCGCGTGAGGCTATCCAGACTGATATTCAGACGCGACACGCCTGCTGCACGCAATGCCTCGGCAAATTTAGGTAATTGGGTACCGTTGGTGGACAACGATAAATCACGAATGCCGGGTAATGCACTGATGCGCGCAGCCAGTTGCGGCAGATTGCGACGCAGAAGGGGTTCACCACCCGTGAGGCGTACCCGCGAGGTGCCCAGGCGGGCAAAGGCGCCTACGACACGCTCAATCTCATCAAAGGTGAGCCAGTTTTTTGGTTCTTGGTAGCCTTTGAAGCTTTTGGGCAGGCAATAGGTGCACTTCATGTCACAGCGATCAGTCACTGACAGGCGCAGGTACTCAATGCTTCGTCCGAAGCGATCGATTAGAGGTGCCGGTGTCTGTGTCATCGTGTCAAAGCGTGCCAGTTAATCGTGCAGATATGTCCGTAGAATTACTGTACTCTTAATTTAGGGTTTGGTGCTTGGCGACCCTGAGGGTAATCGGGTTATCTCACAACGCAAGGTGAGTAACGCGGTCGTATCGAACCAGGTGGGTGTTTTTGGTGAGGCGCAGGGCGAGGGCGGCTACTAGAGGGTTTTTATGCATAAGTCATTGATTTTATTTGTTTTATTATGTTTTTGCTCATTTCAATCGAGCGCTCAAGACGCGCGCTTGGCGGTTGCCAGCAATTTTGTCAATACCGCACAAGTACTAGTGCTTAAATTTTCAGAGCAAACCCCCTATAAAGTATCGATGAGTGCGGCCTCAACCGGTAAGTTTTACGCCCAGATCCGTCAGGCGGCCCCCTTTGATGTATTTTTATCGGCAGATCGTCAGACCCCCGAGCGCCTGGTCAATGAAGGCTTCGCAGTCAAGGGCACCTTGTTTGATTACGCCCGTGGCCGCCTCGTGTTTGTGAGCCAGGCCCCAGGTTCGAGTACCTCGGTCGAACAGTTTCTGCGCCAGGCGCAGTTTAAGAAACTGGCAATTGCGAATCCTGAGTTGGCCCCCTACGGGCTAGCCGCAAAACAAACACTAGAGGCGCTAGGTTTGTTGCCCAAGGTGCAACCACGCTTGGTGATGGGTGAAAACATTGGCCAAGCTGCTCATTTTGTGTTCAGCGGTAATGCTGACGCCGGGCTGTTGCCGCGCGCCTTTGCAATTGAAACGCCCGAACAAAAAAAACTTTATCAACATAGTTGGTTGGTCCCTGAATCGTTACATCAGCCAATTATTCAAACGGCAGTGTTATTGACCCGTGGTCAACATAACCAGGCTGCACGGGCGTTTATGCAGTATTTGCAACAGCCCGAAGCACAAGGCATTATTGCAAGCCATGGCTACAACTAATTTCTGCGACGCACTGCAATGACGGCGATTTTGGCCGCCCTGTGGGTGACCCTCAAGCTTGCCACCCTCACGACGGTGATTCTGTTGCTGCTGGGTACACCGCTTGCCTGGTGGCTGGCCCGCACGCGGTCGCGCTTTAAAGCGCCGCTTTCTGCAATTGTGGCATTGCCGATGGTGTTGCCGCCGACCGTGCTTGGGTTTTATTTGCTGGTCATGCTGGGGCCGAACGGGCCGCTGGGTCAGTTCACACACGCGGTGGGTTGGGGCTCATTGGCATTTACATTCTGGGGGTTGTTGTTGGCCTCGGTGCTGTATTCATTGCCCTTTGTAGTGCAGCCCCTGCAAGCCGGTTTCGCAAGCTTAGATACGTCGATCTTGGATGTGGCCGCAACGCTGCGCGCATCGCCCTTTGATCGTTTTAAAACGGTGGTGATCCCGCTGTGTCGCCCAGCTTTTATCACTGCAACGGTGATGGGATTTGCGCACACAGTGGGTGAGTTTGGTGTGATCTTGATGGTGGGCGGTAACATCGAAGGCGAAACGCGCGTGCTGTCTGTGCTGCTCTACGATCGTGTCGAAGCAATGGCCTACGAACAAGCGCATTGGCTGGCCGGCGGTCTGTTGATCTTTTCGTTTGTGGTGTTGTGCCTGATGCAATGGTATGGCCAGCGCTTGTCGCACCAGCAAGGTGAGGCGCGATGAGCGAACAACACGGTATAGACTTAAGTTTGAAGCTTTTACGCGCAGGTGAGGCTGCCTTCGAGCTGTCAGTTGACTTAACGCTACCCTCTTCGGGCACGACAGTCATTTTTGGCCCGTCTGGCGGCGGCAAAACCACCATCTTGCGTGCCATCGCCGGGCTTGAGCCCGACGTTAAAGGCCATATCCGCATCAAGCAACAAACCTGGCAGGCGCCGGGCGTGTTTGTGCCCGCACATCAAAGGCGTGTTGGGTTCGTGTTTCAGCATTCGGCCTTGTTGCCGCACTTGTCGGTCGAGCAAAACCTGCGCTACGGATGGCAACGCGTAGGCGGCACAGTGGCTGAGTATGCTCAGTGTGTTGAGCAACTTGATTTAGCACCCTTGTTAAAGCGGGCAATTGGCCAGCTATCAGGCGGCGAGCGCCAACGTGTCGCGTTGGGCCGTGCGTTGCTCACGCGCCCTGACATTCTCTTGCTTGACGAACCTCTGGCGGCCCTTGATGCTGCGCGCCGCTCAGAGATTTTGGGGTACCTCGAGCGTCTCAAGCAAACCACGACTATCCCATTTTTATACGTTACCCACGCGGTCGATGAGATGTCGCGTTTGGCAGATTATCTTGTCTTGATGAAAGGCGGGCGCGTGCGCCAGGCAGGCCCGGCGCTTGACGTGATGAATCATCCCGATGCGCCACTCGCCTTGCGCGACGATGCGGGCGTGGTTGTACAAGCGAGCGTGCAGCAGCGTGATGCGCACGGCTTACTCACGCTGCACAGCCCGATGGGCACGCTGTATGCCCACGGCCCTGCGCACGCGCCGGGCGATCGTTTGCGCGTACGCATCCATGCCCGCGATGTGAGCCTAGCGCTTAGCCATCACACAGACAGCAGCATGTTGAATATTTTGCCTGTCACCGTGCTGGCGCTACGAGACGGCGCAGGTGGTCAGGCTTTGATTGAGTTATCTGTCGGTGATCAGCGCGACCAACGTTTGCTGGCCAAAATTTCGTATGCGTCAGTGGCGCGTTTGAATATCGCGCCAGGCCTTGCGCTCTGGGCGCAGATCAAAGCGGTGGCGTTGCTGGTTTAGCGATTACTCGTGTTTGAGCATCTGTTCAGAGTACTGAAGAAACTCAATCAAATGCTCAGTAATCACTTTCACCGTGATCGGCATGAGTAACTTTTGATAGTCATGTACGGCGATATTTCTAAAACCGACCATGCGTTTAAGTGATTCTGCAAGGGTTTGATCAATCAGCTTTGCTTGCGCCAAGATTTCGAAGACGTCGCGTGCGCTTTGGGGCACTCCAAGACGGTCGCGGCGGATAATGTGGTGACCCATATCAAGTGCCGCCTCGCAGGCGCGCTGAATATTCATGACGGCAGCATCTTGTCTTGAAAAATTTGTATCAAAGGTTGCAGGATCGTGATCGAATTCTTCGTGAGCACGTGCCACGCATCGTTCAATCGTTGCCGCTTTGTTGATCAGCACATCATCGCGCATACACGTGTCCTTCTTTTGTGATGGCTTTTATGAGCGGCTCGCGTGCCTCGTCAAGAGCTAGCTTTTCACTCAAAACGCTGACTTCAAACAGCCGTGCCTGCAGGCCGATATCCCACACTGTTTTGCCGGTTGAAATGACTTGATACTGCATGACTGTCGACGCTGCGCGCAAGTCGAGCAGATCAACTTCGCAATTCACAAGGTTGGCGATGTCGTTTGATAGCGACCAAAGCAAGTTTGGCTCAGCGTGGCCGGCTGCCAATATTGCCAAATCAAGGTCGCTATCCGCTCGAGGGGTGCCTTGAGCTTGGCTCCCAAAAATATAGAGAGCCATGAGATTTGGTATATTTTTACGCACTGAGGCTAAGAGGGCTCCGTCAGGCGCAAGCATAGTTAATAGTCGTGAATGCATGGTGGTCTCGCGTAAAGCAGCGAAGAACGTTAGGGCTCAGCAGGTAAATGCTGATACGTGCGCAAACTCTAACATAGGATTGCAGCTCGGTTCTGCTTTGGATCAGCGCTTTCAGCACGCGCAGCGAGCTCGGCAATACGCCAAGCCAAGTCATAACGAGCTTGTTTTTTTCATCACTTGCAAGCGTTGCAGAGCTTCTTCAATTGGTAAGGGCGATACAAAATCCAGTGCGGCAAATGTGTCTTGCTGTTCGTATACCTCAGGATGAGGTGGGAATAGGCCTGGCTTTTCGGATTTTCGCCTTGTTAATCGGCACGAATTACCTTCGCAAAGTCCTTTTTAGACAAAAATACGCAAACTTACATAAAGCCTAAGCGACACAGTCCAATGAGCCTCTGCCGTCAGCGGGCAGGGAGCTATTGGCGACCGTGCCTAAAACACGACCCGTGCGAAGCAATAAAAAACCACCCGAAGGTGGTTTGATGAGGGTGCCCCTGACTAGCGGGCACCCAATGCGCAGCCCCAGAAGCCCGCAGCGGACTGGGTGAGGAGAGTGTCAAGGTTAGTCAGCGTTAATCGCCACCACCACTACCACCGTCATGCGAGCGTTCATATTGAGATCCCTGATCATTATTTGTTTCAACCTCATAGTACGAACTCTCGTATCTTGATGATGAATCGGCGACTCGTGAATTGACCGACGATGACAGGGCAGCACTTGTTTGAATAGGTGCCGCACAAGTAGAGTTATGGTCAGACTCTTGGCGATTAGACTCGTACGAATCGTGGTTTCCTTCAGAACAGCCTTCTGGAGAGTTGCTCTCGTAGCCTGACCCCGATCTTGACGAACTTGAATACGAAGATTGCGCGCTTGCTAGGCTGTTGCAAGTGCCCCTGTTTGAGTGGCATTCCTCTTGCTCGTAGCCGTCATGATCATCATCCTGCTCGTAACCGTGACGATCGGCGTAACTGGCAGTGCTCAGTTGAAAAAGGCAGAAAAATACCGCAAGGTGTATCTTTTTGATGCGCATGATTAATCTCTCTAAGTAAAAAAATCGCTATCGAACTAAACCTGATCCACCATGTGTCTCAGGATGTGTAGTCACTTTAGCGATGTATTCTTAGGGAAATCTTAAGCTTTGAAATGAGTCGCGCTGGGCCAGGCTAATTCAACGCGTAACCCAGCCTCAGGCAAATTTATCATTCTCAATTGCGCCTGATGCAGGCTGGCAATTTTCTCGACGATGGCCAAGCCCAGGCCGCTTCCTTCGCCTTGCAGGTCGGCGCCCCGTTTAAAGCGTTGAGCGATCGTGCCAAGCTCATGTTCAGGGATGCCCGGCCCTTGATCCTGAACGTATAGCCCGAAAGATTGGTCATCACGCCAGGCGCCCAACGTGATGGTGGTATTTTTGGGGCTGTACTTCGAGGCGTTACCGACCAAGTTTGCCAGCGCCACGAGCAATAGATCTTCTTGTCCCAACAGTTCACCGATTTGCGCGGGGATATCTACATTAAATGTTTGAGATTTTGCTCGCAGTTCAAACGCTTCAAGATCTTGTACTTGTAAGATTAAATTGCGAATGCTGACGGGCTGATCTCTCTCGTCTGGGTCACTATGTTGTGGTTCAAGACGGGCGAGCTTGAGCATCTGCTCGACCAATCGTTCGGCGCGCTCTGTCCCTTTGAGCGCCAGCGCTAAGAAGCGCTGGCGCGCAGCGTCATCAGTGGTCGTCTCGGCGAGTTGGGCGTGCAGCTTAATGCCCGCTAAAGGTGTGCGTAGTTCATGGGCCGCATTTGAGGTGAATTGGCGTTCATTTTGGATACTGACCCTGACCCGTTCGAGCATTAAATTGAAGGCTGCAATGATGGGCTTAATTTCGCGCGGGACATTATCCGTGACCACTGGGTCGAGTTCAAGGATTGTGCGTTGCGACAGATTCTCGGCAATTGAATGTAGTGGCCGTAAAGAGTACGTCACGGCCCAATACATCAACAAAATTAAAAGTGGAAACGCGATTAATACAGGCAAGGCAACCCGTAAGGCCACCTCGAGCCCAATTTCTTTGCGCGTATCGACAGGGTGAGCAACTTGTATCAGATATTTTTTGTCATGACTTGTTTTGCTGTAACTGCGCCAGAGCAGCCCATTGAACGCTTGGTTGCTAAAGCCTATGTCTGGCCCTTTTTGCATCTGTTCAGCATTTGCCGACCGCATTTTCAAGATGCCTTCTAAGGCCCAAATCTGAAAAGCTAATTCTTGTTCATAGGGTAGTCTGCCGTAGGGGTCTAGATCAACGACCTGAACCGACTCAATCTGGCTTATAGAATAAGGTTGTAGCCGATTAAAGACGCTTGGATGCTCTTGCTCTTCGTGGTTAATTTGTCCTTCGAGTAAGCGGGCCGAAAGCGCAAGTTGACCGTCTAGCAACTCGTCAGCTTCATGCAAGCCTTTGTCGTAAGCAAACCATGCGACCGCGAGCCACACCAGTACGAATGCAAACGCAAGGGTCAATACTAGGTTTAATCGAAGCGAATTCGCCTTAAGCCTCGCCCGCCTAGTCATTTAGAGCCCACGACGTAACCCATCCCGCGTACAGTCCGAATCAAATCAGTCCCCAGTTTTTTGCGCAGATGGTGAATATGAACCTCAACCGCATTGCTTTCAACTTCTTCGCCCCAGCCGTACAAGGTCTGTTCAAGATCGCCGCGCGCTCGCACATGATTTTGATGGCTGAGTAAATCGTAGAGTAAGGCGTATTCTTTGGATGAAAGCGTGATCTGTTCTTGATTTAAAAATACCCGTCGAGCAGTGGCATCAAGCGTGACGGCGCCAAACGTCAGTTCGATCGAGCCTGAGGCCACCGAGCGTCTTAACAACGCACGGATTCTTGCCTGAAGCTCAGGCAGATCAAAGGGTTTGGTGAGATAGTCATCGGCGCCGGCATCAAGCCCCGCAATTTTGTCTTGGCGGCTGTCGCG
>CAMEAW010000097.1 GCA_945911685.1 Bordetella parapertussis
GTACAAGTTAGGCCCAGGTGGCGGAATTGGTAGACGCGCACGGTTCAGGTCCGTGTGCCGAAAGGTGTGGAGGTTCGAGTCCTCTCCTGGGCACCACCGAAGTGTAAAGCATAAAGTACCTGGCTTTTATGACAATGCCTCAAAATTCATCTTGGATTTTCGAGGCTTTTTTGTTTTTAAGTCATTGCACAATCGCGCTTTGCCGAAGCACAACGCCAAGTCGCGCTAAAGCGCGTTATCCCCGCTAGAACACTTTGTCCTCCTATCACACGTCTTCGTCTGGTAACGAGATGTCGCCTCATAACGCCTTGCGCATCAACACGTGTGGGATATTGGCATCAAGGTACTCTGCGCCCTCGGGCGCAAACCCATGGCGCAAATAAAACTCTTGGGCATGTGTCTGTGCTGATAACACCACTTCGACAAAACCTTTTTGTCGAGCTTGCTGCACCAAAGCGTCAAGAACCGCGCTCCCTAAGCCCTTTCCGCGCACAGCTTTGAGCACAGCCATCCGGCCAATGTGACCATCGGGTAACAACCGACCAGTGGCCAACGCACAGTCTTGAGCATCAAACGCCACAGCATGTATGCATTCGGCATCCAACGCATCAATCTCTTCTTCTAGTGGAACTTGCTGTTCGTGCACAAACACTTCGAGTCGAATCGGCGCAGCCTTTGCCTGCAAAGTCGACCAATCCCCTATTTCGAGGCGCCAAGAATTTGGCTGCAACTCGGCTTGTATCTCAGATTTTTTCGGCTGAGCACTTTGATCGGTAGCAATTTCAGATCTATGATCGGGAAGCTTCATACTTTCTCCTAGACAGAAAATTATACGATCGGAGCCCCCGATGGCATTGTTTTTATTTCGATATCTCGCCTTGTGGTTTGCGTTAGCCTTTGCAGGACTTGGGCCCTATTTTGCGCTGCAAAGTGGGGGTTCAATTCTTTGGTGGCTAGTGGCCGCGATTGCTTGGGGATTCTGCGCACTTGGCGTCCACGACCTGACGCAAACGCATCACGCGATATTGCGTAATTACCCGATCATTGGGCACCTGCGTTATCTCTTTGAGGATTTGCGCCCAGCCATTCGTCAGTATTTTTTTGAAAATGATACCGATGAGGCGCCTTTCTCAAGAGCCAGTCGCTCACTGGTTTATCAGCGTGCCAAGCAAGAGATTGATAAACGCCCCTTCGGGACACAGCTTAATGTCTATGACGAGCAGTATGAATGGATTAACCATTCTCTTGCCCCTTCAACCATCGCAGACACAAACTTTCGCCTGACAATCGGTGGCCCGGCCTGTACCCAGCAGGTTTCCTTATCCGTACTGAACATTTCGGCAATGAGCTTCGGCGCGCTGAGTGCGAACGCGATATTGGCGCTGAACGAGGGCGCAAAGCTTGGGCACTTTGCGCACGATACGGGCGAAGGCGGCATCAGCAGCTACCATCGCCAACCAGGCGGAGACTTGATCTGGAATATCGGCTCTGGTTACTTTGGTTGCCGTGATGAGCAAGGGCACTTCTCAGAGCCGCACTTTATTGCCAACGCGCTGTTGCCTCAAGTTCGAATGATTGAGATCAAGCTGTCTCAGGGTGCAAAACCCGGGCATGGCGGGATTTTGCCCGGCAGCAAGGTCACCGCTGAAATTGCGGCGGCCCGGGGCGTAAAAATTGGGGAAGACTGCAACTCACCAGCAGCCCACTCTGAGTTTGATAGCCCGATCGGCCTCTTGCATTTCGTGCAGCGCCTGCGCACCTTATCAGGCGGAAAACCCGTTGGTTTCAAGCTATGTATTGGTCATGCCTGGGAGTGGTTTGCCATCGCAAAAGCAATGGTCAAGACTGGGATTACGCCAGACTTTATTGTGGTCGATGGCGCAGAGGGTGGCACGGGCGCAGCGCCGATCGAGTTTGTGGATCACGTGGGCACGCCGCTGCGAGAGGCAATTCGTCTGGTGCACAACACTTTGGTTGGCCTAAATTTGCGCGATCGCATCAAGATTGGTGCCTCAGGAAAAATCGTTTCTGCCTTTGATATGGCGCGCACCTTTGCCTTGGGTGCAGACTGGTGCAACAGCGCGCGAGCTTTTATGTTTGCAATTGGCTGCATTCAAGCGCAGCAATGCCATACGGGGCGATGCCCCACGGGGGTCGCCACGCAAGACCCCAAGCGCCAGCGCGCCTTGGTGCCTTTAGATAAAGCGCCACGCGTGGCCCATTATCACCAAAACACCCTGCACGCCTTAGCCGAGTTATTGCAAGCCTCGGGCCTACAGCACCCCAAAGACCTCACCACGACACATATTGCTTGCCGAATGGTGGACAATCACGTCAGCCTTCTATCCAGCCAGTATCCGAGTATTACACCTGGTTCGTTACTGGCCGGAGATCTCCAACGTCCAATCTTTCAGGTTGCTTGGCCAATGGCCCGTGCAGAGAGTTTTACGCCGCTGACTTCGCTTGACACGCTCATTGCGCACTGACAAATATGCTCAGCGGCTCACGCTGGCTGTCCAGGGTGTTCGGTCGTTTGGTTCAGTGTTTGCATTGGCTCTTCAGGGTCGGCTCTCTTCAGCCTTCATACGCGCTGGTCGCCACACAATCTTCGTAGCGTGCAGCGTGCTCAATGAAGCCAGAATCCAGCATACTGACAGCCAGTCGAGCAAAGCCCTGGCGTGAGATCGCCCGCCGGCAAGTCCAGAGTTCGGCTGCGTGATAACGCGTGAGGCATGCTGTCAAGATATCGAGGCTGACATGCGGATAAAACGATTTCACGACACGAGCCAGTTCAGCAGGCCCATGCGCAGCTAGCCAGGGCCTAAACTGCTCGATGGCCAAAATCATGGCTTCGAATCCAGCCTGATTACGCTGCATGCCTTCGAAGGTTGAAATAAAGGTTGTGTAAGCAGTGTAGCCACGCTGACTCGCTGCATGCACGACCTCAAGGTCCGCATGCGCCAGGGCGAGCGAGACATAGGGCTCAAAGACCTGAATCACATCAAGCTCGTCACGTATCAGTGCGTCGAGGTTCTCTTGCATGCTGCGGTCGCCGACACGATCGAGCTTAGTGGGATCAACGCCAGCATCGCGCAAATCTTGTTGCAGACACAACCACGGGGTCGGCACCTCAGACACCGACGCGAAACGCAGACCAACTAAGTCTTTGAGCGTGAATGGCTGACTTTGCTGGTTCTGATTGACCGCCAAGTCTGCTGGTGGCTCTTTGCCTGAATGACTAAGCTCGTTTACCCGATCTGATGATCGGGTTGAAGTGTGTGGCGACTGCCGACGGCGCAGCAAAAAAAACGGATCTTTGGCCGCAACTTCACAAAAGGCCACAAGCGAGCCCTCTGTGCGCTCAAACTGATCGCGTTCTTTAATCACGCGAAGCGGCCCGCCCCACATGACATCAATATTGCCTTTTGCCAGCTCGGCAATCCCGGCCCCGGGCGAAGCCGAATCGAGCAAGGTGATTGTGACGCCTTGCTCAGCGAACAGCCCTAAAGCATGGGTGGCGTAAAAGGGTGCATAAAAGACCGCGCGAAAGTTTTCAGCAAGTTTGATATTCACGATTAACCAATATATTTTAGAGAGGTACATGTTAAAACAGAGAGCGGCTTGAATGTACGCTAAGCCGAGCTGTGAAGCGTTTTAAAAATTCGTTGAGATTGCCATGAAACCTTACGACCATCCCTCAAGAAAACTACTTCACGAAGAAGTACACGCTCGGCCACCGATCGCTTTGTGGCCAAATGAAAGGGTTTTGTCGCAGTCTTTTTTACTGGACGCCACCTCTCGGCAAACCCAAATAATCTGGATCGAAACGCTTGAAAAAGCCTTGGGCGTACCAAATACGCTTGAACCAGTACACTCCTTTAAGTTACTCAGCCTAGCCAACGAGCCCAAGCGTATCTTAGTCAAATGGGAGTTACACGGCGAATTCGCCACTATCGCCATGATTGTTCAAGGCCAAGTTGAAGTGGCCGGGCCTCTTGAGCCCTCGCGCCTGACGCTTGAAGCGTCAATCAATCATTTGTTATCTGAACTAGGCTGCCCCCCCGTTTCACAAGCGGGCGGCGAACGCATTTCGGCTTTAGATCTTGTGTTTGAACAACGTCCTCTGTTTGCCGATGCGCAAGAGGTAGCCAACATATTTAAAGGTAACACCCTATTTGGCAGCTTTCTGCTTTCGACCAAGACGGCACAACTTTGGACCGATCTGCGTCTGGATGCGGATGGCTATATTTCTTACTACATCCCCCACAACGTGCTTGGCTCGAGACAAGCGGGTCGTATCGCGCGGGCTCTTGCCGAGGCTGAGACGTACCGTATGACAGCAATGCTGGCTTTTCCTGTTGCAAAAAGTCTATCGCTGCCCCTGCGTCAGGCCGAGTCTGACTTAGCCCTATTGTCCGAAAAAATAGCACAACTGCAGTCAGAAGCAGGTATCCACATCGACAAGGACGGCCAATTTTTAGCTGAACTTTCAAGGATTGCTTCGAAAATTGAACAATGGGTTTCGGGCTATGGCCTTCGTTTCACTGCCTCTGAGGCTTACAGCCAATTACATGCAAAAAATCTATCTGAACTTGGCGAGTCTGACATCCCCGGCGTGCAAACGTTGTCAGAATTTATGGATCGGCGATTTCAACCTGCGATGGGAACCTGTATTTGGACACAACGCCGGTTAAAAGAACTATCAGATCGTATTTCGAGAACGACGCAGACCTTAAGAACCAGGATTGAATTTGTCAATGAAGAGCAGACACAGTCCCTGCTAACAAGCATGGACCAGCGGGCAAAATTACAATTACGTTTGCAGCAAACCGTCGAAGGCCTCTCAGTTTTGGTGTTAACTTATTACACTGTTAGCCTGCTCGTTTACGTGGCGAAAGGCGGCAAAGAGGCTGGACTCGCCATACATCCAGAAATCATAGCTGCGATTGCTGCGCCGCTGATTGCAGCCTGTTACTTTACGGTTAGCTGGCTACGTCGCAAACGCGCGCAGTCGACCAATTCGAGTCAATAGGACACGGTTCGGGTCACGCTCTTTTTTAATGACATGTACTGATCTTGAAAAATCACGACCCTGTACACTCAGCATACAGTGCGACACCAAGACCTGCAGCTGTGATTAAACCAAATTTTTAAAACGGAATTTTTATGTCATTCACACGCGTTTTTTTGAGCACAAGCGTTGCGCTTTTGACCGCTCTAGCCTCTTCGTCGAGCTCGGCTCAAACCGCCACCTCGGGCTCAGCCTACCCCGACAAGCCGATTCGCCTCATCGTCACGGTACCGCCAGGCGGCGCCGCTGATTTTGTTGCACGTACCCTGTCTGAGCGGTTTGGCAAAGAATTAGGTATCACGATTCTGGTTGAAAACAAAGCTGGGGCAAACGGCACCATCGCCAGTGCACTGGTTGCGCGTGCGGCACCCGATGGCTACACGCTGCTTCAGGCGGGCATCTCTACGCACGGCATTGGCCCCTATTTTTACGAAAATCTACCTTACGCCCCATTTAAAGACCTCGTCTCCGTTGCCGCCATCGCTGAGTTTCCGATCATTTTGGCCGTTAACGCGCAATTACCGGTGCAATCCGTCAAAGAGCTCATCGCACTGGCCCAGGGCAAGCAAATGAGTTTTGCCTCTGCTGGCACGGGTAGTGCTCCGCATCTGTCTGGCGAGCTGTTTAAAACCGAAACCAAACTCAATATGGTGCATGTGCCCTACAAAGGCTCGGCACCCGCGGTGGTCGATGTTGCAAGCGGCCAAGTCGACATGATGTTTGACGGCATCCCATCCTTATTGCCCCATATTAAAAGCGGCAAGCTTCGGCCGATCGCGGCTGTCAGCGTCAAACGTAACAGCCAACTCCCGGATTTACCCACCTTCACCGAGCTCGGCTACCCCAGTATGGTGGCATCAGTCTGGTACGGTTTGATGGCACCTGCGGGCACTCCACAAGCCATCATCGATAAAGTAAACGCCGCCATGAACAAAACCTTGGCTGTGCCTGAGCTGCAGAAAAAACTTGAAGACGGTGGCGCCATTGTGATGCCTGGCACCCCAAAAGACTTTGAGGCGTTTTACCTCAAAGACTATGCGCGCTGGGGTGACGTGATCAAGAAAGCTGGGATTTCAACTAAGCAATAGAGATATCAATCACTGCGTTGCCCATGACTTTGCCCTGCTCTACGGCCTCGTGCGCGGCAACAATCTCTGACAAGGGGTAGCGCGCGCCAATCGCGTGTACCAACTTGCCCGAAGCCAGCAAAAAGTTGAGCTCTTTCAACGCAAACGTGCGCTCACTTGGTGTAAGGTCGTACACCAAGAAGAACTGAAAACTCAGCGTGTTAAATAAACATACGCGAAACGGGATGAGCGGGTCGGCGTATTCGTTTGAGCCGTAGCAAGCCACGGTACCGTGCGGTGCAAGTGCACCTTGGCGAACAAGATCTGCTGTGGTTGAAAAATCCATATCAATAATGGCATCAACACCGCGCCCGCCTGTCAGTGCCTTCACACGTTCGGCGACATTCTCTGTTTTGTAATTGATCGTTTCAGCCACGCCCACTGCACGAGCATGTGCTGCCTTGACCTCAGAACTGACGGTACCAATCACGCGTGCACCTTTAAGCACCGCCATTTGTGCCGCGTAATGCCCAACAGCAGCTGCCGCGGCAATCACCAAAACAGTTTTACCTGTCAGGTCACCGCAACGACGCACGGCCTCAAAAGCTGTCAAACCTGGGATCCCCATACACGCGGCAGCATCAAAACTGGTGTTGTCGGGCAAAGCAACAGCCTGCGCCTCTGGCAACACGATGTACTGCGCACAGGTACCAAAGGGCCGCCCGAACTGACCGTTCCACGTCCAAACGCGTTGTCCGATCCGGCTTGCCGAAACGCCAGCACCGACTGCGTCGATCACCCCACCCGCATCGCTGTGCGGAATGATACGCGGTGCAGTCAACGCGCGACCACGACGCGATTTCACATCAGAGGGGTTTACACCCGACACGCTGATTTTGACGCGCACCTCGCCTGCACCGACCTCGGGGGTGGGTATCTCACCTAGTACGAGCACCTCGCGCGCCTCACCATTTTTTTCGTACCATGCTGCTTTCATATTCTGTTCCTTAGGTCTTTGGTTGTGCCGACGGAAATTTCGGAGCACGTTTATTTTTTACTGCATCCAGGCCTTCGCGTGCGTCAGCCCCTAAAAATCCGAACATCTCTAAGCTGAGCGAATTATCAAAAATTGGCCCTGCCATACGCATCCAGTTATTCAACGATTTTTTTGTATTCTGAATCGCAGTCTGGCTACCAACCGACAGCTTTTTTGCAATCGCTAAGGCTCTGGGCATCAACTCTTCGTGCGGGACGCAAAAGGTCACCAAACCGATACGCTCAGCTTCTTTGCCGTCGATAAAATCAGCCGTCATCAAATAATATTTTGCTTTGGCCATGCCACACAAGAGCGGCCAGATGATAGCGGCATGATCGCCCGCGGCCACGCCGAGCTTAACGTGACCATCGGTGAATTTTGCTTTTTCAGAAATGATGCTGATATCAGCAAGCAAGGCAACCGCCAAGCCAGCACCAACTGCCATCCCATTGATCGCAGAAATAATCGGCTTATCGCATGCCAGCATGTTGTAGACCACATCGGCTGCCTCTTGCTTGACGATCGCAATTTGCTCGGGGTTGCCCACCATGGTTTCAACCCAGGCCAGATCACCTCCGGCAGAAAACGCACGATCACCAGCACCCGTCACGATCGCAACCTTGGTCTGGGGGTCATTTTGCACTACGTCCCAAATTTTGGTGAGCTCCCAATGCAAGCGGGCGTTCGTGGCATTCATGACCTCAGGCCGATTCAGCGTGATCAACAACACGCCTTCATCGGGCCGGTCAAATTTTAAAAACTGAAAGTCATCGTAGACCATTCGATATCCTAGAAACAATTTAGCAAAGCTTTGATGCGTATCTCGCTTATGAATCAGAATTTAAGTATTCTCAAATCACTGTCATCCTAGCAGTATTTTTTTTAACTTACGAACCGCACAGTCGGGCGTGGTCAATACCGGTACTGAGACAAGCTTTTGCGCCTGTGCTGCAGCCGAGGCCATCGAAAACTGACCAAACACGATCGTGTTGTAGCCCTTCAGTGTCGCAACTTTATCTGCAATGATCTGATCATGTTTGGCGTGATCACCGGCAAGCAAGGCATCAAAAGCTCCCTCAACAAGCATCGCGTCTACCTCAAGCTTGGTACCACGCTGCGCCAGCATTTCGTTTAACTCTTCAGTGAGCGCCGGAATTGATGGCCCAAAGCTTGTCAACAGCGCGACCTTACCACCACGCTCGATCACCTCTTCGAATAAGGCTTCGTTGGGTGTCAGGATAGGAATCGAGTGTTTAAGTTTCAACCCCTCGATCGTTGCGCCAAACGCTGAGCAGGTAAAAAGTATGGCTGTCGCCTCGGCGGCAACGCAATACTGCCCCAGCAGATCAAAGCGCTGCGGAATCGAATCCGGCAAGCGCCCCGCTTCGCGAACATCCTGTACGAGAGAGTCTTCTAACAGATTCATCACACGCGCCTCGGGCCATAAGGCCGCGAAACTTGCTAACGCCGGCTTCATTGAAACATCACCGGCGTGAATCAAGTAAATCTTTTGTAACCCTGCCATGAGGCTCCTTATCTATTCGGGTTGAAGCTTTGCGGTCTTCACCACGTTACCGGCCCGCTCAATTTCTGCACTCAATAACTTGGCTAGAGCTTTGGCATCGCCGGGCATCGGCTCAACACCCGCCGCTTGTACTTTTTTAATCGTCTCGGAGTCGTTCAACACCCAAGCGATTTCTTTTTCGAGTCGACTAATCACTGCGGCCGGAGTTTGAGCGGGCGCAAACACTGCTACCCATGCCGAGTATTCAAAGCCCGGCAGCCCCTCTTGCGCAACAGTCGGTAAGCCTGGTGCTGCCGGATGCGGCGTGGCGCTGGTCACACCAAGCGCGCGCAAACGACCAGCCAAGATATTCGGCATCGCAGTGGCCACTGGCTCGCAAATCAGCTGCAATTGCCCACCCATCAAATCATTGAGCGCTTGAGGTGAACTTTTGTAATTGACCATTTGCAAGTCAACACCTGCCATCGCTTTGAAGGTCTCAACACAAATCTTTGAACCACTGGTGGCAGTGCCGTAATCGAGCTTACCGGGTTGCGACTTTGCCAAGGCAATAAACTCTTTTAGGTTCTTTGCTGGCACCGCCGCGTTGATCACCAAAATATTGAAGAAACCTTGAAAGGCCATCGATACAGGCGCGAGGTCTTTCACTGGATGAAAAGGCAAGGTCTTGCGCAAATGAAAATTCGCAGCCAGCGTTGTGCTTGAACCTAACACCAAGGTGTAGCCGTCGGGTGCAGCCTTCACTGCCGCATCCACACCGATCAAGCCTTCAGCCCCTGGGCGGTTTTCAACGATGACCTGCTGGCCTAGACGTTCGCCAAGCTTGGCTGCAAAAATGCGCGCCACGACATCGCTTGCTCCACCTGCGGCAAGCGGCACAATGAGTTTGACAGGCTTGGTTGGATAGGTATCCTGCGCTAGCGCCGTGCCAGCCATACCAAGGAGCATTACCAAGCCATAGGTGAACTGCTTGAGTGTCTTTACATACATTTTGTTTGCCTCACTATTTTAGTTGTCAACTGTTAGATCACAAGCCGAGCGCGCAAATCAGCAATCTGCGCATCGCTGTACCCGAACTCACGCATCACCTCATCGGTTTCGCCGCCTCTGGCGGGGGTGGCAGAGCGAATTTCGCTTGGCGTGCGCGATAGCCCAACAGGTTGCCCCACCACTTCGATATCACCGAGTTCTGGATGGTGCACAGGCGTTGCGATCCCTAAATGGCGCGTCTGCGCATC
>CAMEAW010000098.1 GCA_945911685.1 Bordetella parapertussis
CCCGCTGGCCCTGGAACGCTATCCGTGGGGTGCTTTGTCTGTCAATACTAGGGGTGGGCCTCGTCGCGGGTAATGCAGGTGCTGAAGGATTACCGTCCTTTGCTGAGGTGAAAGCCTCTCATGAGCCCTCTGACATGCGCATTCTCGATCGACACGGTGAGCTCATTCATCGAGTGCGTACGAATCAGGGAGTGCGCCGAGGACAATGGATTTCACTTGAGGCGGTGTCTCCCGCTTTTCGCCAGGCAATTTTGCTCAGCGAGGATAAACGCTTTTATGAGCACAGCGGCATCGATTGGCGTGCGGTGTCTTCTGCCGCTTGGGGCAACCTTTTTAATCAAAAGACCCGTGGGGCTTCGACTCTAACCATGCAACTCGTTGGTTTATTAGACGATGACTTAAAAAGCAAAAAAGCGGGGCGCACACTCACAAAAAAAGTTGAGCAATCGCTCTCGGCAGAATGGCTTGAACGAAAATGGCGTAAAGACCAGATTCTTGAGGCATACCTAAACCTTGTACCTTTTCGAGGTGAAACCGTTGGGATTGACGCCTTGAGCCAAACCTTGTTTGGCAAAGCAGCGCAAGGTCTCAACAATCAAGAGGCCGCAATCGCCGCTGCGTTGGTGCGTGGCCCAAATGCAGCGCCCTCTGAGGTTTCACGACGCGCGTGTGGCGTGCTGCGTTTGATCGAAGCGAACGCGCCGGCGACCGTGTGCGACGGGCTTGAGCAGATCGTTTACCAAGCGCTGCAACGCAAGGCCTTTGAACCGAGCACAGGGATTGCTCCACAGGTGGCGCGCTACAGTGTCGCCGAGTGGCGACGGTCGAAGTCACCCGTCACACCTCTCAGCACTTCGATCAAAACGACCATCGACGCCTCAACACAACGCGTGGCCGTTCAAGCGCTGCAAGGCCAGTTGCGCGAGTTACGCAAACGCCAGGTCGAGGATGGAGGCGTGATCGTGTTAGACAACAAAACGGGCGAAATTTTGGCTTGGGTTGGGTCATCTGGCGCGCTGAGCAGGGCCCAACACGTTGATACTGTGCTTGCCTTACGACAACCCGGTTCGACCTTAAAACCTTTTCTCTATGCCCAAGCCATTGCTGAGCAACGCCTCACGGCGGCGAGCTTGCTAGATGATTCGAGTGCACAGCTTCAAACCGGAGCTGGGCTGTATATCCCTCAAAACTATGATCACTCATTTAAAGGCTGGATCTCGGCCCGTACTGCGTTAGCCGCCTCGCTGAACCTGCCTGCGGTACGCACGTTGATGATGGTAACCCCAGAGGCCTTCGCGCAACAGTTAAAGCATGTTGGTTTGCCGTTGAAGCAATCGGGTGATTATTACGGCTACAGCCTCGCTCTCGGCAGCGCAGAAGTGTCATTACTGAATTTAAGCAATGCCTATCGAACACTGGCAAACGCGGGGCGCTACACACCGCTGACCGCGCTGCTTGGCCCAGCGCTTGGCGGGCTCAGTCTCGAGCGCGCCTCACCTCTCGGTCTTGAGCACCAAGCTCTTGATGCGCGCGCGGCCTTTATTGTGAGCGATATTTTGAGTGACCCCTACGCGCGGGCTAGCACCTTTGGCACTGACAGCGTCTTGAACACGCGTTTTTGGAGCGCCGTGAAAACCGGCACGAGCAAAGACATGCGTGATAACTGGGCGTTAGGTTATTCAGAGCATTACACAGTTGGCGTGTGGGTGGGCAATGCCAACGGTGCGCCCATGTGGGGTGTTAGCGGTACTACCGGTGCTGCGCCAGTATGGGCCGAAGTGATGTCACATCTGCACCGTACAAAATCGAGTCACCCTGCGCAACCACCAAGTGATGTCATCAACCAAACCGTTGAACTGACCGACGCAAGTGGCAAACCCCTTGAAGCGCCACATCTAGAGTGGTTTATCCAAGGTACCGAACAAGCCCTCTTCACCTTGAATCGTACTGACCTTCAGCTCGTTGATTCAAGCCAACCCAACCTAACAACCACCAGGCCCAACGCAAGAATTGTCATGCCGACTCAGGGTACGATTTTGGCACTTGACCCAGACATACCTCAAACTGCGCAACACGTTGCGCTCAAAGCAGAGCAGTTTGGTACTCAGCATTCGTTGCACTGGACGATCAATGACAAAGCGTTGTCGGGTGGCGAACACACAACCTGGCGACCTTGGCCCGGGCAGCACGAGATCGCCTTGCGCGATGACGCGGGCATCATTCTGGATCGCATCAAAATCGAAGTGAGAGGAGCAGTCGCCTTTAAGGATCTCAGGAAAGTGCCTGAATCGATAAAGTAAAAGACTTTTTTAGCCAAAAAAACAAAAAAAAAGCAAAAACTAGCCTACTATCGAGTTGCCCCAGCGCATAAGCGGCTAATCAGCTTCAGTCAAATATCGGGTTCTCGTGAAGACCTTGGATTCAGATCTGCCACCACACGATCGGTTGGATCAAAATTTGGTGCTATCGCAAAATGTCGCAAACCGAATCATTGAACACTCAAATGACTCAATTTTAATCAGCCTCGCTCAGCCCATTGATCAGCCTGGACCCTACATTATTTATGCGAACGAAACGTTTTCAAGAATAACTGGTTATACCCAAGAAGAAATCATTGGTCAGAATCCCAGAATCTTGCAAGGCCCTCAGACCGATCAGGCAACGTTAGCGCGCATTCGAAAAGGCTTAGCGGCTTGGCAACCGGTTCGAGAAGAGGTCTTGAACTATAAAAAGAATGGAGAGACGTTCTGGCAAGAACTCAATATCTTTCCACTGCCAAATGAGGCAGGTCAATTCACGCATTGGGTGTCGATACAGCGCGACATTACTGAAAGAAAGATTTCTGAACAACAGATTTATGATCTGGCGTTTCTTGATCCGTTAACGGGATTGCCTAATCGCAGATTATTTTATGATCGATTGCGTCGAACTCTATTGGGTAACATTCGCTCTGAACAACACGGCGCACTTCTTTATATTGATCTGGATCACTTTAAACTCGTCAATGATCGTCAAGGCCATGCGACAGGCGACCTCGTATTGCAAAGCGTCGCTAAACAACTCTCGCTATGCATCCGCGCCGGAGATACGATTTCACGGATAGGCGGCGACGAATACATTATTTTATTAGACGGCTTAGGCAAAGATCTTACGACCGCCTCTTTTATCACTGAGGCGATTGCCAGGCGAATGCTTTCATCATTTTCTTCAGCCCAAGAGCAACTTGATCACGGCTGGAGCGGTACATTTAGCATTGGCATTTCTCTTTTTTCAGGAGACCAGTCTCGCACGCTTGAGGAAATCGTCAAAGATGCCGACCTGGCGATGTACCAAGCCAAGACGATGGGACGCAACCGGTTGCAATTCTTTGATGACGAGATGCAGCGGGTCAATACAGAGAAAAACTCACGTTTAGAGATTTTGCGCCAGGCTCTAGAGCACAACTGGTTTATGCTTTATTTCCAGCCGCAAGTCGACCAATTCGGCACCATCAAAGGCGCTGAAGCCTTAATACGACTGCAACACCCCACACTTGGGACGTTACTGCCGGGCACGTTTATCCCGCTCGCAGAATCCACCAACTTGATCATGCAAATTGGTAATTGGGTGATCACACAAGCTTGCCTACAGTTAGCAAACTGGGCAACGCAAACAGCTTTCATGAACCGCCGCCTATCGATCAACGTCAGCATCAAGCAATTTCAACACGGCGATTTTGTGACTAACTTAATGAGTGAACTGAACAAAACAGGAGCTGATCCAAAACTTTTAACCCTTGAGCTCACCGAAAGTCTTACGCTCACTGAGTCAAGTCACGCTCTTGAAAAAATGCGCCTCTTAAAACGACTCGGTATCCGCTTTTCACTCGATGACTTTGGCACTGGCTTTTCTTCACTGACGTACCTCAAGAACCTACCATTTGATGAATTGAAAATTGATCATTCGTTTATTGTCGATGTCACGACCAGCCCCGCAAGTGCAAGTATCGTTCAGGCCACCATCGACTTAGGAAAATCACTTGGCTTGACCGTCATTACCGAGGGCGTTGAGACGCAAGAGCAGCTCAAACTTCTGGTGCAAGCTGGCTGCCAGTTCTTTCAAGGCTATGTGTTTTATGAACCCTTATCCCTTGAAGCGTTCGAAGCTCAATTGCGCGAGTCGGCGACAGTCACGCAGAAAGCCGTGTAGCGCGCACGACGCTTCACCCGCCGCAAGCTCTGATATAATTTTTGACCAAGCCGATGTAGCTCAGTTGGTAGAGCAGCTCATTCGTAATGAGAAGGTCAGGAGTTCGATTCCCCTCATTGGCACCACAAACTCTTATACACGTTGCTGTATGAGAGTTTTTTTTGATCAAAAAATCGTCGTACGACTTGCCCGCGCTGGCAGACTTTGACGTTATCATTACTCCAAATACAAAAAAGCTAAGTGTTTGACTTGTCGTCAGGGCTTGGCACAAACGGAGACAGACTTCATGGGCTCATTCGGTTTCAATATGATTGCGCAGCCGGTTTGGCGGCGCTTTGCCACGGCGTTACTGGCATTGCCGGTTTACTTGGCCTTTACTATGATGGCACAGGCACAGGCACAGAATTCGGCCTATCCCACAAAGCCTATCCGTTTAATCTTGCCGTTTGCGGCGGGTGGTGGGGCCGATAACAACGCTCGAATCATTGCCGAACCTCTTGGGCAGCGGCTCGGCCAGCCCATCATCATTGATTACAAACCTGGTGCAGGCGGCACTCTCGGTGCCAATATCGTCGCTAATGCGCCACCCGATGGCTACACCTTGCTGTATGCAACGCCTGGCCAGCAGATGACTAACCCCCACCTGATGGAAAAGATGCCCTACGACGCGCTCAAGAGCTTTGCTTCGGTCTCGCAAGTCATTGAGGGCAGCAACGTCTTAGTGGTGAATAAAAACTTGCCCGTGAATTCGGTTGCAGAATTAATCGCACTGGCCAAGGCTAAACCCGGCACGATTAACTTTGCGAGTTCTGGCATTGGTTCGTCAAGCCACCTCGCCGGTGAACTGTTTAAGTCGATGGCGGGTATCGATATCGTGCATGTGCCGTATAAAGGTTCAGGGGCTGCGATTACAGAAGTGTTAGGCGGATCGATTCAAATGACCATTGATACCGTGTCAGTTTATCTACCGCAAATTAAAGCGAATAACGTCAAGGCACTGGCAATCTCAACGCTTGAACGCAACCCGATCTTGCCACAGCTGCCGCCTATCGCTGACACCCTACCTGGCTTTGCCGCAGCCCCGGTCAACTACATCACCGCACCTGCAGGTACGCCTCGCCCAATCATCGAGCGGCTGAATCGTGAAATCAATATCGTACTGAAGCTGCCAGCAGTACGCGAACAATTTGCTCAAAATGGCGCAACCGAAAAAGGCAGTACTCCCGAGGCGATGGACGCCCTGATTCAGTCTGAGTCTGCAAAATGGAAAAAAATTATTGATCAATCGCGCGCGACTGCGAACTGAAGCAACTCACTCACCGCGTCGTCCAGAACAACCGAGACCTGACAAAGCCCATGAGAATACTCTTTCGCAAGTTGATCGTTGGACTATTAGGCGGGTTCATCGTCTCAACCGCGGTGCATGGCGCTTCGTATCCAGACAAGCCCGTGACCATCGTCGTGCCTTACACCGCGGGAGGTGTTACGGATGTGTTTGGTCGAGCCATCGCGATGAAACTCTCGCGCAAGTGGGAGCAAACTGTCATTATTGATAACCGCGCAGGCGGTGGCACCATCATCGGGACCCAGCATGTGAGCCGTGCAGCACCTGACGGGTACACACTTTTATTAACCAGCTATGGTTTTACTTCAAACCCAATTCTTCGTAAAAATCTGCCCTACGATCCTGCCTCGCTCACGCCACTTTTATTGATCGGCACCTCCACTAACATGTTGGTCATCAACGCCAAATTACCCTATAAAAATCTTGAAGATGTATTAAAAATGGCACGTGAAAAACCTGGCGCGTTAATACTAGCCTCGTCGGGCAACGGTTCGAGCCCTCATGTCGCAGCCGAACTGTTTGCCAAAGCCAGTGGCATCCAAATTACTCATATTCCCTACAAGGGCACGTCTCCAGCCATGAACGATTTACTGGGTGGTCAAGTGCACGGGATTTTTGACGGCACGTCTGCCTTAGGTAATGTCAGTACGGGCAAACTACGTGCGATCGCGATTGCCTCTGCACAAAGACACCCCAGCGCACCCGATACACCGACCTTTCGAGAGCTTGGCGTCGATATGGTGTTTGGTGGTTGGTTTGGTTTTTTTGTACCTAGCGCAATGCCGCAACCCTTACAAGACACAATCTTTAAAGAAATAGAGGCTTCGATTGCCGATCCCGAGGTGAACGCCATCATCGCAAAAACTGGGTTAGTGATTGAAAATAAAACTCAAGAGCAATTTAAATTATTTTTGAAAAATGAAAGCGAACGATTAAAACAACTGACCGAATCTGGAAGCGCCAGTATCACGGTTGAATAAGCGCCATTTGTCGCATCACGATTAATTCGAATCACAAGAACCGGAGCACACTATGACCTTAGAGACAATCAACGTCACGATCGCCGACAACATTGCCACCGTCACACTTAATCGACCGCCCGCAAATGCGCAAAACGCCCAGATGCGTAGCGAGTTGATTGAAACCTTTGACGGCTTTAACGACAACGACGCAGTCAAGGTTGTGGTGCTAACCGGACACGGAAAAATATTTTCGGCTGGTGCTGACTTAAACGAACGTCCGGGTCTGCGCGATCAAGAGGGTGCTTACTGGCGTCATAATCGCTTGGTGCGCGAAACCGGCAACTCGATTGTCGAGTGCAATAAGCCTGTGATTTGTGCGGTCAACGGCCCAGCGATTGGTGCGGGCTTCGGGTTAATGACCACCTGCGATATCTGGATTGCCTCAAACACAGCGTTCGTTGCGATGACCGAGATCAATGTCGGGTTAGCAGGTGGTACCGCAATGCTGCAGAGCGTTTTTGGTAAATCACGGGCACGACGTATGTTTTTTACTGGCATGAAAGTTTCAGCTGACGAACTGTATCGACTTGGCTTAATTGAAGCGAGCTTACCGCCTGAAGACTTGATGCCCTACACCATGGATCTTGCGCGCGAAATCGCCAGCAAAGCGCCAATCGCGCTGCGCTATGCCAAAGAAGCTGCCCAAGTGACCGCTGTGATGCCCCGTCGCGAAGGCTACCGCTTTGAACAAAATCTGACCGTTGCCCTTTCAAAGACAGAAGATACTGCAGAAGCGCAACGTGCCTTCAAAGAAAAGCGCCCGCCGGTCTACAAAGGCCGGTGATCCACCTGCGCCCAGCGCACTCGAACCTTGGTATTACCATGAACTCAACACTCAAAGATGACGCTTTTTATGAGGCATTTCGCCGAGAACTGTTCGCCTTTGCCGACGAGCAGTGCCCGCCAGAGGTTCGAGCGGTTGTAGCAAGTGGTGGCAAACTTGGGCGCGAGCAGTACAGCGCCTGGCAAAAAAAAGTATTCGCACGAGGCTGGGGTGCGCCAAGCTGGCCAGTCGAACACGGCGGCACGGGTTGGGACGTTAAACAGCGCTTGATTTTTGAAGAAGTCATGGCGCAATCGCACTGCCCTCCCATCTATCATCATGGTGTCGGGCATATTGGCCCTGTCATTATGAAGTTTGGCACGCCAGCGCAGCAACAACGTTTCTTACCAAAAATCTTAGATGGCTCTGAGTGGTGGTGCCAAGGCTATTCAGAGCCGGGTTCTGGCTCTGACCTTGCATCTTTGCGTACCAACGCGGTGCGTGATGGTGAAGACTACGTGATCAACGGTCAAAAAATGTGGACTTCACATGCCCACGAGGCCGACATCATGTACACCTTAGTACGCACTGCCAAAGAGTCGCGCAAGCAGGATGGCATCTCGTTAATCTTAATCCCCTTGGATACCCCAGGGATCACGATTCGCCCCATCCGCACGATTGATGGCTGGCATCACGTCAATGAAGTGTTTTTAACCGATGTCCGTGTGCATCAAAGCTACTTAGTAGGCGAAGAAGGCCGCGCCTGGCGCTATGCAAAATACCTGCTTGAGCGCGAGCGACTGCCGCCCGCCAGCGTCGCGCGTCTAACGCTGCTATGGCAGCGAGCAAAGCTTCTGATCAAATCTCAGACCAGCAAAGATGCACAAACCCGTGATCTCAGCAGCCTGTCGCATCGCTTACTGCTCATTGAAGGTGCACTACTCGGGGCACGCGAAATGCTCTCAAGCGCAACCGAAGCGCTGATGCAACAACAGCCCCTGGGAATGAAACCCTCTGCGCTGAAATTACAGTGCAGCGATCTGGCCCAACAGTTGGTAGAACTGGCGATTGATGCAGTAGGCCCTGAAGTGGCAACGCGCTTTATTCATTTAGACGGTACCGAAGACGATGATGCGCTGTGGGCACATAACTATTTATACTTTAGAAGTCGCACGATTGCTGGCGGCACGACTGAAGTACAGCGCAATGTCGTAGCTCGTGAAATCTTTGGAGAATGAAGCATGACTTCGACACGTCGGGCGTACCTTTTGGAAAATAAAGCATGACTTTCACGACTCAAGCACTGGTCGAAGGCCCTGTCTTTGACTCTGCGTTGCGCTTCGCTGACGCTTACACAGGTCAACAACAGGCCGACGCTATAGATCCGATTGTTGAAATGGGTTGGGCCGCAACGTTGATCCCAGAGCAAGAGGGCGGCGCGGGCGGCAGCCTGGATGACCTTGTCGCAATCATAGATGGGCTCGGGCAACACGCACTTGCCTTGCCACTACTCGAGCGTTGTGCACTGACACCGCTTTTACTTGCTGCGGTTGAACACCCTGCCAAACGTCGGCAATGGTTAACCAGCATTGCAAACGGAACCTGCGCGATTTCAACGCTATGCACGACACAGCCCGATTTAGGTCTAGGCGCGCTAAGCGCCAAAATTGACTCGGGTGGCAAGCACTTTACCCTGCAAGGTCACTTGCTAGGTACTGCGCTCTCAACTCACGCAACGCACTACCTCGTTCTTGCCAAGCAGACCTCTACCAAGCAAGCGTTGTTTTTTTTAATGCCCGCAATTGAACTGCCAGCACCGACTAAACACTACCGCTCAATTGACGGCGTTCAAACAGTTGATATTGTATTTGAAAATATCAATGTCCCGAGCGCTCAGTGCCTGGCCCAGGGCACCTCAGCAGCCGCTGCAATCGCTGCGGCGCAAAACATGGCACTACTGACGACAGCCGTCGACACGGTCTCGGCCTTAGGGTCTTTGCTCGAGCGTACCATTCAATACCTTAAAACGCGCACCCAGTTTGACGTGGCGCTTTCGAGTTTTCAAGCCTTGCGTCATCGTACCGTTGAGATGTATGTTCGTTACGAATCAGCGCGTGGCATGCTGCAAGAGTGTCTGCGCCATGGCCTGACTGACCCCGAGCAAACTCGACGCCTTCGCTTACTGAAACTTTGCCTGGGCGATGCCGCACGTTTTTCAGCCCAAGCTGCAATTCAACTACATGGGGGAATGGGGATGAGCGAAGAGACACTCGCCGCGCGCTTAGCCCAACGGCTAATCACCAATGAATATCGCTTTGGAGACCGGCTTTTTCATGCCAAGGCATTAGGTCACTCGGATTTACCGACGACTTAAGAACAACACCTGATCAACCCCGCAACGATATCGTACCAACTCCAATGCATCTCAAGACCCTATGACAACGACCGCCAACAACCACCCACTACACGGCCTGTTTGAGCCTCAAACGGTCGCAATCTTAGGCGCCTCGTCTGATCCTAATAAATTAGGCGGCAGGCCCATTCGCTTTTTGCGCGATGGCGGCTTTCAAGGCAAGGTC
>CAMEAW010000099.1 GCA_945911685.1 Bordetella parapertussis
AAACGCTGCCCATGAGTGGACACTGCTCAAGCAGCACAAAATCGGCACCTTGGGTGGGTTCAGCAAAAATGGCTAATGAGTCAAATACGCATAAAGGTAAGTGATCAAAATGTTGATGCGCAGCCTGCGTTAAAGCACTCACCTCTTGGAACGAAGCCTTCGCAAGCGAACCTGTTAGCGAGCAATGAAAGCGAAAGCGATCAAGGACATAAGGATAGCCCCAGCGCAACAGCAAGGCATCTTCGTGTGACGACAATCCAGCACTTCTTCGTCGGATCAGTTCTTCTGGCCCAAGTGGTACAGCATAGTCATTCAATTGCATCACGCACTGCTGCTCAAGCGAAGTAATCTGCGGCACGTCACGCTCAGGCACTAGCGCCAAAAACTGCTCTAACAGCGTCACACGCAAACGCGGCAATACAAAGGGTTTCAGATGTTGGCACAAAGCGCTGACCTGACGAATCAAGTCACTCGGTTGATATTCGCTCGCCAGCACAAAGGGCGCGCGCATGGTGGCATGAAAACCATAGCGTCGCGGATGCTCTGTGAATTCTGCGAATCGTTTTGGCGCGACCTCAGCAATCAGAGGCTGAGCACTGAACTGTTGGCTAACCGCGCAGCGCCCAAGCCATTGGCTTGCGTGCGCCCACCATTGCTGCTCGATATTCGGCACAAAGTACACCGCGTAACGAAACGCTCGTCGCGGTGTGGGGGTTGGCGTCTGGGTCACCGCTATCAAATCGCCGATTGTCATAAAACGTTTACATCCGTGTCATGAAAACTAAATATTGACCGCCTAAGCTTGATCACCTGACCAACTCAAACAGCGATCGCGGTGCGATTCTGTTTTTAGAAAGTAACAAGTGAATGTTTCAACCGTCTGACAGTCGCCTTTCTACAACACACACTGCACGTGCGCAGTGGCTCGCCTTGCTGTCGCGCGCACCGCTGACCCTGCTCGAAGACGTGCTGCGACCTCATATTCAAGTCACCCCGCATTGGCTACGTAAACCTGAAACCGGGCTGATGATGGTCGAAGCTCGGGCTGGTGGTAGTGGCGAGCGCTTTAATTTAGGCGAGATGACTGTCACTCGCTGTGCCTTGCGCCTCTCCAACGCCCCTGTGCACCGTCACGTCGGTATCGCCTACATTGTTGGACGCTCACATCGCCATGCCTACTTAGCGGCGGTCGCAGACGCCTTATTGCTTGATGACTCTGCGCGCGCTGAGATTGAACACACCCTCCTCACCCCTGTTAGAGAACTACTTGCCGCAAAAAAGAATATTCGCCAAGAACGCGCGGCCACAAGCAAGGTCGATTTCTTTACGGTCGCGCGTGAAAGTGGCTCGAATGACGCCGACGAGGAACAGTCGTGACAAATATTGAACTTTCTGAAATCGGCACCGGCTTTAGTGATATTCCACTTGGCAGCCAAAGTGTATTTAGAGCGGCGCTCGAAGCGCTGTCTTACCCTGGGCGCCCAGTCAAACTTGAGGTGACGTTTGAAGCGCCAAAGGCCGCGCACGCAAGTTCAAGTGGCCTGCTACTTGCACTTCTCGAACCTGGATCACTGCTTTGGCTTTCTCCTAGCCTCGTTCACACCGACGCGGCGACTTGGATTGTGTTTCACACGGATTGCAAAATCACGCCAAATCAGCACGAGGCCGACTTTGCCTGGATCAAACACTGGGATGAAATGCCCGCGTTAGAAGGCTTCGCTCAAGGGACAGACGAATACCCAGACCACTCTACGACCTGTGTCCTCGATATTGCCGGCCTAAGTACCACGACAGTCGCAACCCCTGCGATCATGTTGACAGGCCCTGGGATTATAAGCACCTCAACCATTGAACTGTTGGCTGCCACACCTACTCAAGCAGAGGGCTTTGCAAAGCAATGGGAAAAAAACCACGCGAGCTTTCCTAGAGGTATCGACCTCTTTTTTGCGACAAGCACGGGTCTGATCGGCCTGCCCAGAACAACCCGTATTCAAATTGCAGGATAGGGCATCTCATGTATGTAGCCGTTAAGGGTGGCGAGCAAGCCATCTTAAGTAGTTACCAACTACTTGATCAACAACGTCGTGGTGACCCAAGCGTTCCAGAACTCTCTATTGTGCAAATTCGCCAACAGATGAAACTTGCGGTCGATCGGGTGATGACTGAGGGTTCAGTTTTTGACCCAGAGCTTGCGGCGCTTGCCATCAAACAGGCCTGTGGCGATTTGGTTGAGGCTATCTTTCTTTTGCGCGCCTACCGGGCTACGTTGCCCAGACTCGGGTCAACGCAACCGCTTGATACCAGCAAAATGGTGTTAGATCGCCGAATCTCAGCCACGTTCAAGGATTTACCTGGCGGGCAGGTGCTCGGACCCACCTATGACTATACCCAGCGACTGTTAGATTTTTCTTTGTTAGCGATTAGTGAGCCGGTAGAACCCGCGCCTACAAAGGAATCGCTTGGCGCAAGTCGTACAGTAACGCAAGCGACAACGGGTTCGATCAGCAACACTTCGGCTGAAGAGCTAAGGTTAGCCAAAGCTGATCCAACCAGTGAAGATCTTAACAGTCACGCTCAACTTGAAGACCAGCATTTTTCGCCGCGCGTCATTGATCTGCTTAACCGCGAGGGGTTAATTGAAACCCATCAAGCAACGCAAAATGATCCCACACCCTTTGACTTGACCCGTCAGCCTGTGCGCTTTCCGGCTGATCGTAGTACACGTCTGCAAAATCTTGCGCGTGGTGACGAAGGCTTTCTACTCGCAATGGCCTACTCAACCCAACGTGGCTACGCTAACAGCCATCCCTTTGTGGGTGAGATTCGATTGGGTTCGGTAGAGATCGCGCTCATACCGGAAGAGCTAGGCTTTGCCATCTCAATTGGAGATATTGAGGTCACTGAATGCCAGATGATCAATCAGTTTGCAGGCAGTAAAACTGAACCACCTCAGTTTACGCGCGGCTATGGCTTAGCATTTGGTCATAGCGAGCGTAAGGCGATGGCGATGAGTCTAGTGGATCGCGCTTTACGTGCAGCTGAGTTAGGCGAATTGGTGCAATCACCTGCACAAATGCCCGAGTTTGTACTGTCGCACAGCGATAGCCTTGAAGCCTCGGGCTTTGTGCAGCATCTAAAGTTACCGCACTACGTTGACTTTCAATCAGAGCTTGAACTTGTCAGAAAGATGCGAGCCTCACCACTCCAAACGCCGACATTGAACGAAGAGCCTGGAGATGAACATGCTGAATAAGAATAAAACCTCTACTCCCTTAGAAAAGATTGTTGACTCTCACGAAAACCAAGCGGTTGATCAGCACTTTAATTTTGCCTATCTCGACGAACGTACCAAGCGCATGATTCGACGGGCAATCTTAAAAGCAGTTGCCATTCCGGGGTATCAAGTGCCGTTTGGCTCGCGCGAGATGCCTTTGCCCTATGGCTGGGGCACGGGTGGTATCCAAGTCACAGCCTCAGTGATTGGGCCTAGCGATGTGCTTAAAGTGATTGATCAAGGGTCTGACGATACCGTCAATGCTGTCAATATTCGTCGCTTTTTTCAACGCACTACAAACGTTGAGATTACGACGCAGACGCAAGCTGCAACCCTCATCCAGACGCGCCATCGCATCCCTGAAATGGCGCTTACAGAAGACCAAATCATCATTTATCAGGTACCGGTTCCTGAACCCATGCAACGTTTAGAACCCCGCGAACGTGAAACACGCAGCCTGCATGGCTTAGCTGAGTATGGCCTGATGCACGTCAAGCTTTATGAAGATATCGCCCGCTATGGTCATATCGCAACGACCTATGACTACCCTGTGCTTGTCAATCATCGCTATGTGATGGCGCCCTCACCGATTCCAAAGTTTGACAATCCAAAAATGCATATGAACCCCGCGCTGCAATTGTTTGGCGCAGGTCGTGAAAAGCGTATTTACGCGGTCCCTCCGTACACTGCCGTTGAAAGCCTGGGATTCGAGGATTATCCCTTTGAAATTCAGCGCTGGGATGCACCCTGTGAGTTATGCGGATCAAGAGATAGTTTTCTCGATGAAGTCATTACCGATGATCAAGGTGGCCGAATTTTCGTTTGCTCTGACTCTGATTACTGCGAGTCGCAGCAAAATAACGTTGAGTCATCGTCCGAGCCCAAAGCGCAGTCGGGGTTAAAGCATGACTAACACCATGCCACTCGACACACAATCTCCCATCTTGCGCGCAACCGGTTTAAATAAGAGCTACGGCGACCGCGCAGCACTGATCGACGCAAGCTTTGAGCTTTGGCCGGGCGAGGTTCTCGCCATTGTGGGCGAATCCGGCTCTGGCAAAACGACATTACTCAATGCACTCGCAGCACGTGACCAACCCGACTCGGGCTCGGTTGAGTTTCAATTAGAGGGCGGTGCCCTCACCGATATTTTTACGATGACCGAGGCACAGCGACGCCTGCTCGCACGTACCGACTGGGGCTTCGTACATCAGAACTCTGCAGATGGCCTAAGAATGGAGGTGTCGGCAGGTGCCAACGTGGGTGAACGCTTAATGGCCTTAGGCCAGCGTCATTACGGCAAACTGCGTGCAACAGCCTGTGACTGGCTGGCGCGTGTAGAAATTGACCCCGCCAGAATTGATGACTTGCCTCGACATTTTTCGGGCGGTATGCGCCAACGCTTGCAGATTGCACGCAACTTAGTGACCCAACCCAGGCTGGTCTTTATGGATGAGCCAACCTCGGGGCTCGACGTGTCGGTTCAAGCCAAATTGCTCGACTTGCTGCGCCAGTTGACTCAGCAATTGGGGCTAGCTTCGGTGATCGTCACCCATGATCTTGCTGTGGCGCGTTTGTTAGCGCACCGCATGATTGTGATGCGCCGTGGCCGCATCGTAGAGACAGGGCTGACTGATCAAGTGCTTGACGATCCACAACATCCATATACCCAACTATTAGTGTCTTCGGTGCTACAGCCATGACCATGCCCGTTTTACGCCTCACTAACGTGAGCAAACAGTTCACTTTGCACCATCAGGAGATGACTTTACCTGTATTGCAAAACGTCAACTTTGAGGTCGCCGCGGGCGAGTGTGTCGTACTCGACGGTAGCTCAGGCATGGGCAAAAGCACCTTGCTCAAACTTATTTATGCGAACTATCGGGTAAGTGCTGGATCGATTCAATACGCACAGACCGGCCGCGCCCCACTTGAGTTGACCACTGCAACGCCACGCAGGCTGATCGACGTACGTCGACACCACATCGGGTACGTGAGTCAGTTTTTACGTGTGATCCCAAGGATCTCAACTCTTGATCTGGTAGCTGAACCACTGTTGGCTGAACTTGGGCATGATGAGCACGCGCTTAAGCAGGCACGTGAACATGCAGGCGTGTGGCTCACGCGGCTACGCATTCCTGAGCGACTGTGGAGCTTGGCACCCGCAACGTTTTCGGGTGGAGAGCAGCAAAGGGTCAATATCGCACGCAGCATGATCAAGCCACGCTCATTGCTATTACTGGATGAGCCCACTGCCTCGCTCGATGCGCTCAATACACAAACCGTGGTGACCCTCATCCACGAAGCGATTGCAGCGGGGGCCGCCGCCGTCGGAATCTTTCACGACCAGGCCGTTGGCAACCAACTTGCCACCCGCCGTATCGATATGACCAATTTTCGGAGCATCACATGCGCGGCTCAATAGTCATTACTAACGCTCGACTGATTATGAATCACGAGGTGATCCACGGCTCAGTGTCCGTGGTGAACGGCCGTATCGATTCGATTGATCCTGGCCTCAGCACAACGCCGGGAGCCATTGATCTTGAGGGTGACTTCTTAATGCCTGGAATGATTGAAATTCATACCGACAACTTTGAACGTCATCTGATGCCTCGGCCAAAGGTCATGTGGGCCGAAAGGCCTGCGCTCATCGCGCATGATGCCGAGATTGCCTGCGCAGGCATCACAACGGTATTTGACGCACTTGGCGTTGGCGAGGCTGACACCGAAAGCGTTCGAGGACAGACTTGGGGTCCTGTCCTGACGGCACTGGATCAATACACCCAAGAGAATCTATTGCGGGCAGACCATTACATTCATGTACGTTGTGAATTGCCCGCACCGAATACCATTGAACTTTTTGAGCCGTTTAATGGTCACGCGCGCCTAGGCCTGATCTCGTTGATGGACCATACTCCGGGCCAACGCCAATGGGAAGACATCGAACAAGCGCGCGTGTACTTCATCGGTAAAAAGGGCTGGAGTCACGAAAAATTTGAAGAAAAAGTCAGCAATGCCACGATGCTGCAAAGTCAATTTAGCGCCCCGCATCGACAGTACTTCGTCGACTATTCGAAGCGTGCCGGGATCCACCTAGCCAGCCATGACGACACCACCGAGGCACATGTTCAACAGGCTTATGCAGAAGGGGCAAGCATGTCCGAATTTCCCACCACTTTAGCTGCTGCGCGGTACGCGAAAAATTTAGGCTTACTCACGGTGATGGGCGGCCCCAACGTGGTGCGTGGCGGTTCGCACTCAGGCAACGTGTCAGCCACTGAATTGGCAAAGCAAGGCTTACTGGATGTGCTGTCATCCGATTATGTGCCAGGCAGTTTGCTAAGTGCCGTCGCTCGCTTGGTGCACGAGGAAGTCCTGACGCTGCCACAGGCGGTCGCAACAGTCACCCGTCACCCAGCGCAAGCGACCGGGCTAAACGACCGCGGCGCACTCGAAATCGGCTTCAGAGCAGATCTGGTGCGCCTACGTCTGCACGCGTCGCCAGATCAACCTAGTCAGGCTTTCGCACGCACAGTATGGCGCGAAGGAATCCAAGTTGTTTGAGTGTGGCGATCGCATACCTTTCAAGCTGTAACTTTAGCGATCACTTCCCTCTAAGTCTTGAACCGAATACCTCTGTTTACGCTGTATTCGGGCGCGCCCCTAGAATTTTAAATTTCACATAACTGTAAAGCCTTTGTCATGTCAGCCCTACATACTCAATACATACGATACATGGACAAAATCGATGACTACGGCCTTACGTATCACCCATCTGAACAAACGCTTTAGCCCTCAAAAGCGAGCGCTCTGCGATATCAATCTAAGCGCACAGCGCGGCGAAATGATCGCCTTGATCGGCGCCTCAGGCTCGGGCAAATCGACGCTACTTCGCCACATCGCGGGGCTGCTCGCTGGCGATCCAGTGGCCGGCTCTTCAATTGAAGTTGTGGGCTCTGTCATTCAGAAAGACGGACAGATTGCGCCTGACATTCGTGCAACGCGCGCTAAGGTTGGATTTGTTTTTCAGCAGTTCAATCTGGTAGACCGCTTGTCGGTGATGACCAATGTCTTGGTTGGCCTGTTGCACCGCCTACCCTTGTGGCGCAGCCTACTAGGCTTATTCAATCAGGCCGAGCGCAACTTAGCTTACCAGGCGCTCGCGCGGGTTGGGATTCAAGACTGCCACGGCCAGCGCGCCTCGACACTCTCGGGTGGTCAACAGCAGCGGGCCGCCATCGCACGTACGCTGGTGCAAGGTGCTGATCTAATTTTGGCAGATGAGCCCATCGCCTCGCTTGATCCTGAATCTTCACGCAATGTCATGGAGATCTTGGCGCGCATCAATCGCGAAGACAAGTGCACGGTCATTGTTTCACTTCATCAGGTCGAAATTGCGCTGAAGTACTGTCCGCGTGTCGTGGCCTTACATCAAGGAAAAGTTGTTTTTGACGGTGCCGCGTCTGAATTGACGCCCACCCTTCTGCGCGAACTATACGGTGTTCAGGTTGAAGAACTGTTCGCACCCTTGGGTGCTCAACAACCGGCCACAGGAACACGCTCGCCCGTGACTTCTGGCCTATCTCTTGGTCAGGCAGCTTAACCCTAGCTTTTGTTGGCAAGCCACTCAGCTCTACCCTTCTATTTTCAAGCAGCTTAGATCTACCCTCAATTTATTGGAGTTTTAATGCTAAAAAAATTACTGGCACTCGCCATTTTTTCGATAACTCCACTGATTTCTACCCAAGGCTTGCAGGCCCAAGAGATTAATTTTGGCTTGATCTCAACAGAGTCCAGTCAGAACCTAAAGCAAAACTGGCTACCTTTGTTCGCTGATCTCGAGCGTCAAACCGGTATTAAGGCGAAGCCGTTTTTTGCCTCAGACTATGCTGGCATCATTGAAGGTATGCGTTTTAAGAAAGTTCAAGCAGCCTGGTTGGGCAACAAATCGGCCATGGAAGCCGTTGATCGGTCGGGTGCCGAGGTTTTTGCACAGCAAGTGGCTGCCAACGGTAGCTCAGGTTACTACTCTCACTTGGTGGTACATCGCGATAGCGCCCTTAACTCAGTAGAAGATGTCCTTAAAAACGCTAAATCACTGAGCTTCGGTAACGGCGATCCAAACTCGACTTCTGGCTTTCTGGTTCCAGGATTTTACGTCTTTGCTAAAAACAATGTTGATGCAAAAAAGATTTTCAAAGTCTCGCGCGCAGCAAATCACGAAACAAACTTGTTAACTGTCGCTATTAAACAAGTAGACGTGGCAACCTCGAACAGCGAAGCCCTAGAGAGATTGCATATCGTTCAACCTGAAAAATTTAAAGAGATCAAAGTAATCTGGACGTCGCCACTGATTGCCTCTGATCCCATTTTGATGCTGAAGGATTTGCCCGAAGCGACCAAACAAAAACTTAAAGATTTTTTCTATGGCTATGGCAAGACTGACGCCAAAGAAAAAGAGATTTTGATGAATATCGGAAAGCTCGCTGGGTTTCAAGCATCTACCAATGCTCAGTTGATTCCGATTCGTGAGCTCGAATTATTCAGCCAGCGTATCAAAGTTGAGAACGATGAGAGCCTCGCGGCTGCGGACAAACAGGCCAAACTCGCAGAGTTCGATGCAAAACTGGCAGCACTAAAAAAGTAAAGCAATGAATATCTCTTCCACTGCCGCGACGTTGTCCGCCCCCGCTTCGAGCAAGCACAGCCTTCTTTGGTACGCGTCGTGGGCAACGTTATTGCTCGCGTTGACAGCCTCTTGGCAGGGCGCTGACATGCGTCCGCTCGACTTGATCAAAGACTCCGGCAATATGGCGACCTATGCTGCCGACTTTTTTCCGCCGAACTTTTCGCAATGGCCACTGTTCATTGAAGAGATGATCGTGACCCTGCAAATTGCGCTCTGGGGCACCACGCTTGCTGTAATCACGGCAATCCCGATGGCGCTGTTAGGTTCAGCCAACCTTGTGCCCGCTTGGGTCTATCAACCCATTCGTCGCGTAATGGATGCTTGTCGCGCAATCAATGAGATGGTATTCGCCATGCTGTTTGTTGTCGCCGTTGGCTTGGGTCCCTTCGCAGGGGTACTGGCACTTTGGATTCATACGACTGGCATCTTGGCAAAATTATTTTCGGAAGCCGTTGAATCAATCGACCCCCAGCCTGTAGAGGGAATTCGCTCGACGGGCGCTGGGGCTTTGCACGAGATCCTGTATGGCGTCATTCCGCAAGTCATGCCACTTTGGATTTCGTTTGCACTGTACCGCTTTGAATCGAACGTTCGCTCAGCCACGGTGGTCGGGATGGTTGGCGCAGGGGGCATTGGCGTTGTGCTGTGGGAAATTATCCGCGGTTTTCAATACGCAGAGACCTGCGCGGTCATGCTCATCATCATTGCCACAGTGACGTGCATTGATTTGCTGTCTGCGCGAATCCGCCGGGCACTTGTATAAAAAGGTTTTACATGGCTTTGACTTTAAATGATGTGACACAACTACTCACCGTTGAAGGTGAAAATCAATACGGCGGCGAAGCTGTTAGTCAGCTTGAACACGCCCTGCAATGCGCGACGTTGGCCGAGCAAGCAGGCGAGACACCCCAGACGATTACCGC
>CAMEAW010000100.1 GCA_945911685.1 Bordetella parapertussis
GCAGTTGTTCTAACAACACGTTGGATGGCATTTTCAGTTCAATGGCGAACTGGGCGACTGTGATACTCGACATTAGGCTCTCTCTTACCTTTTTACAGCGTTACAACTTCAAGCGAAGACAGCAACTAACAATAACTGCTCTTCATACCGACATTCGATTACTGCTCGTCAAACCAATGCGCGCGCGCCGCCATAATGAACTGGCTGGCAGTGGCCTCATCGAGGCCCGCCATCTCGACGAGTTCGTCGGTGGCAAGCTCAGCGAGCTCATCACGCGTATTCACACCACCAGCTGCAAGTTTGCTTAACAACTCTGGCGACATGCCTTCAAGCGTAATCAAATCTTGCGCAGTCTCGACACGCTCTTCTTGGGCGATCGCTTC
This sequence comes from Bordetella parapertussis, assembly GCA_945911685.1. Classification (GTDB taxonomy): domain Bacteria; phylum Pseudomonadota; class Gammaproteobacteria; order Burkholderiales; family Burkholderiaceae_B; genus Zwartia; species Zwartia parapertussis_K. The sequence continues at coordinate 384 of CAMEAW010000100.1, forward strand.
AGTCAACAAGGCGTTGCGTGCCCGAGTACGCAGGGCTTGAATCGTATCTTCATCAAACGATTCAATCTCAAGCAACTCTTGCATGGGTACGTAAGCGATTTCTTCTAAGCCGGTAAAGCCCTCGTCAATCAGAATGTCGGCAACTTCTTCGTCAACGTCGAGACGGCTCATAAACATTGAGCGCAACTGAGCGCGCTCTGTTTCTTGGCGATTTTGACTTTCTTCGGGGGTCATGATGTTGATCTGCCAGCCCGTCAACTCGGAGGCAAGACGAACGTTTTGCCCCTTTGAGCCGATTGCTTTAGGCAGGTTCTCTTCGTCTACCACCACATCCATCGCGTGACGGTCTTCGTCAACCACGATCGATTCAACGTTAGCAGGCGCCAAAGCGCCAATCACGAACTCTGCCGGATCTTCAGACCACAATACGATATCCACTTGCTCGCCGCCGAGTTCGTTACGCACGGCCGTGACGCGCGAACCGCGCATCCCGACGCAGGTACCAATCGGATCAATACGTTTATCGTAGGCCACAACTGCAATCTTGGCACGAACGCCCGGGTCGCGCGCGGCGCCTTTGATCTCGAGTAAACCTTGTTCGATCTCGGGGACTTCGTTTTCGAAGAGCTGTCGGATAAAGTCAGGCGCACTGCGTGACAAAATAACTTGTTGACCGCGCGCTGCACGATCAACTTTTAGCACCCAGGCGCGAACACGATCACCCACGCGAAGATTTTCTTTAGGAATCATTTCACTGCGGGGCATGCGCGCTTCGATTTTGCCGGTTTCGACGATCAGATCGCCCTTGTCCATGCGTTTAATCGAACCCGAAATAATTGTTTCGCCGCGATCCAGAAAATCATCAAGTATTTGCTCGCGCTCAGCATCGCGAATGCGCTGCAGAATAGCCTGCTTTGCAGCCTGGGCACCAATCCGCCCAAACTCCAGCGGCTCGAGCGCTTCTTCAATGTACTCACCAACTTCAATGTCAGCAACGACCTCTTGAGCGTCGGAAAGCATCTCTTGCTGATCGGGCTCTTGGAGACCTGCTTCATCAGGCACAACGAGCCAGCGCCGAAACCCCTCGTGGTCGCCCGAACTACGGTCTACTGACACGCGGATATCAGCGTCTTCTTTGAAGCGCTTTTTCATGGCAGAAGCCAGCGCGCCCTCGAGAGCGTCAAACACCACATCACGTGGCACGTTTTTTTCACGCGCCAATGCATCTACCAACAGAAGAATTTCGCGACTCATCGCTTTTTGCCCTTGAAATCCAGAACTGGTTCTAACTTGGCGCGCTCAACATCAGAAAACATGAACGCCACACGTCGAACTTCGCCCTTTTTTGCCTCAAACTCGACACCGAAGTGTTTAACCACCCCAACGGAACCTACTGCCTCAGCGCCCGCTTCAGCAGCAACCAAGGTACCCAAAAAAACTTTTTGCCCTTCAACTGCCTGCCTCAGCTTGAGCTCGACCCGTTCACCCAAAAAGCGCTCGAAATCAGCTTCTGTTTTGAGCGGCCGATCAATACCTGGCGAACCTACTTCAAGCCTGCGGTAGTCGATATTCTCAACCTCGTATACGCGCGATAACTGACGCGAAACCTGCTCACAGTCTTCAACGCGTACACCTTCTGGCCGATCAATCGTGACACGCAACAAACCAAGCGCCGCCCTTTCGACGTCGACAAGTTCGATATCCATTGAGGCGAGAGACTGCTGCGTAAGAGTAAAGAGATCAGCCATACATTCAAAAAAAATGGGCTGCAAAACAGCCCATTAACAACATTTGTCTTGCAATCAACGGTGAACCGATGCCGGGCTATCACCAGCGCACGCAGCAGCCAGCAAAGGCATCGCACACAAATCTTTGGTTAAAGCCACTACTAAACCAGTACCACGCCAAGCGCAAAACCACTTATATTAGCCCTGCATTCTAGCATGTATTTAGCAAAAATGTCTTGCTATACCAACGATTTAGGCAAGAGTGAGGGTAAAGCGCTCACGTGGCGCTCATTCAACAATCGCTGAGTGAGCGCTGCGCGGCCGCTCTGCATTCACCTAGCGATCGCCTCGCGACGGTTTCGTGAAGCCCAGACGCGACTCGTGCGCTGCCGCGCCTTTGGGCTGCCAGTCATCGCCGCGCGGTGCTGAGCGTGGCTTGCCTGCGCTGTTTGCGTTGCCGTTACCAGCACCCGCCGGTGAACGTCCAGCACCTGACTTGCCGGGCCCACGACCACGCGACGGAGCGCCCGCACGACCAGTCGGGGCACCCTGACCAGCGCCTGGGCCACCCGAGGTGCGCGCCCGACGTGGGCCACCCTCTGGCCGCGGAGCCGGTTGGCCGTTGGGGTCAAACGATTGGCCTGCAGCGGAGCCTCTAGGCGGTCGCGCATCGGGACGCCCTTCTTGACGCGGTCCACCCGGACCCGCAGGTCCGGCATCCGAGCGGCCGGGGCGAGCGCCACGACCTGCACCTTTACTAAACCCACCTTTAGGACCTCCCGGCCGAGCGGCGCTATTAGGCCCGCGCGCGCCTCCCGCTCCAGCTTTGCCACGCGCGCCTCGGGCAGCGCCTTGACCGCCCGGGTGCCCATTGGCAAAACCTCCGCCCACAGTCAACACAGTGGGTGCTGACTCTGAGGGATGAGAAAAAGGCGCAGGCTTAGTCGAGCGTCCACCTTGAATATTGCCGCGTCGACCCACTCGGGCTCCGTGGGTACCGTTTTGATCTAGCGTACCAAAACCTGGCGGCAGAGCACTGTCGTGCGAATCCGGTTGACGTGGCGCGCGCGAGCGCCCATCACCTGCTTCGTCGTCGTCGCGCAGTAGGCCCACCTGAATCATCAAGGCTGACACAATTTTAGGATCGAGTTCTTCCCAACGTCCGCGCCGCAACGTGGTGGGTAAAACAATGTCACCAAAGCGCGTGCGAATCAGGCGACTCACGGTTAACCCAATCGACTCGAACATACGGCGCACTTCGCGGTTGCGACCTTCGTTTAAGGTCACGCGGTACCAACGATTGCTGCCCTCGCCTCCGATGAACTCAACCATACCAAAACTTGCCGGGCCATCTTCAAGCGTCACGCCGTCAAGCAGCGTCTGCCGCTGTTCTGGGCCCAATTCTCCAAGCACGCGAACGGCATACTCTCGCTCATTACCGTAGCGCGGATGTAACAGGCGATTACTCAGATCGCCCGAGGTGGTAAAAATCAACAAGCCCTCAGTGTTCAGGTCAAGACGCCCGATCGATAACCATTTGCCGACCTTCATCTTGGGCAGACGTGAGAAAACATTTGCGCGCCCCCCTGGATCATCGTGACTGACAATTTCGCCGGCAGGCTTGTGATACAGAATGACACGGGGCGGTTTGCGGGTACTGCTACGGGTGACGGGCTTACCGTTTACGCGCACAAGATCGTTCGCGCCAACACGTTGGCCAATGTGCGCAGGCTCACCATTGACCGAAACTCGGCCAGCGATAATTAATTCTTCCATTTCGCGGCGCGAACCCACCCCTGCATCTGCCAGCACCTTGTGCAACTTAGGCATCAAGAGATCGCTGTTCAGATATTTATTCAAGCGCTGTTCACTGCGTTCGGTGCCAGTCAAATACGATAGCGCTTGATCTGCTTCTTTTTCAAATTCGATTGGGTCACCGATTTCAACCACATCACGCGGATCGACGACCTCTTCGACCACATTCGGCTCAAATGCCTTGCTGCGTGGTTTGCGCGGTGGCGCACCAGCCTCTGGTTCAGCTTCGCCCGTGGCGGATTCACTGCGACGGCGACGAAACGGTGTGCGTAATTTGCGGCCACGAGGCTTACCGGTCGCCTCGCCCTGCCCCTCTTGCGCAGCTGCGTCAGGCTGCACGGACTGCTCTGGCGCAGCGTTGGCAGCAGCTTCGATTGGCGCATGCACAGGTTGTTCAGGATTGGTATTAGTCACTTGGACTCCGAGGGAAAAGTAGAGGGTGATGAGGGCTCCGCGTGAGCGGCAGGCTCTTCATCAATTAGGGGCAGTGCATCGGCAGCGTGTTCTGCTGTCGATGCGTCGTCTTGTGTTGGAGCGTCGTCTTGTCTTGCTGCGTCGTCTTGTGTTGGAGCGTCGTCTTCTAACGAGGTGTGTTCTTCTATCGGTTGGCCAAGCAGGTCGCCAGACTTGGGCTCTACGGTCAGGGTCTGCCCTTCAAGCGTCAGTGACTGCAGTGCTTCGGTGATCTCGGCTGCGCCCAGGGCGGGTAGTTCGTCGAGTGCTCGCAAGCCTAAATCGTCCAAGAACTGCTTGGTCGTGCCTAGTAACCCAGGCCGGCCCGGCCCATCACGATGGCCAATGACTTCGATCCAACCGCGATCTTCAAGTGTCTTGATAATTTGTGAAGAGACCGTCACGCCGCGAATATCCTCGATGTCACCACGTGTCACGGGTTGACGCCACGAGATGATCGCAAGGGTCTCCATCACAGCACGCGAATATTTTGGCGCGCGCTCGGGACTCAGTCGCTCGAGATGACGCTGCATTGAAGCGCGACTTTGAAAACGCCAACCACTCGCGAGCTCGGCGAGTTCCATGCCGCGATCAAGCCAAGCCTGTTGCAACTGTTCAAGCGCTTGCACGATTTGCACATTGCTCAGTTCGTCGCCATCGACCTCAAATAACTTGCGGAGCTCATGAAGAGGCAACGGCGCCGAAGCGCACAGCAACGCGGCTTCAAGGACAACGCCTGCTTGTAGCAATTTTTGTTTTTGCTGTTGCTCATCTTGCTCTGACTGTGCAGAGGTCGGCGCCACAGCAAACGATACGTCGGTGTCAGGCGAAGTCTCTTTAGCGGCAAGGACAACAGGATCAGCTGTTGTGTGATCAGCATTCAAACCCGCGCTCGCGTGTGAAACAACATTTACTGCTGTGTCATCGGCATTTGCACTTGCAGTCGGGCTTGCGACAACATCTGCTGCCGCGCCACCGGCATTAGCACTTGTTAACGCGTTTGTATTTGCGTCTTCATCAACTTTTTTTTCGTGCGGGTCATTCATAATAATTTCAGTGTCCTTATCGCGCATTCTTGCGCTGACTTGTCCTAAAGCGTGAACTACGCTATACTTCTTTTCTCAGACGCGGGGTGGAGCAGTCTGGCAGCTCGTCGGGCTCATAACCCGAAGGTCGTAGGTTCAAATCCTGCCCCCGCAACCAAATACAACTGGTCGATCGCTTTTTGCGCTCGACCAGTTTTATTTTGTACGTTACGAATTAAATTCATTTCTTTCCTGTTCAACTATGACTGAGTCATTCAACGACTCACCGTCCACTACGCAATGCTCAGACTCGCTATCGACTGAATCGCTGATTGATGCAAAAATTCATCGTCTATCGCTAGAACACTTGCTCAACAGCCAGTATCTTCGCGCCCCATGAACACGTTTTTAAATCTTTAGTAGAGGCGCTCATGTGTCGACTAAGACCATGAGGATCATCTAATACGACGCACGCAACAATGCGCTAGGCCACAAATAGATAAATCTTTGAAAATGAAACGTTGTGATCGAAACCACTGCCACACGCCGAGCGTGTTTGGCTGCATACCCTGAATCGCGCTCATTAAGGTCTAGATCTTGGCGAGCCGAGCTAAGCAATGCATCGTAACCCAGAGACTAAGCACGCTGAAGTGAACGTCTTGAGTGTACCGTAACTTAGCCAAGCCCTTCAAGTCTGAGTGCAACATACCAACAACCTGACAACAAAAAACCACTAAATCGGCTTCAAAATGTTGTTTTCGTCAAAATCACAGAGTTGTTCGCACACTGCACCAACCTGATTAGCCATCACAACCCGCGGCCCCGTCACCGTCAGGGTCGCCTGATAAAGGTAGCGTTGCCCCAAAAAAGGCGCATGTTTCAGGGTGAAGGCTATCTGCTCAACGGCCAAGCTGGTGGCATCAATGAACACGCGATCAATCGGCTTCGTGCGTTTAGTGAGTGCACGCAAAAAAATAGACCTTAACGCATCGCCCAGACCACTATTTAAACCACAACACAAACAGCCCTCTGCGCTTACCGTGGGCGCCCAGACAAAGGCCTCGATCCGGCCAAACCCCAGCGCAACATCACGATGCACGCTATCGGTCAACACCACGGAGTCGCGCATCGAGGCGTGCGTCAATAGCTTTTTAAGAAAGGCAGTCTGCTCGACACCGCTTTCACCGCGCACCGCAATCACCGGGATCCGACCCAGCTGGCGCGAGGTCTCAAACACGCTTAATCCAGCGCCTTAGGCCATTGAAATGCGGCAGGTTGTTTCGTTAAGAATCGTTGGACAGCATCGGTATGCCACTGCGTCGTACGTGCGACGGCTTGAGCTGAAGACTCAATATCCATCATCGAATCTAAGCTGCTATTTAACGAGACATTAAACGCACGCTTGGTCATGGCAAGCGCCGCAGGAGCAGCTTGAGCCAGGCAAGTTGCCATTTGATGCGCGCGCTCGAGGGTGCGGCCCTGAGGGGTCACCTCGAGCACAATCCCGAGTTCATGCGCCTGCTGCGCGTTTAGCTCGCGCGCTGAAAAAGCGAGCTCTTTCGCACGCTGCACGCCCACAATGCGTGGCAAGGTATACAAAACAGCGCAATCGGGCACCAAACCCAGGCGCATAAACGACAAACAAAAACGGCTATCAGGTGCCGCCAGAACAATATCTGCCGTTAACGCCAGGCTAAACCCAGCGCCGTAAGCCGCGCCCTCAACAGCCGCAATGACAGGCACTTCGAGGCGCAACAAAGTCTCTATCCAAGACAGATAATCAAAACGCATCCGCTCGCGCCCCTCTTGCGCGCTCAAGGTCGCTTCGCCCATGGCGCTGATATCGCCCCCAGCGCAGAAGGTTGCCCCGGCCCCTGTAATGACTAAGGCTCGTAAGTCACGCTGTTGCGGCATCGTCGCAATCAAATCCCCCAGCTCTTTGCGCATAACCGCGTCGATCGCGTTTTTGCGCTTAGGGCGATTTAACGTGAGCGTGCCAACGCCCTGACTCACTGCATATTCAATCGTTTCCAACTTGCACACCTTGATAAGATTATTCTAAACACAAGCGCCGCCGTAGGTTTTTTTACCTGTCACTTCCTTAATCAGGCAATTTGAGCACGTGCTTGGCGATGATTTCTTTTTGGATTTCGGTGCTTCCACCATAAATCGTTGAAGGAATCGAATGAAACAATATTGCTGGCGCGTCTAACCCTTCAGCACCAAAGTCGGTGGTCTCACCCGTCGCGCCGTGCTCTTGCGCCGACTCGACTAAGAGCGTGCAAATCCGTTGATACGTATCGGTACCCCAGATTTTTAGCAACGACACGCTCGGCGGTAAGGTTTCGCCGCGCTTGACCATTTCTGCATAGTGCGTGTAGGCAGAAACCTGATCAGCCACATCCAGCATCAGCTCGCCATAGCGTGCTGCAAAAACGGGATCAGCAAACAGATTCAAACTCTCGGCAAGGCTGGTGAGTTGGCTTAAGGCATAACGTGACTGCTTGGGGCTACCCAAAAAGATCCGCTCAAAGCCTAAGAGTGCTTTGGCGATTGTCCAGCCTTCATTGATTTGTCCAACCAGATTTTCTGCCGGGACCCGGACGTTATCAAAAAACACCTCGCAGAACTCTTTTTGTCCGCTGATATTTTGAATGGGTCGAATCGTAATCCCCGGAATGCTTAAATCGATCAACAAGAAACTAATGCCCGATTGCTTTTTGGCGTCTTTATCGGTGCGCACCAACGCGAACATATGCGTGGCGTCTTGCGCGAGCGTGGTCCAAATTTTTTGACCATTCACGACAAACACGTCACCATCAAGAACCGCTTCAGTACGCAACGCAGCCAGATCTGAACCAGCGCCGGGCTCAGAGTAGCCCTGGCACCACACGTGCTCGTTGGCGATGATCTTAGGTAAAAACTTTTGCTGCTGTTCAGGACTACCCCGCTGAATCAACAGTGGCCCAATCATCACGACGCCCATATCAGGGGCACGCGCAACGCCGTACTGCTCTTGCTCTTCAACGTAGGCGATCATCTTGCCAGGGGGCAAGCCCATTCCGCCAAATTTTTTCGGCCACGAGGGCGCGATCCAGCCTTGCTCTGACAGCGTTCTGGTCCAATCTTTGATTTCGTTGAAGCGCAAACGGTGCGGCACGTGCCGCAGGTTTTCGGGATAATGTTTTGCGTAAAAATTTTGCAGCATTTGCCGAAACTCGGGTTCGGGCATGTTTTCCCAATCTGCATCTTTGGCAAACGCACCCTCTCTTAGCAAAGCACTGTTTGTACCCTTGGCTAAGGCGGGCTCATCAGAGGCTGCAAGCGAGCGTTGCGCAAAATAACGCTGACGATGGGCGTCGACGTTACCCAACCAAGCGGTGAGCGCTAACGCACGTTTAAAGTACAGGCCAACGTCACACTCATCGGTATAGCCCATCGCACCGTGCATTTGAATGGACATCCGGGTCATGAGCAGGGCCGCATACGAACAGCGCGCTTTAGCGCGACTCGCCAGTGTGCTGAGCGTACCGCCCGTCTCGATTTGCGTCAGCACATCTGCCAAGCAGGCCGACGACAACTCAACTTGGATATAGCCGTCTACGATACGATGTTTGAGCGCCTGAAAGCTGCCGATCAGCTTGCCAAATTGTTTGCGTGTGCCTAGGTAATCTAGGGTCACGGCCAATGCGCGGCGCATCACACCCAGCATTTCAGCGGCTTGAATCACCCGGGCAGCATCGTTGGCGCGATCGACAACCGCCAACACCTCTGTGCCCTGCATCAACAAATGTGTTTTGGGCACTTGAACATTTTGCAACGTCAAGGTGCACAGCATGGCACCATCTACAGAACGCTGATCGGTGTGCGACACGCCTTGAGTACCAGCGGGGACCCAGACCAGCACAGGATGCTCTGCGAGCTTGGCCAACACGACCCAGCCATCGGCACCCTGGGCCGGCGTGACGAATTTTTTGACGCCGTTGAGCAGCAACGTATCGCCCAGTGCCAGCGCTGTGGTCGCAAGCGTGTGCTGGGCCTGCAGTTGACCCAGCGTCTCTTGCCAGGCCACGCCAGCCACCAGTGCACCACCCACCAATTGTTCAAGCAACACTGACCGCAAGGAACTTTGGGGCACACCCGACACAACGGCTGCGAATTGAACACCAACGGCAATTAAGGGCTCGGGTAACAGTCTTTGCCCAATCTCTTCAGCAATCGCCGACATCTCACGCAGGCCTAAGCCCAGCCCGCCGTCTTGTTCAGATACAAGCACACCTAACCAGCCCGCGTTGGCGATTTCTTGCCAGGCCGAACGATCAAAGCCAGTGTCTGAGACTCGCAGTTGGCGCACGCGCGCCGTTGTGTTGCCGCGTGACAAGAGGTCGCGAGCACTGTCGCGAAAAGCCTCGATTGCGGATTCTTGGAGTGTGACGTCATTCATATTAATTGCCTCTAAAACT
>CAMEAW010000101.1 GCA_945911685.1 Bordetella parapertussis
AAAGCCTCAAGCTGTGTTTGATCACGTGCACTGCCAATGTGTTTGACCACAATGCGCCGTTTGCCCTCATGGCGCACCACCTGAACGGCTGTCGAGCCTGAGGCCGTTCTTGTCTTTCGAGTTGTGAGATCGCCGCGCATGCCCAAAAGATAGCATTAGTGCGTAAACTCGAGAAATAAAATAACGTAACTAATTGAAAAATAACAGCTAATTATTCAGACCTATCAAATATCAGCAAAAGTGGCAGAAGTCAGGACAACATCGGCACTGAGCCCAGCCCGCAGCGCGATACGCAAACAAGTAAGGCCTCTCAGGCAAACAGGTGCGTGCCACCCACCAACGTAGTGTGCGCTAGATCAAGGGACCCAGCTGTACTATGAGTAAATAAGCTTGGTTGGGTACGATGGGCTTTGGCGTATTGTTCGGCTTGTACGACCAAAGCCTCAAGCTGTATTTGATCGCGTGCACTGCCAATGTGTCTGACCACAATGCGCCGTTTGCCTTCATGGCGCACCACCTGAACCACCCGAACAAGCTGAACCATGCAAGCCAGCAATCCAGAGCAACCACACAACGAAGAAAAGAAGATACACTACAACGATAATTCAGTATGGGCTTCAATCCACTGATCAGCACGAAGCCACGTACAACAGTTGAATGAAAACATTCATTCATACAATAAAAATGGCGAGGAGACACTCATGCCCAAAGTTACCTGCACGATTCGTAGACTTTTAACGAACTCGAAAAAACACACCCTGACGGCAACGCTTATCGCGCTCGGTGCAACGACAGGTGTTGTCTCGCCTGCCATGGCCGCTGGCGAAATCGTCATTGGCGTTAGCACACCTCAGTCGGGTGGCGGAGCGGATTACGGAACGGCCTTTATCAACGGAATCAAACTAGCCGCTAAAGAGTTGAATGACGAAATCACTGTTGCGGGACAGAAGCACAAATTAAAAATCGTCATCTGTGATGATGAATTCAAATCGGATAAAGCGGCTAGCTGCGCCAGACGACTCGTTAGTCAAGATAAGGCGCGCTTTGTTATAAATCCTGGCACCTACGCAACCGTGCCCGTCTTGTCATTTAATCAGGATAAGGGTGCTGAGTTTCTAGTCTTAGGCGCCTCGGGTGACCCCGCAGTCACTGCAAATAACAACAAACTTTATGTACGCACTTGGTCAAATGCCAATCGAACCATGCCCGGCTTTGTCAAGACTGTGCTCGCCTACAACCAAGCCAATCGAGCGGGCATTGAAAAAGTCGCGCTCATGGAAGTGAACTCTGACTTCGGCGCGGCTTGGGCCGGTAACTTCAAAAAAGAATGGGAACGCAATGGTAAAGAAATTGTCGGCAAAGTCATTTATGACCAGAATGGCACCGACTTTTACTCTCAACTCACACCCCTCTTAGCGAAAAAACCAGACATGATCGTGCTGACCACGGTCTGCGAACCAAGCTCTTTAGTCATTAAACAAGCACGCGAATTGCAATACGCTGGTACGTTTATCAATCACGGTGGCTGTACTGGCGCGCAAATGCTGAAACTGCTACCACCCAAAGCGATTGAGGGCATGCTGTTTGAGAGCTCCCCCTGGACGAAAACCACACCCGAAATTGCCGATTTTCGTAAACGCTATGCTGCAGCCTTTACCGTTGAGCCGCAAATCATTTCTGCGGTCGGCTATCTTGACATTCTTTGGTTAGCTCGATCGATGGAAGCCGCAAAAAATGTTTCCGATCCGACTATAGTGCGTGCGGCGATGCCCGCCACGCTAGCGGTGCTCAAGCCCAATCTACTTGGTTGGGGCAACCTCGATGCTGCGGGCGACACAGAGTGGCCGATGCACATTAGTTTTGTAAAGGATGGGGCGACCAACAACTTCGTTCAACCTTAGGCGCGCAACATGCTGCTAGCGCAATCGATTGCAAATGGCATTATGCTGGGTAGCCTGTACGGCTTAGTTGCGATCGGCTTGGCGCTTATTTTTGGCGTACTAAAAATACCACAATTTGCCCTCGGGGCGCACGCGATGGTGGGTGCCTATGTGGTGTATGTCGCCACGGTGCCGCTGGGTCTGAATTACTGGATCGCACTTGCCATCGCTGCGTTGGTTTCTGGCGTGATTGGCATGGTCGTGCATGCTTTAGTATTCAAACCCATGTCAGAGGGCCCAGGCATCAATATGTTTATTGCCGCCTTTGGCGTGCTCCTCGTGCTTCAAAGCCTTGCCATTCTGATTTTTGGCACGCGGTACTTTCGGGTCGCGCCGCCCATTGAAGGAGCAATTTCTATTTTTGGAGTGTTTCTCACGCCCCAACGCTTACTGGTGATCGTAATTACTCTAGCGTTAATTGCCGCCTTGCATATTTTTATCGCGCGTACCCGCATTGGTATGTGCATTAGGGCGGTCGCAGATAACCCGACGGGTTCCCGTTTAGTGGGCATTGATGTGCGTTTAGTCGGCCTAGTGACCGTTGCGGCGGGCAGTGCTCTCGCCGGCGTCGCCGGAGGCTTGATTGCACCGATCGGGCAGGTGTTCCCGACCATGGGCGACATGCTAATTATCAAAGCTTTCGTGGTCGTTATATTAGCGGGCATGGGCAGTATTTACGGTGCGATCTTAGCCGGCTATGCGCTCGGCCTCTCTGAGTCATTAGGGGGGTTGTATATTTCGCTTGCCTACCAAGACGCGATGGCGTTTATCTTGTTACTACTGATTCTATTGCTGCGGCCTCAGGGGTTTTTCGGCAAACCATCCTCTGGGGGGCTCACTTGAACGGACGTCTCTCGATCACCCTGCAAATCGTTCTCGCTCTGCTCCTCGCAATCGCTTTGCCGCTCTTCTTCATTGAGGGCGCCTACGGCAGACATTTAATCACCATCACGCTGATTTTTTGTTCACTCGCGGTCAGTCTGAATTTAGTGATGGGCTATGCCGGACTCGTCTCAGTCGCGCACGGCGCCTTTTTCGGGATCGGCGCTTACTGCACAGCCCTGCTGACCGTCAATCAGTTTAGTTTCATCACCTCGGTGCTTGCGGGTATCGTCCTGGCAGCTTCTGTTGGCACTTTAGTGGGTCTGTTGACTTTGCGTCTACGCGGACATTATTTTGCCCTCAGCACCCTTGCCTTCACAATGGTCAGCGTGATTATTCTTGAACGGTGGGATGAGGTCACTCGCGGCGCTAGGGGCGTATCAAACATCCCGCGAGCTGGCTCCTTCTCGATCGCAGGTTTCGATATCTCGTTTAAAGAATTTTGGCCCAATTACCTGCTGGTCACGGGCGTATTCTTACTTTTTGTAATGGTATCGAACTTAATCATTAAATCCCCTTTTGGCAGAGCATTGTTGTGCATACAACGCAACGAACTCTTGGGCGCGGTGTACGGCGTCAACATCGTCAAAGTCAAACTACAAGTGCTAGCGCTTAGCGCGGCGATGGCGAGCGTTTCGGGCAGCCTGTATGCAAGTTACATCGCGTATGTGTCACCCAACGATGCGACCTTTATGCGCAGTTTCGAAGCCATCATGTCGGTCGTGATTGGCGGGACAGGAACAATTTGGGGTCCCGCACTAGGCAGCTTTTTTATCCAACTCTCACCCGAACTACTCAGAGGCTTCGAGAGTGGGCGTCTATTGATCTTAGGATTGATATTGATCTTAATCGTACGCTTCTACCCTTCGGGTTTGGCGGGTTTGTCGCTGCAGTTATGGCATGCACTGAAGGTGGCCCTCTTGACACGCAAAACCTCAAAAGAGGTAGTACAGGCAGTCAAAGATAAGAGTGCGCCATGAGCAACATTCTTACCGTCACTGGCTTAAGCAAAACATTTGGCGGTTTGATTGCCGTCAATGACGTGAGCTTCAACATCCCTCGAGGTAAGATTTTTAGCATCATCGGCCCGAACGGCGCCGGCAAAAGTACGTTATTCGATCTCTTAACTCGCGTGCAAGAACCTGACACCGGTGAAATCATGGGTGATAGCGGTTCGTTACTCAAACTGCCCACCCACGACATTGTTCGCCACGGTATCGCCAGAACGTTTCAGCATGCTCAGTTGATTGAAACAGCCTCGGTGAGAGATAACGTAGCCCTCGGACGTCTGAAGTTTAGATCGAATCAACTGTCGTCTGCCTTATTTAGAACCAAGAGTTTTCGCACGGCACAGGCCCTTGAAGATACTCAACTCAACGAGCTTCTTGCCCGTCTGAATCTGGCAGAACATGCCGATACCGTGGTCAGTAAGAACTCCACCCTACTGCGACAGCTCACTGCCATCGCCATGGCGCTCGCCTCTGAGCCGAACTTGCTTCTACTCGATGAACCTATGGGCGGCTTGATTGAAAATGAAGTGCAAGGCTTGATGGGTGTTCTGCGAAAACTGAATAACGAAGGGCTCACGATCGTCTTGATCGAGCATCGCATGTCGGCTGTGATGAGCCTGTCTGATTATGTCATGGTGCTTAATTTCGGTCGACGCATTGCGCTGGGCACACCCAATGAAATCCAGCGCGACCAAAGCGTCATTGAGGCCTATCTTGGGGCGAGCGATGTTACTTGAAATACAAGACCTGACCGTTGCCTACAATCGCCATCAGGTCGTACACGGTATCGACTTGAGTGTGCAGTCGGGCGAACTCGTGGCCTTACTAGGACCCAATGGCGTGGGCAAAACCACTTCTTTACTAGCTTGCTGCGGTCTGATTCAGGCCGTTAAGGGCTCAATTTTTATAAACGATCAACGAGTCGTCAACCCGAGGCCTGCACAACTGGTTAAAAATGGTCTGGTACTGTGCCCTCAAGGCAGAGAATTATTCAAATCAATGACCGTGCGTGAAAACCTCTTGCTTGGCGCAATTACCAGAAGCGCTCAAGAAGATGGTCTGACGAGGATGTATGACCTGTTTCCCATCCTGCGCCAGAGAGATAGACAACTTGCCGGGACACTCAGTGGCGGTGAGCAACAAATGCTTGCCATCGGCCGAGCCCTCATGGCAAAACCCCGCATTTTATTGATTGACGAACCCTCAACTGGTTTGGCACCAAAGATGGTGCGCTTTGTGCTGGATTTACTGCGCACACTCATTCCAACGACGGTTGAAGGGGTACTTTTAGTTGAGCAAAATGCTGACGCCGCTTTAAAGATTTCTGACCACGCCTATTTTATGGAAGCCGGTCTGATAAAAATGGAAGGTACGGGCGAGTCTTTAAGAAATAATGATCTTGTAAGAAGAATGTACCTAGGGGAAACCCAACCGGTCGAGAGTCAACCATGATCACGCAAGAAAAAGATACCTAGGGGCCCTCTGAGTACCTTGAGTAGGATACACCAGAAGGAGCTAAAAAATGAAAATCGCCGCATCGCAAATCATCGTCGAACGAGATGTACCCTGCACAATGAGTGACGGCACCATCCTGCGAGGTGACGTATACCGACCGGGCAATGACAAACGCTACCCTGTGCTGGTTCATCGCACCCCCTATAGCAAGACTCATCCGGTCTACATGACCTCACTGATGGTTCACCCTTTTGAAGCGGTCGAACACGGGTATGCGCTATTGATTCAAGACGTGCGCGGACGCTTTCAAAGCGATGGCGACTGGTCACCCATCCAATGTGAAAGACAAGACGGCTACGATACTGTCGAGTGGGCAAGCGCTCAACCTTGGTCCAACGGACAGGTCGGTATTTATGGTTCTTCATATATGTGCGTTTCTGCCGCGCAAGCCACTGCCTCAAGGCCACCGCATCTAAAAGCCGCAGCACTCTATATTGGCGGCAGCAACTCTTACGAAGGCTTTGTGTATAGCGGCGGAGCCTTTGAGGCCTTATTTATGTTGCGGTGGTTCGCAACCCAAGCGCTCGATACGCTCAGAAAATCATCTCTCACCGGCGAGGCCTTGGCTCAGGCACGCGAGCGCCTGCTGTGGATTATTGACAATCCTGCCGCGGCGATCGAGGTCCGCCCCCTCATTGACGTATTTGGAGCGGCGGATAGCCTGGTTCCGCACTGGCGCACCTGGTTGCAACACCCTGACTATGACGCTTATTGGAAAGCGCTTGATCCTATTCAACCGATCGCCGAGTCTGGCATACCACTGCTCAATATTGCGGGTTGGTACGACGGTTTTCTGAAAGGCCACCTCGATCTGAACCAGGCGATTCAAAAGAGCAAGGTCGCGGGCGGCACGACGACCCATCAAAACATGATTATCGGCCCTTGGGATCATGAGTCTTACATTAGCCTACGGCCGTCATCAGCAGGCGACTCGGCGTTTGGCTCAAAAGCGGTTGGTGGTCAACCGGGGCTCAGCAGACAAATTCTGGAGTGGTTCGATCAATGGCTACAAAAAGAAAAACAACAAGCCCCAATTCAGTCGAATGTTCGTTATTTTGTCATGGGCACCAACGCTTGGCAGACGGCAGACGCATGGCCGCCTAAGACGGTCACACGTAGCTATTACTTTGGGGGAACCCACCCAAACACCAGCAAGGGAAATGGGCGTTTAGCCCAAACGACCTCAAGCACAGAAACCACGGGCCGGTTTGTTCACGATCCCAACAATCCGGTACCGACGATTGGTGGGCGTCACTTGGGTTACTGGTACGGTCACGCTGGCGTACAAGATCAAGCGCCTGCAGAAACTCGCCACGACGTACTGGTCTTTACAAGCGATGCCTTGACGTCACCGCTAAGCTTAATCGGCAATGTCCAAGCCGAACTCTTTGTACGCTGCTCGGCGCAATCGGCCGACTTCAATGTAAAGTTGATAGACGTCAGGCCCAGCGGCTATTGCGCAAACATTGTCGAGGGTGTTCTGCGGGTCAAAGGACTAGACAAGGAAACAAAAAAAATCACGGTCGACCTTTGGGATACCGCCTACGTCGTACCCGCCGGCAACCGTTTACGCGTTGAAATTGCTGGCAGTAATTTTCCACGCTTTGACGTCAATGACGGCAATGCCAATGCATGGAATGCGACTTCGCAGGCATCACTCTCGCCGGTTGAACAGCAAATACTGACGGGTGGTGCCATGGCATCTCGCATAATCGTACAGGTGATGGATTGATATTGACATCGCAACGCATACCTCTAGAATCAATGCTAATAAAAATAAACTCGAAAGGTTTCAATAAAAAAAATATTGATGACTCGCTCTCCTGACTTCTGCCACTTAGTGAGTAACTTCGAGGTCTAGCAATTTTCCCAGCGCCGTGCTGCCCCAATCGGTGGTGTTTGTGCGTAGGACATGAACTTTTCCTCTCTCAAGCAAACAGCTGCGTGACACCCACCAGCGTAGTGTGCGCTAGATCAAGGGACCCAGCTGTATTATGTGCATCGCAGTGTTCTCTAAAGAAAATAATTGAATCATTGGGCGAATTAAGAACGCGCAAATCGGTGATTATTCAAAAGCGGTAGTGAGGGGCTGCTGCCCACAACTCAGCAGCAAGTTCTTCCTCGCGATAGGACGCCTCGGCAGCGGGCCGGAGCTCCTGAGCACGGACTCGCTTGCATAGTAAAGTGTGCATCGGGGCTTCAACTCCCATCTCTTGGGCTTTGCGGGCGATGAGTCCGTTGATAGCTTCGATTTCGGTACGCCGACCTCGGCGCATGTCATGCAAAGTCGACGCCTGGCCCCCAGGGCCCATGTTCTGCTGCCAAGTCGCTAGCCCGTAGAAAAGTTCGCTTCCGTTAGTTAGCCCTCGTGGGTCGTTCCAAGCGTCGGGTGCGATGCCGCAGATTTTCTCAAGGGCATAACCTACGGATTGACCAACGGTAATCGCCTCTCGTACCAGCGCGACCATCACTGAAAGCATCACCGGAATTTTTCAAGCTAGTTGTCGCCTAAACGTGCATTAAGCGTCTACGTTGATCGGTGTATACGGTAGCCATGCGTTGGTTGATTTCCGTTCGCAATGGCTTCTCGGGATGAAAGTGCACCACTGTCGCTGGCTGCTAGTTGCTGGTCACCAAACAACAATACGATAAATCACCAAATAACACTACGGAAAATAGGAATTTCACATACCGCCCATTTGGTTACGGTAATGTTATTAGGAAGGCTGCGAGGCAGACTTAGTCAGGCGTTTTCCGTTGATGTTTGTTGGCACGGATATTGCTTACCTGACTTAGAATCATTAATATAAAACTCAGCTCATGGCGCATCACACCTTAGACATCGACGCAGTCACCCACACCTTTGGGGCATTCACAGCGGTTGATGATGTGAGCCTGTCCATTAACGCAGGCGAGATTGTCGCCTTGCTGGGCCCTTCGGGATGTGGAAAAACAACATTACTGCGTATTGTTGCGGGCTTTGTGGCACAAAAAACGGGCAGGATCCGTATCGATGGCGCGTCCATCGATCATCTGCAACCCAACAAAAGAAACATCGGGATCGTATTTCAAAACTACGCACTTTTTCCTCATTTAACCATCGGAGAGAACGTCGCCTATGGCCTGGAGGCTCGAGGTGTCGATCGTGTGGCCATCAAGAAAAAGGTTGCGCAGTGCTTAGAAGTTGTCCAGTTACCCCATATTGCTGAGCGCTTTCCTCGACAATTGTCTGGGGGTCAGCAACAGCGTGTCGCCTTGGCGCGCGTCATTGCGACCGAACCGACGATTCTTTTGCTAGACGAGCCGTTTGGCGCGTTGGATAAAAACTTGCGCCTCGATATGCAAATCGAGATCAAGCGGTTGCAGCGGCAGCTCGGGCTCACCGCCATCATGGTGACGCACGATCAAGAAGAGGCGATGAGTATCGCCGACCGCATTGCGGTGATGAATAAAGGTCATGTCGAGCAGTTTGGCACGCCAACAGATGTGTATGACAGGCCGCAAACGCCTTTCGTCAATAGCTTTATTGGCTCAACAAACCTGCTACCTGGCCTCGTCAAGGCAAGCGAGTCTGGCGCAGAGGTCATTGCACTTGACGCCGGCGCCGAAATCGCGCTGCCGACTACCGCAACTTTTGCGAAAGGCGCGCGCGTGGTGGTGTCCGTGCGACCCGAGCACTTAATGCTAGATTCTGAGCGTCTCGAGGGCTATTGGCCCGTCGAGATTGGTTTGAATCTACCTTTGGGGCCCACGCTTGTTGTCGAGGCTTGGACTAAAGATCGCACTGCACTAAAGATCACGATGCCAAGACTGGCGCAACGCTCAACGCAAGGCACTGCGTGGTGCGGATTGCGTCCTGAGGCGATCCCCACAATATTTCCTGCCGTAGCTTAATACACCCCCCTTTAGGAGTTGTCATGTCTAGTCAGTTCTCACGCCGCCATTTCTTGCAAAGCACTGCCGCCCTTGCAGGCGCTGTCGCTTATCCTAATCTAGCCTTTGCCAAAGGTTCCGTCAGTAGTGCCATCTATCCCGGCGCCTGGGATGAGGCTTACAGAAAAATCGTGGCACCTGCTCTTAAAAAGAGCGCCGGTGTCGAGTTGGAATTACAACCACTTTTTGCAGTCGATCAGATTGCCAAAGCCAAGGCTGCGCGTGGGCGGCCTGTCTTCGATACCTTTGTTCTCGATCCAGGTCCAAGTGCGACCGGAAAGGCCGATAATTTATTTGAAAAATTTGATGCCAGCCAGCTGAAAAATGCCTCGACTTTACAAGCCGGCCTGGTGGACGCCTTTGGCGTGCCCATCGCCGCCCAGTTTGTCGGGATCGCTTATAACCCCAAAAAATTTAGCAAGCCGCCAACAAAATGGGCGGATCTTTTCCAAGAGCCGTATCTCTCTCGTCTGGGCCTGACGGGCTTTCAAACGACCTTTGGTACGGTTGCCATCATTGAGTTTTCCAAGGCCTTTGGTGGATCCATCAC
>CAMEAW010000102.1 GCA_945911685.1 Bordetella parapertussis
AAGCGTTTCAGCCGCATCGCCAACTTGGGCCTGATCTACGCTGGTATTTATCTCTTGTTCACGCAACTGCACGGTTACCAGCATGACCGCCACCCCGACAGCTTTCGTTTTCCTGTGCAAGAGCACCAACATGCCCACGAGGACATGGCCATTGAAAACACCACCGACGACAGTCGCAACACGCTGAAATAAGTCAACTATCTTTTTAAACTTGTAACTCAAGGAATCATCGTGAAAAAATCCATCTTTGCCGCCCTGACTCTGACCGCTGCTTTGTGGACATCTGCTGCTTTCGCCGGGGAAGGCGGGAGTTGCCACTTCCATGGCAGCAAGCCTGCTGCTGAAGCCACCGTGAGTGGCTGTGCGGCTCAACGCAAAGACGCCTTAGTTAAAAGCGGCAAAATTGACGTCTCTTGGTCTGCTGTCAAACTAGACAAACTCGAGTTGGTCGATGGAAAAAAGGGCAAAGAGTGGAAAGTGACCTTCAAGGACGCTGCCGCCACAGACAAAACCAAGGAAACGCTGTTCATGTTTTTTACTCCCCCTGGCAACTTCATCGCGTCTAATTTCACTGGTCAATAAGCGATGAGCCCTGAGTCAACGCACATGGCCCCGTCACTCACAGTCACGCCCATGTGCCACAAGATTTGTACATCACACGAGTGACTTTAGTTATTGTTTCGTATCCCTCCCGCAGACCAAAACCCAAAAACCTGAGATTTAAGCACCTCAGGCGGTTTGTGATGTTGTCACGGCTGCCCCGCCAGTAGCTATTGTTTATCCATGATTTGCTTTGCAACTGGTCTGTTGTCGCCGTCCCAACTTCAGCAACACCTTCAGCGGGGCCTGAAAGTAAGTGCCATTCGCCCTGAGGAGGAGCCTGCGACTTAACCAGCAGATATTCCACCATTCACGCTGATTGCTTGACCCGTCATACGGGCTGCATCCGGACTCGCAATAAAAACGATCAGTGGAGCTATATCCTTAGGCGTTACAACCCCTAAGCTTGCGCGACTCGCCGCTTTGTTAAATAGACGGGCACTGAAAGGCTGCGCAAAGATCTGGTCGTAAGTTCTCGTACCTTCTACAAGGGACGGTGTAATGCAATTTACTCTTACACCGGAACGTTTCGCTTCGAGAGCGAGGGCCTTTGAGAACATCACAATACCTGCCAGGGCGGCTCCGATCACAGTTTCGCCAGGTGTAGCTATTTTCGCCGCGTCCGACGCCACGTTCACTATCACTCCACTGCCACGGGCATACATCAACGGAATAATTAGCCTGCACGTCAGCAGTGTTGTGTTTAGACCGGAACGAACGATTGACGGAATTTCCTCCAGGGGAATCTCATGAAACAAGATTGCCGTGCGATCATGACCCGCCGAGTTGACAAGCACATCAATGTGCCCGAACAGGCGTGTAATCTCGAAAACCAGCCTTTCGACCTCGCTGGGATTTGTCGCATCGGCAGCAACGAATACGACGCTCACGCCAGGCTTGGCAGCTTCCACTTTCCGCCGCGCTAACTCCCCACGCTCAGGATCTCGCCCTATCAGCGCAACCTTAGGTGCTCCTGCCCTCGCGAATTGAATGGCGGTTTCTAATCCTATCCCCGATGTACCCCCGATGATGAGCACATTCGAGTCGGCAATAGCGGTTGCCTCCATGCTTTACTTCTTGGCGGGCGCAACACGCCCTACGTCTTTAATGCCACCCGCAAAATCCGCACCTGCGGCTTCGCCCAAAAGGATGTCGGCCCATTTCTCGATTTCGTGCCGTAGAATCTTTCCAGTAACGCTGCGCGGAAGCCTTGATTCTTCAACAAAGAGAACGTCTTTGGGCCGTTTGTAGCCAGCAAGCTCTTGGCGGCAGATCTCAATTACTTCCGCGCTTGTGAGGTGAATGTCCGCTGGCACGACGACGGCGACAGGGACCTCACCCCAGCGCTCATCAGGGCGTCGAACAACCACGGCATCGCGCACTCTCGGACTCGCGAGCAGCACGCGCTCGATCTCGGCCGGATAAACATTTTCCCCGCCTGACTTAATCATGTACTTTGCCCGGTCAGTAAAATTTAGGTGGCCGTCAGACGTCCGAGTAAACATATCACCCATGTGGAACCAGCCACCACGGAATTCTACATCGTTTACAGCGGGAGCGTTCCAGTAGCCACTGAACAAGGTTGGACCACGGAACGCAAGCTCTCCGGGACGATCATCAGCCACATCGTTTCCCTCAACGTCAACTAGTCGGATTTCGCAAAGCTTGTTCAGTTGCTTTGCAAGCGACGTCGGAACTGTACCAACTGGAATTTTTCCAGCGGAGGCGGGCGGAAGGCCAGTTTCCGTAGACCCGAAAGTGTTTGCAAAAGGAGCTTGAAGGAGTGCCGTTAGTTCTGCTATTTGTTGCCGCGGCAGCAAATCTGCCATAACGCCAACTAGCTTTATGCCTTTGGGCACGATTCGTCGATCGCGCAATGCACTGAGAAGCACCTCGCTCATGCCTGGCATTACAATGAGCCACCATTGCTTTCTATTTTCTATTTCATATACCAGCTTCTCTAGATCAAAGCCGTCGACTATGACCGCCGTACCGCCAAGACAGATCACGTGAATGCATTGCTCGGTAGAGACCATGTGAAACATAGGCGGCCACGCTACAAAGGCGTCGCCGGGTGCTAGGCCGAAGTCGAGAGTGTTTACGAGCATCCGCGCAATTTCTGCTCGGTGACTCATCAGTGCAGCTTTTGGGCGCCCAGTGGTACCGCTCGTATATATGATAAGTAGACCGTCTTCCGGATCGACGGCAATTTCAGGCTCGTCTGAGGCGCTTAGGTCGAGTTCCTGTTCGTAGCTAATACCGAATTCGTACAGCAGCGTCCGGCGACTGTCGTAAATCCCTTTCAAGCTAGCGTGGAAGCGTCCCGATGCAAAAGCGATTTTCGGTGCCACCAGTTCAACACAGTAACCGAGCTCGGCAGGCGCTAGGCGCCAGTTAAGCGCGCAGAGGATAGCACCCAGTTTCGCCGCAGCAAACACCAACTCAAGATACTCGGCGCGATTCTCCGAACACACCGCAATCCGATCTCCGTGTTTCAAGCCTCTTTTCACCAGAAGGTTTGCTATACGGTTAACTCGCAAGTTAAACTCTTTGTACGTAAGCTCTCTGTTTCCATCGACCACGGCTATATCGCTCGGCGTACACAGAGCTTGGTTCCTCAACATCGTACCGACCGTTATTCCAGCGGCCATCCTGATATTCGTTTCACCTGAGCGCATGAGAGTCGCCCTCCATGGTGGGTTGGAGCAAGAACTGTCTTGCGATTCGCGCACTGCGCATACGGTTAGCCATTATATTTGCCCCATGAACTATGCTTCAATAAAGGTCGTCAGTTGGTGTCTACGTGCGTTAGCGATACATTCATGCAGTTCATCGCGAATAACGATAAGGCATTGGTAAGCCAGTAGTTGGGCGTTGACTGGCCGAAGACTATTCTCATTGATGTAAGCCTCAATGAGCACCGCAATATAAGCGCCCAATTGACGCTCGCGACGCTTCACCTCTTCAAACTGCCATCTGTTCAAGTGCCGTGCTTCGCTATAACCAAGCCTAGTAGCCATCTTACGAGTCGCCACAACATTGCCCAGCCTAAAAAATCTTTCAAATTATCTCCTCCCGCGCCTTTCGGAAGATAACTTTAACTGGTGGCTCTCCCTCGTTCAACCCCGTAAGAATTGGCTCTACCTTCATCCCTATGGTCAAGCTTTCGGGCGCGGTGTCCACTAGATTAGTGATCAGGCGGACGTTGGGTGCGTCTTCAAATTCCAAGAGTGCGACCACGTAAGGCAAAGGAAGAGTGTGCACTGCATTAAAGGAATGGCGTACGACAGTCCAGGAATAAACTCGGCCTATGCCGCCAACCGGCTGCCAATGGATGTTTGCGCTTTGACAGTGGGGACAATATTTCATCGGATACCAGTGGAAGGCACCACAGCTCTTACAATTCGGAAATGCCAGTTTTCCTAATGCAAGGTTATTGAAGAACCCTTTAAATTCGCTTTGCATGTTGGCGCTCCAGTGCTACTTATCGGCTCAGAATAGTCACACCGTAGTCTGGCGGGGAGAAGCCGCCAACCAAACCTACGCGAGCGTTCGCAACCTGTGCGTTGCCGCTCTCCCCCCGAAGTTGCCGCACAGCTTCGACCATATGCTCTATTCCGAGCCGATAGCTGTACGAGAGCAACCCGCCGTGTGTGTTCACGGGCAGACGTCCACCAACTGTGATGCCCCTCTCGCGAATAAAAGCTGCAGCTTCGCCTTTTGCGCAGAACCCAAGGTCTTCTATCTGCATAAGACATGAAATTGTGAAGCAGTCGTATATCTCAGCAAAGTCAACATCTTCAAGCGTTATCCCAGCAGCTCGCTGCGCAAATTCCGAGGCCTTGGCCGCTGCCGGCGAAATCAACAAGGACTTTCCCTGTGTAAAAACGTCATCTCCGGTGACAGCAACTCCTCCGAAGCCCACGCCGCGAACGAGAATCGGTGTCTTCCGGCAATCCTGGGCACGCTTCCGACTAGTCATGACATACGCTCCAGCCCCATCGCTAAGAAGGCAGCAGTCTGCAGCACGAAGCGGATCAGAAATAAGCCGACTTTTGTAGTACCCCTCGCGATCAAGCGCGGTGGTCATTTGTCCCCGTCCATTGAGTAACGCGTTCGCCCGCTGTGAAATTGCAATTTCGGCAAGATCATCCTCAGTCAGCCCATATTCATGCATATAACGGCGAGTCCACAGCCCGAAGTAGCACGGCTGCGCATTGAAACCATATGGCTTTTCGAACGTCTTCTTCGCAGGATACATATCGTGAAAAGCGTAGGGGCCATCGGCGCGCGAGCCCCAATCAACGCCGAAGTAAAACAGAACGGCGGTCGCTCGCCCGCTTTCAATGGCGTATTGCGCCAACATGGGCGCAGCGACAATACCTGCGCCTCCGTAGGATAAGCATGCGGTAAAGTTAGGGGAGATACCGAGCTGAGCGGCCATCCAATCCTGCGGCACGGTAGATGGCATTATTCCGGCGTCGGTAATGATTCCATCTATATCCGAGCACTGTAAGCCGGCATCTTGAATAGCGCTAAGGCTAGCTTCTAAGGTAAGTTCCCGTACGTCCTTCGTAGACCTCCGCAACGGGGCAGTCTCTCCCACTCCAACGATTGCGATAGTTGGTTCCATAGCAAATCCTCCCATATCAGTTTGTAGTAGTCAAGTAATATCGGGCAAGGTCACTCGGCCTGCGTCAATACTGAATCACGATGCTCGGGGTTGCCCTCTAAGACCGAATTAGATTTTTTGCTTTCTGAGCTTAACCGTCCCAACGAGGATCCATCATGACAACAGCTGTTACCCCCCACGTCGCAGAGCA
Source organism: Bordetella parapertussis (assembly GCA_945911685.1). Lineage (GTDB taxonomy): Bacteria > Pseudomonadota > Gammaproteobacteria > Burkholderiales > Burkholderiaceae_B > Zwartia > Zwartia parapertussis_K. Next base: position 5,424 of record CAMEAW010000102.1, read on the forward strand.
TGCCTCTCTGAATCCGTTGGCCTCGCGTCTGGTTGACGTAGACGCACTGCCGTGGCAAACGACGCGCTTTAAGGGCATTGTTTATAAGCCGTTGATTTTTGATCGCGCCAGCGGTTTAGCCACCTCGTTAATGCGCATGGAGCCAGGTGCTGCTCTTCCAGATCACGAGCATGTCATGATTGAACAAACTTGGGTGCTTGAAGGACACTTGGTTGACCAAACTGGGCCAGACGTTGGCATCGAGTGTAAAGCGGGTCAGTTTATTTGGCGCCCTGCCGGAAGCCGCCATAGCGCATGGTCGCCCAATGGTGGCTTGTTTTTGGCGATGTTTCAGATCACTCATGGGTTGTGCAACCGCATAGCATCAGCGCGACAGCAGTGAGTACGACGAGGTTCGTAATTTTCATGTTGGGTTTGTGGGGCTAAGGATCTAAGAGGTGCTATGTTAACGCGGTACTTTCGTGGAGCGAGACTTAGGTATTAGATGATTAATGCTTGCGATTTTTGAGGGAACATGGCAAAAATTACCCCAGTCTTGCATCATGGCTCGGCGTTTCTCAAACTGGGCGCCACGCTCGTATGACTGGGTCGTTGCGTTGCCTACTCGGTGCGCTAGGGCATGCTCTCGTAATTCTGTCGGGTAGTTTGTATTCTCTTGCGCCCATGTAGCGAACGTCGAGCGTAAACCATGCGGCACAATCGGCTTGCCTTTGTAATCCGCCCAGACTACCTCAGACTTATTCATACGCTTAATCACGGCGGCCAACGTCATGTCTGACAATTGCTTATTCTCGTTGCCCGCAAATATTAGGTCTGTACCTTCAAATTTAACTAGAGCCTTTAAGAGGGTCACGGCGGCGTCTGATAACGGCACACGGTGCGCTGCATCGGCTTTCATGCGCTCGGCTGGTATGAGCCATTCTGCCGCCTCTAAATCAATCTCAGACCATGTTGCGCCTCTGGCCTCGTTTGATCTGCATGCGGTAAGCATAAGAAAGTGCAAACACTTAGCACCTTGACCTTCGGCGGCGCTCAAGGCCGTTGTAAACGCCTGTACGTCTTTAATCTGCAATGCTGGGTGAGGCTCAGGTTTGCTCACTTTAGATTGCTTGGGTAGCACTTGGTCAAGGTTGTTGCGCCAGATTGCGGGATTATGTTTGTCTCGATAGCCTCGAACGCCAGCCCATGCAAGTGTGGCCTCGATGCGTTGCCGCACTCGGTTCATCGTTTCTGTTTTGGTTGCCCAGTCGGGTTCAATCACTCGCAATACGTCAGCTAAAGCAATATCTCTGACATGCATCGAACCTATTTTTGGATAAGCATAAGTCGCTAAAGTGTTTTCCCATTGCTGCGCGTGTTTGTCGTTTGTCCACTCTGACCGATGCGATTCGATATAAGCCTCAGCGCAGCGTTTGAATGTCCACTCGACAATGGCTCGTTTTGCCTTGCGTTGAGCAATCGGGTCTTTGTCATTCTTAATCTCATCTTTGGCGGCTCTCGCACGCTCATGCGCCGTTGAAAGAGTCGTGTCGGGATATGAGCCTAAGCCAATTTCAATACGCTTTGAACCCATCTTGGTTCGCAATATCCAAGAGCGTGATCCGGTGTCGCTGATGTTTAAACCTAACCCAGCGACCGTACCAACCAAATGCATACCCGCCCCCGCCAATCTTTTAACCTCAAGCGCACTTAATGCTTTAGCTACTTTAGGCATGATTCGACTCCCTATTTTTTATCCCGCCATTCATCCCGCCATAAAATATTGTAATTGGATAAGACGGGAAAATACACCAGAATTCTAACTCTCCTAAGTGATAGTGTGATCTATGGGGGGATTTAAGGCGTAAAAAAACCCCGTAAAACGGGGTTCTGGCGGAGAGGGTGGGATTCGAACCCACGGTGGATTTGCACCCACGCCTGATTTCGAGTCAGGTACATTCGACCACTCTGCCACCTCTCCGGTGCGTGCAATTGGGGGATCAATCGCGGGTAGGGCGGTGTTGCGCCATACCTTGGTCAAGCCAAACATTCTAGCAGAAACAGTGATTCATTTGATCGACAGCTAAAACCTCGCCTCAATGGGACAAGGGGCATTGAATTTGGTCAGAAAGCAAAGTTTAGGCAGCCTTTTCTTGCTATTTGGCCCTTTTGTGAGGCCTGTGTCACCTTTCAAATTGCTCAAAGGGCGCGTAAGCGGAGGCAAGCCGTTAAACTCGACATCACACCGATACCCATTTTTTGAGACTATCGCCATGCTTTTCGTGCTTTCCCCCGCAAAAAAACTGGATTACGACTCGGCTCTGCCAACTGAACTGCACACTCAACCATTGTTTGTAGACGAAGCCGCTCAGCTGATTAAGGTGCTGAAAACGCAATCGGCAGATGACGTGGCGTCTTTGATGGATTTGAGTGAAGCTTTAGCGCAGCTAAACGTTGAACGCTACGCCACCTGGAAAAAAACCTTTACGCAAAAAAATTCACGTCAGGCTGTTTTGGCATTTAACGGTGACGTGTACGAGGGCTTGAACGCGGCCACGCTCAAAGAAAAGGATTTGCAATGGGCGCAAGAGCATGTGGCAATCTTGAGCGGCCTGTATGGCGTGCTGAGGCCGCTTGATCTGATGCAAGCCTACCGACTAGAAATGGGCACCAAGCTTGAAAACCCGGGCGGGCCTAATCTGTATGCCTTCTGGAAAACAACCATCGCCCCTTATTTGAATGAGCGCTTAGCAAAAGAGAAGGCCCCCGTTCTGGTGAACCTAGCCTCTGAAGAGTATTTCAAAGCCGTCGACCTCAAAACGCTGAAGGCACGCATCGTTCAATGCGTGTTTCAGGACGGCAAAAACGATGTGTACAAAGTCGTGAGTTTTCATGCGAAGCGTGCACGGGGCCTGATGGCACGTTTTGCGATTGAGCAACGTGTCACCAAACCAGAAGAATTGAAAAAATTTAATAGCGAGGGCTATGCCTTTGCGGCGAACTTGTCGACCGAAGACAAGCTCGTGTTTCGGCGCGCGGGTTAAGCGGTGCGCTTGGCTCATATCAGGTGGACTTATGGAGTGCGCGTGGCAAGCTACCTACCGATATTTTTGAGGTACTTGAGCGCCAAAAAGATATTCAGTACTTAAGCTCATTAGTGGCCGCTTCAATCAAACGAACAAACGCGAGTTAAACGAATCGCGAGCGTAAGAGAACACCTCTTTTTGGATCACTTCGGGTGGTAAGCCGAACACAGACTGAAGAGCATCCGCGTAGACGGCCAGGGCATCGACCGTTACCTTCAAATCACGGCCCTCAAAAAGCTGAGACTTTTTTAAGCCGGGCCATTGACTGATGATCCCCTTTGCTTTCACCAAGCCGCCAGCAGCTAAGACACACGAGCCCCACCCGTGATCTGTGCCCAAGGTTCCGTTTACGCTGGCTGTTCTGCCAAATTCGGTCACTGTGATGACGAGACTGTGCGCCCATTTTGCGCCAATGCCTTCGCGATAGCCTTTAATAGCATCGTCAATTTGTTTGAGCTTCGTGGCATTGACTCCCTCTGCTGCGCCTTGTCCGGCATGGGTATCGAAGCCGTTAAAGTCTAATACACCAACCACTGGTCCGCCTGGTAACTGCATTTTTTGTGCGGCCTCTTTGGCCAGACTGTAGGCGGTTCTGCGTTGTTGATTCGGTTCGGGTGTCCCGTCGGCAGCGAGTCGTACGTTGTCTGACTCTATCAAGCGCGAAGCATAGGCTTTGAGTTCTGGGACGTTAGCCCAAAGCTGGCTCACGAGCTCATAGGTTGCTTTAGGTGGTGCCTGCATCCAACTCGGGTACTGGGTCTCAGACGCAGCGTCGCCGCGTAAGATAAGTGGCATGGGGATCGAAATCGCCACGCCGCCTTTAGACTGCGCCGCCCGCATCGCACGACCTAGCCAGCCTGAGGCCGAGGCATAGGGCTTCATGATGCCGCTTTGCATGATGTCTTGTCCTTCGAAGTGCGAGCGTCCCTTATACCCAAACCCTGTGGCATGAATTGCAGTCGCTTGCCCAGCGGCCATGCATTCTGCAAAGCTTGGTAACGCGGGATGAATGCCAAAAAACGGATTGCCGAGTAATAAATTCGTGGGCAGCAAATCAGAGCGTAACGACCCAATATCAGGATCCGCAAACGGCGGAATGGCCGCAAGGCCGTCCATGCCGCCGCGCAGCATGATGAC
>CAMEAW010000103.1 GCA_945911685.1 Bordetella parapertussis
ATTGTGACCGGCTGTATGGGGGTCGATGAATCGGTCATTCGTGCGGTACACCCCAGCGTACTGGCGGTCACTGGGCCACAGCAGTACGAACAGGTCGTGCGTGCGGTGCACGAAGCTGCGCCGCCCAACCCCCTGCACGATCCGTTTACAGATTTGGTACCGCCACAAGGGATCAAGCTGACCCCACGCCACTACGCTTACCTCAAAATTTCTGAAGGTTGCAATCACCGCTGCAGCTTCTGCATTATCCCCTCGATGCGTGGCGATCTGGTCAGCCGCCCCGTGGGGGATGTACTTGACGAAGCCCAGCGCCTGGCGCGTGCCGGCGTCAAAGAGCTGTTGGTAATCTCACAAGACACCAGCGCCTATGGCGTAGACGTCAAGTACCGTAGCGGCTTCTGGAACGGCCGGCCCGTTAAAACTCGCATGACCGAGCTTTGCTCAGCCTTATCCGAATTAGGTATTTGGGTGCGCCTGCATTATGTCTACCCCTACCCCAATGTCGACGAAGTGATTCCTTTGATGGCCGAAGGCAAAATTTTGCCTTATCTCGATATCCCGTTTCAGCACGCCAGCCCACGCATTTTGAAGGCCATGAAACGCCCTGCCTTTGAAGACCGCACGATGGCGCGGATCCATCGCTGGCGCGAGCAGTGCCCCGACATCACGTTGCGCTCAACCTTCATTGTTGGGTTTCCAGGCGAAACAGAAAGCGAATTTCAATACTTGCTTGACTGGATGTCTGAGGCGCAACTCGACCGCGTCGGCTGTTTTCAATATTCACCCGTCGAAGGCGCGCCCGCCAACGCGCTAGAGGGCGCCGTGCCGGATGAAGTCAAGCAAGAACGCTACGACCGCTTCATGGCACACCAACAAGCCATTTCAACCGAGCGTTTGGCGCGCAAAGTGGGTAAAGAATTTGATGTACTCATCGACGAGGTTGACGACGAAGGCGCGGTCGGGCGCTCAAGCGCCGATGCCCCAGAAATCGATGGCAGCGTGTTTGTGGATAGTGCGGTGCCCCTGAAGCCGGGTGACATGGTGCGGGTGCGGGTCACAGACTCTGACGAGTACGACTTGTGGGCCGAAAAGATTTAGTGGGGTCACGCCCCCACATTGGCCAACTCTCAAGCCTCATCCTAAATAGCGACCATTAGCGGCGGATCAATCACCCGTCTCTGAACAGGATCTCGAGCAATATGGCTGCAACAGCACCACCGCCTTCTACGACAATCTCGCCCCCTTTGCGGGTCGGATTTGCCGGCACGCCCGAGTTTTCGGCCCAGGCTCTGGAGGCGATTCTGGCAGCTGGGTTTAAGGTGCCGTTAGTGCTTACTCAGCCTGATCGCCCTTCTGGACGAGGACTTAAGCTCACGCCTAGCGCCGTAAAGCAGTGCGCCCTCAAGCACGAAATCGCTGTGGTGCAACCACGCAGTTTGCGCCTTGACGGCAAATACCCAGACGAGGCACGCAGCGCGCAAGCAGCTCTTGACTTGGCCGCGCTCGACGTTTTAGTGGTGGCCGCCTATGGCCTCATCTTGCCAAGCTGGGTGCTCACCACACCACGTTACGGGTGTCTGAATATTCACGCCAGCTTGCTGCCGCGCTGGCGCGGTGCGGCGCCGATTCAACGCGCCATCGAAGCCGGCGACACCCAAACGGGCGTCACCATCATGCAGATGGACGAAGGCCTGGATACCGGCGACATGCTGTTGGTTGAGTCACTGGCCATCTCGGACACTGAGACTGCCGCGACCTTGCACGATAGGCTCGCCGAGCAAGGCGCGCGACTGATCGTGGCGGCTTTGCGGGCGCTTCCTTATGGCACACTGGCTGCGCTTGCGCAACCGCCCGAGGGCGCCATCTACGCCTCAAAGCTTGATAAAGCCGAAGCCGCGCTTGACTTCACCCAGTCGGCCGCACAACTTGCGCGACGGATTCGGGCCTTTAATCCAGCACCCGGTGCCACACTCAAGCTGCCCGAGATTGAAGAGCCGGTAAAGGTCTGGAACGCGGTCGCACTCACCGCCACAGCCAAACAAGCCGCACCCGGCACCGTGATCGGCGCCACCCCAGAGGGGCTTGACATTGCCACGGCTCAAGGCATTTTGCGCCTGACCGAACTACAACGCGCTGGCGGCAAGCGGCAAAGCGCTGCGGCGTTTATTCAAGGTTGGAGTGGCGCGTCGAAAGCGTAACGCGCAAGGTTCAGCTCTTGCGAACACGCCGTCACGGTCTGCTGACAGCGCCGAACGCTTGGTGCGCGCGTCGACCTAGCGCTCTTTAAGCTTGAGCACCAAAATCGTACCTGCCATCACAAACGTAATCGAGTTTGAAAAAATCAGGGGTAGCGACTCAATAAATATGCCATACCCCAACCACAGGGCAATCCCCAGCGTAAACATCACATACATTGCCAAAGAAATCGCTTTGGTGTCGCGCGTTTTGATTGTTTTGTAGGTTTGTGGAAAAAATGCCGCGGTCGTCAAAAAGGCGGCTGTGTACCCCAGAATTTCGATGTGCATGAGTCTGCGCTAAACCCGCTCAAGTTCGCGTTGTTCTTTACGCAGACGGGCTTTTAACCGTGTTTGCTTTAGATACGACAAGTGCTGCACAAACACTTTGCCATTTAAATGGTCGATCTCGTGCTGCACGCACACTGCCAGCAACCCTTCGGCGTCAAATTCGTGCACCTCGCCCTCAAGGTTCAGCGCCCGCACGCGCACCGTCGCGGGTCGCACGACCTCGTCGTATACACCAGGCACCGACAAACATCCCTCTTCGTGGGTTTTTTGCTCGTTACTCAACGACACGATCTCTGGGTTTATCAACACCATTAAATCGTCTTTATCTTCGCTGACATCGATCACTACGACGCGCTCGTGCACATCAATCTGCGTAGCCGCCAACCCCACCCCAGGTGCGTCGTACATGGTTTCGGCCATGTCAGCCGCTAACTTTCGGATGCGGTCCGTCACCGCAGCCACAGGCTTAGCGACCTTGTGCAAGCGTTTGTCAGGGAAGTGCAGGATTGGAAGCAGGGCCATACGTGCAAAATTAGTTGGGTTTGTAACGTTATTAACATTTTAATTTATTCAGGCGCTGAATTGCAATGAAACCTTGTTTTCAGGGCGGTGGCCTGCCCACTCGCCGCAGTCGCGCAAATTAGACGTGCCATTCGGCTGTGGGCGGTACCGATCTAAATAGGCTTGAACTAGCGCAAACCTAGGGGTTTCGCCCTTGACAAAGAGGCTGCCAGAACCCACGATCAAACTTAGTATTTTTTTGAAGGTTTGAGATTGTATGAATCGCATTGGTATTGACGTAGGTGGCACGTTCACGGACATTGTCTTGGTTGACGACGCCACCGGACAAATCTGGTCCGCGAAGGTGCCGACCACTCCTTCAGATCGGGTGGTCGGTGCCATGCACGGCTTTCATCGAATCTTAGATCTGAGCGGCAAGACAAGTGCCGAAATTGGCTTTATCGGTCACGGCACCACCATGGCCACCAACATGATTGTTGAGGGCAAGGGTGCCAAGACCGCGCTCATTACCACGGCCGGTTTTCGCGATGTTCTTGAGCTACGCAGGGTCTCGCGCCACGACCGAGCTGATTTGTATGACTTGCAATTTGAAAATCCTAAGCCTCTCGTAGAACGACGCTGGCGCCTCGAGGTGCCCGAGCGCCTGCGCCCCGACGGCTCGATCGAGACACCTCTTGACCTCCAGGCCCTAGCAAGTCTGGCTGAAAAAATTAGCGCTTCAGATATCGAAGCGGTAGCGATTTGCTTTTTGCACGCCTACGTCAATCCCGCACATGAAAAGCAAGCCTTTGACCTGCTTAAGCAATTATTACCGCAGCACTTCATTACCGCATCACATCAGGTCAACCCTGAAATGCAAGAATACGAGCGCACGAGCTCGACCGTCATGAACGCCCTCTTAGGCCCTGTCTGTGGTCGCTATATCCATCATTTTGACAGTCAGCTTCAAGCCGCAGGCTTTCGCGGCGAGTTGCTGTTCATGCAATCAAACGGCGGTTTAGCGTCAACGGCGGTGGTTGCCGCTAAGCCAATCGTGCTGCTTGAGTCGGGCCCTGCGGGCGGGGTTAGTGCAGCGGTGCGCGCCAGCGAAAAGGGCCAGCTGCCCGGCGTATTACTCGGCGACATGGGGGGCACCACCTTTGATGTCTCACTGATTCGCGACTCGCGCCCCGAACTTCGCAACAGCAGCCTGCTGCATACCCATGCCGTGCGTGCACCCACCATCGACATCGACTCAATTGGCGCGGGCGGCGGCTCGATCGCCTGGATTGACAGCGGCGGCGGCGTGCATATTGGCCCTCAAAGCGCAGGGGCTGATCCGGGCCCAGCCTGTTATGGCCGTGGCGGCAAGCGCCCTACCGTGACGGACTGCAACGTCTTGCTCGGTTATGTAGACCCGAATTCATTTTTAGGTGGCGAGTTCAAACTCGATGCGCGAGCAGCCGCAGACGCCGTAGAAGAGCATCTGGCCAAACCGCTGGGGGTATCGGCGCTGGAAGCCGCGTGGACCGTTCGGGTGGTTGCCAACGCCTTAATGGCGCAAGCCATGCGCCTGATGACCGTTGAGCGCGGCTTTGATCCGCGCGAGTTGTCTTACATGTGCTACGGCGGCGCGGGCCCCGTGCACGCGATTGATCTGGCCGAAGAACTCGAAATCAAAGAGGTAATCGTGCCACCACTACCTGGTCTGTTCAGTGCCTTTGGCATGATCGTGGCCGATCGGCAGTTTGATGGGCAAACTGCAGTTGAAACCGAGCTTGAGGCTATTGCTGCGCGGGACATCGCGGCACTTTGCGCCGAGCTCAGGCAGCAGGCACTCGATACCTTCGGCGCTCAACAAAATTCGCATTCGGTGCAAACCCAGTTTCGTGCCGATTGCCGCTACACCGGTCAGCCCGCTTCGATCTCGGTCGACATCCCTGCCAACATGCTTGACGAGTCTGAACAACACAGCCTGATTGCGACCATTCGTGCCGGCTTTGAAACGGACCATAAGCGAATGTGGAACTTCACCAAGCCTAATCAACCGATCGTATTAGTGAACTTGCGTGTGCAAGCCAGCGTGCGCACAGGTTGGCGCGGCGTTGTGCAGCAATCAAACGCACGTATCGTCGCGCACGAGCACCCGGTGCCACGCGCACGTGAAGTCTATATCGACGGTCGTATGCAAGCGCTACCGACCTACCAACGCTCAGACCTTGCTCCGCTCGCCGTCTTGGCTGGGCCCGCCATTATTGAAGAACAAAGCAGCTGCTTGATTTTCAAAGCGGGCCAGACTGCACGGATCGATGCGGTCGGCAATTTGCGTATTTCACTCTAGGGTCAACATGCAAACGATTGTTTACGAAATTTTGCGCAATTCACTTTACGCCATCGCGCGTGAAATGAAAATCGCCATGATGCGCACTGCGGCCAGCCCGATTATGCATTTGGGCGCAGACGCCTCTGCCGCGGTCTTTGACGCGCAGATGCAACTTGTGGCGCAAGGCAATGACATCCCAACCATGTTGGGGTCAGCCGTGATCTCAACCAAAGTTTCGGTTGAAGCGATTGGTCGCGACAACCTACGCCCGGGCGACGTCATCATCAGCAACGATGCCTACCTTGGCGGGGGCAATCATCAGCCTGATATTCAAATCACGCGCCCTGTGTTTGTTGGCAACGAAATCGTCGCCTTTGTGATGACTCGCGGCCACTGGAACGACATCGGTGGGCAAGCACCGGGCAGCTACGCCCTCAACACCTGGGATATCTATGGCGAAGGTATCCGTATCCCGCCTGTGCTGCTGTTTCGTAACGATGAGATCGTACGCGACGTGCAAAACATGATCGTCAGTAACACACGCGATCCAGAAGGTCGGCTACTCGATATTCAAGCGCAGTATGCCGGCACCTTTGTTGGCGATCAACGGATTCAGTCCTTGGTGAAGAAGTATGGTGCAGACGCCCTGCGCGATGCCATGAAACGCTCGCTCGACCATTCTGAAACCTTGATGCGCGAAGCAATTCGCGGCATCCCTGATGGCGTGTATGAAGCCGAAGATTTCGTTGAAGGCGTGCAATCGCCTGGTTGGTCGGGCGCGAATATCCCAATCAAAGTTAAAGTTACGGTGGCGGGCGATCAGATCCACTTTGATTACACCGGTACGGGTAAACAAGCGCGCGGTGGGATCAATTGCCCCTTAGCCGTCACCTGTAACAGCACCTGGTTTACGGTCAAGGCCCTCACCGATGTGGCAATACCGATCAATCAAGGGTGCTATCGCCCCGTGACGATCGAAGCGCCCCTGGGCAGCATCGTGAACTGTACCTTTCCGGCCTCGGTTGTGAGCGGCAACACTGAAACCTCACCTCGTGTGATCGACCTCTGCTTAAAAGCGTTATCGCAAGCCGTACCCGAACGCGTGATTGGTCAAAGCAACTGCGCAGCCTGCTCGGGCGTCTTTGGCGGGCGCGACCCCAACGAAGCACGGGTGCGTCGCACCGGCAAAGAATTCATCAGCTTAGTCGAACCGCATGGCGGCGGCATGGGCGCTCGTGCCACGCGTGATGGCATTAATGGCATTCGCGTCTATGTGGGCAACGCGGGTGCCTTGCCCGTTGAGTTTATCGAACAGACCATGCCGATCACCGTCGAAGCCTGGGCACTTGTACCCGATAGCGGCGGCGCGGGTCGGTGGCGTGGGGGCTTAACCTCACGGCGCACTTACCGCGTCGGCTTTGAAGAGGCCACTGTGACAGCCGCAGGCGAACGTGGCCAAGCGGCGCCAGAAGGCTATTTTGGCGGTTTAGCGGGTGGCCTCTTTGAATGCCGCATCGTGAGCCCCGATGGCACCGAGCGCGCTATGCCAAGCAAGGGCGCAACCGAGATTGTCCACCTAGGCGATCGAGTGCTCTTGCAACCCGCCGGCAGTGGCGGCTACGGCGACCCGAAAGAGCGCGCGGTTGCGTCAATCGAGGCCGATCTGCTGGACGGCTATATCACCATCGAAGCAGCGCGTTCGTTATACGGTTATCAAGGAAGTATCGAATGAGTCAGCCACTACCCCTAGCCGATGTCTGCGTCATTGAAATCGGCCATAGCTTAGCCGCACCCTATGCCGGCCAAATTTTTGCTCACTTGGGCGCACGCGTGATCAAGATCGAAAACTCAACGACGGGCGACTATGCCCGCGGCTGGGGGCCGCCGTTTATCGAAGGCGCTGCCGCACTGTTTCATGCGATGAACAACGGTAAACAAAGTATTCGCGCCGACTTCAATGACAAAGAGTGCATCGCGCGCGTACGCGCTTTTATCCTTGAGCACGCCGACGTTGTGATTCAGAATCTGAAACCAGGCAACCTTGAAAGCCACGGACTCGGCGCACACGAGCTGACCGCTGAACAACCCTCGCTGATCTACTGCAATCTTGGTGCGTTTGGTGCCAACGGGCCACTACGCGACAAGCCGGGCTACGACCCACTGGCGCAAGCCTACAGCGGCATGATGAGTATTTTGGGACATGAAGGCGACGCCATGAGCCGTGTGCCTTTATCGCTGAACGACATGGGTACGGGGATGTGGACCGTGATTGGTGTGCTGTCGGCACTACGCACGCGCGATGCCGACCCCCAGCGGCGCGGTCAAATTGTCGATGTCTCGCTGTACGAAACCGCCTTGGCCTGGATGATGGTGCCCCTGTCTGATGTGCTTGCAGGTGCAGCTTTACCCAAGCGCAGCGGTTCAAGCAGTCCAAATATTGTTCCCTATCAAGTGTTTGACTGCGCAGATGGCGCGATCTTGGTCGCAGCAGGAAACGACATCCTTTACGCACGGCTCTGCCAGGCGATGGAGTTACCCGCACTGGCCCAAGACCCACGCTTTATCGCCAACGGTGGTCGCGTCGAAAACCGAGTGGCGTTGATCGAATTACTGCAAACGCGCTTTAAAGAATTACCGGCTCAAGAATGGCTCGCCAAACTTGAGGCAGTATCAATTCCGTGCGGCCCAATTCAAACGGTTGATCGCGTCATTGCTAACGAGCAGACACGAGCGCTTGATATTTTGCGCACGACACCGAATGGCAAAGCCACGACGGTAGCCTTGCCGATTTCTTTTAACGGCAACCGTCCGCCTCTGGCGGGCAATGCGCCTACACTGGGTGAGCACGATTATTTGCTGCACCTAGCCAACCAACACACCAACTCGGAGACATGATGTCTGTTGCTACGATTAATCTTGCCACGCCTTATCAGACGCTCGCGCTATCCTCGCCCTTTGAAGGACTGCTAGTGGTGCAACTGAACCGCCCCAAAGTCGCCAACGCCTTGAACACTACGATGGGCGAAGAATTAATACAAGTGTTCGGCACACTTGAAGCGTCGCCCGAGCAGTTTCGCTGCGCCGTGTTAACAGGCGCTGGCGACACCATTTTTTGTGGCGGCGCCGATCTCAAAGAACGCGATGGCATGACCGATGCACAGTTCAACACCCAACATTATTTGTTTGAACGCATGGCTCGTGCGATTTATGACTGCCCGGTCCCCACGATTGCTTGCGTCAACGGCGCGGCCATCGCAGGCGGGCTTGAGCTGGCATTATCGTGTGACTTTATTGTTGCCTCAGACAATGCGCGCTTTGGCTTTGCTGAAGTCAAACGCGGCATCATGCCGGGTGGCGGTGGCACACAGCAACTGCCACGCGCCATTGGTGTGCGTCGCGCCAAAGAAGTCATCTTCACAGGCGATCCGTTTGATGCGCAAGAGGCGTTGAGTTTTGGTCTGCTAAATCATGTATATCCCAAAGCGGCGCTCTACGACGAGACCATGAAGCTTGTACAACGCATTCTGGCCAATGCCCCCATTGCTGTGCGGCAAGCCAAAAAGTCAATCACTTTTGGTTTGCAAATGGATATGCGTACGGGTATGTTCTTTGAGGTAGAGGCTTACAGTCGCCTCGTCGCAACAGATGATCGGATGGAAGGGATCCGTGCCTTTAACGAAAAACGTCCACCAAAATTTACCGGTAAGTAATCACCAAAACATAAGATTCACCCCGACCCGAGCAATTCGCTCAAACAACTGCAAGGAGACAATATGAAACTCACCCAGCGTGCAACAGACACTCAGGTGGCACCAGTACAGAAAAAATTGCGTGGTTTGCTTCAAGGCTTCGCATTAGCCGCAACCCTTGGTGCAACACCCTTTATCGCAGCCGCCCAAGCGCCTGCGGCCTGGGCGCCCACTAAACCTATCAAGCTCATTGTGCCTTACCCACCAGGCGGCGGCTCAGATACGATCGCTCGTATCGTCGTCAACGCCCTAGGCAACAAGCTCGGGCAAACCGTCGTCGTTGAAAATCGTGCAGGCGCAAATGGTGCCGTCGCACACGAGGCCGTCTTTAATGCTGCCCCCGATGGCTATACCCTGCTGCTCTCAAGCGCAGACACCTATTCGATGTACCCCGCGCTTTATCCCAATCCAAAATTTATTTCGGCAGAGTTTGTGCCGATCGCACCAGCAGCGGTCGTGAACTTTGTGCTGATGGGCCGTCCCGGTC
>CAMEAW010000104.1 GCA_945911685.1 Bordetella parapertussis
TTATTTTTGACGTTGTCAAAACTGTGCAACAGGTTACCCGTCATTAAAAAATCAATGCGCCCCGCGGGTAAGAGTGGGCGATTGTTGACCTGCGGGCCGCCTTGAATAATTTTGACATCTAAGCCATATTTTTTATAGGTGCCATCCGCAAGCGCCTGATAAAAGCCGCCGTGAGCGGCTTGCGCTTTCCAGTTGGTCGCAAACGAGACAGCTTGTTGAGCCTGCGCAAGGCTTGTTGTCAACAGCACAGCCCCAAATGCTTTGAATAAAAATTTGTACGACATGGGTTTCCTTTTTGATATAAATGTTTAGACCACGCACACTCAACGAGGCATGTGGGTACGAACTGGGCTCAGCACTGTTAAGCGACCAACCTCTTTGTTAACCAGAGTGGGATCATTCGAAACTTGACTGCTGAACCAAAAGCTTACTAGACAAAAAATTTAATACGAGAAATACCAAAACACCTGTTGCCACCAGCAGCAACAATGCTGCAAACATTTTAGGCGTCTCAGTTCGAAAACTTGCCTCAAGAATGCGCGATGCTAAACCCGTATCGCGACCCGCCGCGCCAGCAACCATTTCGGCGGTCACCGCACCAATTAAACTCAAGCCACCCGATATTTTTACTCCCGCTAAAAAATACGGTAATGCTGAGGGTGCCCGCAACAGAGCCAAGCGCTGCCAAGGGGTTGCGCGGTACAGCCGAAATAGATCAAGTAAATTTTTGTCAATCGACCGCAAGCCAATAACAGTGTTCGACAAGATCGGAAAAAACGCCACGATCCAGGCACACAGCAACAGCGCTGCCATTGTGCTTTCGATGTAAATGAGCATGAGCGGAGCCACCGCCACGATTGGCGTGACCTGCAGCACAACTGCAAGCGGCAACAAGGCGCGCTCTGTGCTTGGCGAAAGTGCGAACACCGACGCAATCAAGACGCCACCAAGGCAAGCGAGGCCTAGAGCACTAAGCGTGATTTTTACCGTAAACCACCAACTTCCTAAAAGCGAACTCCAGTTCGCGACAAGTGACTCAATCACAGCCGAGGGTGCGGGCAATGTGTAAGCAGGGACTTTTGCCCACCAGACAAATAATTCCCAGCCCAAAAGTAGCGCCACACAGACCGCAGTCGGTAGAAAAATATTACCCAGCTTCATCGCGGCTTCATCCCGACAGAGCTCGCTTCATCAAGTGCCTCGCTCAGCGTTTGACAATGATGAATGAACGCTTGTGTCTGTCGAAAGCTAACGTCTCTCGGGTATGGTTGCTCAATGTGTACCTCAGCGACCACCTTGCCAGGACGCGCGCCCATCACGAGCACTCGTTGACTTAGAAACACGGACTCAGCCACGTTATGTGTCACAAACATCGCCGCCATCGACTGGCCGTGCCACCACTTCAGTAGGTCGACGTTCAAGCGCTGCCGGGTAATATCGTCTAAGGCGGCAAAGGGCTCATCCATGAGTAGGACTTGAGGTTGCGACACCAACGCGCGCGCGATCGACACCCGCATTTTCATCCCACCCGATAACTGCGCGGGGTAGGTATGATGAAATTCGCCAAGCCCGACCTGCTCAAGCACGCGAGTAATCACAGCCTGCGCGTCAAGCCTCGACTGCCCTTGCAAACGCAACGGCAACCAGACATTATCAAACACCGTCGCCCAGGGCAGCAGTGTGGGCTCTTGAAACACGTACGCCGTCGATCGACCAGTTTGGTCTGTTTGTGCCGGCGAAACAACGGTGCCCTCTGTTGGCATGACTAAGCCAGCAACCAGCTTTAATACAGTGCTTTTTCCGCAACCAGACGGCCCCAGTATGGTGACAAACTCACCCTGGGCAACACTCAACGAAACGCCCCCCAAGGCAAGCAGCCCTGAGTCAAAACGCTTCGAAACTTGATTGAGTTCAATCATGGCAAGGTGTCTCGCAACGTCGTCGAGTTCGATCACGGAGGACACGCTTGGCGTCATAGGGGCTGCTATCGATTGAGGTGGCGCAGAAATGCTGCGTCAAGATTAGCATGGGCACCGCGGGTGTAGGCATGAGTCCCTGAAGGACGGTTACGCGCATTGGCCGTCGCCTAGAGCATGAGAAAGTTGCTGCCTTTTTTATGGCACAGCTTTGACAGACAGCACCAAATTGGTGCAAACGCATCCGCACAGTGCAATCCTAGTGAGAAATCTAGAGATCACATCTCAGGGATCTCAATACCAGCTTCAGAATACTAAATGACCGGCCAACACAGACCTAACAATCTGACGCCTCAAGCAATATTGCTTGATCGACAAGACATGGCACGCATCTTGCTTGTTGTGCCATTGTCAATTACTCAACCATAGGGAGTTCAACATGTCTATCCGCCGTAAAGTCGTCGCTTCGTCCTTGGCCGCAGGGCTACTCTCTTGCGTAGCGCTGGGCAACCTTGCCGTTGCACAAACCGCCGCACCCGCTGCGCCAGCAGACCCAGGTCCCTTGACCGCAAACGTGTCTCTCACTAATGATTATCGCTTTCGTGGCATTTCTCAATCAAACTTACAGCCCGCGATTCAAGGTGGTTTTGATTACGCACACTCAAGCGGCTTTTATATCGGCAACTGGAACTCATCGATTAGCTGGATTTCAGACGCTGCCTCTGCTTCGGGCAAGAGCGCCTCAGCCCCAATTGAAATGAATTTTTATGCTGGCTATAAGTACGAATGGTCTAAAGGCTTTACGGCAGATATAGGCGTTCTGCAATACTACTATCCCACCTCGGGAGCGACCGGTTTTACGACCAACCCCAACACCACCGAGGTGTATGCCGCACAAAATTTTACGTTTGACTCGGTCACCGGTTACCTGAAGTTTTCGTACGCCGCCACGACTATCTTTGGCTTTTCAAATAGCGCGGGTTCAAACTACACCGACCTTACCGTCAACTATGACACAGGCGTCTGGGGCCTCACACTGAACGCCCATGCCGGCTATCAATACGTGGCAGGCACTGCCAGCGGAGCCAGTGTTTCAAACAATAGTCTGTATAGCTACACAGACTGGAAACTAGGTGTCACCAAAGACTTTGGTAGCGGCCTAACTCTGGGGGTTGCCTACCTTGGCACGAATGCCAAAAAAGGATCCTATGTGAACCCTCAAGGGAAAGCCTTGGGCGGCGATACGGTCTTAGCCACATTAACTAAAACC
Source organism: Bordetella parapertussis (assembly GCA_945911685.1). Taxonomy (GTDB): domain Bacteria; phylum Pseudomonadota; class Gammaproteobacteria; order Burkholderiales; family Burkholderiaceae_B; genus Zwartia; species Zwartia parapertussis_K. The sequence continues at coordinate 3,187 of CAMEAW010000104.1, forward strand.
TTTTAATCTTCAAGGGGACTGCCGTGAAATTGATCACTGCCATCATCAAACACTTCAAGCTTGACGAAGTACGTTCTGCCCTCACTGCTATCGGCATCTCGGGCGTCACCGTGACCGAGGTAAAAGGCTTCGGGCGCCAAAAAGGCCATACCGAGCTCTATCGGGGCGCCGAGTATGTGGTTGATTTTCTGCCCAAGATCAAACTCGAAGCGGCCGTGTCTGATGAGCTTTTGGATCAGGCCTTGGAAGCAATCGAGAAAGCCGCTCGTACGGGAAAGATTGGGGACGGAAAGATATTCGTCACCCCGATCGATCATGTCATTCGCATTCGCACCGGTGAAACCGGCGCGTCGGCACTTTAAAGACGAGGTGTAATGTGTCAAATTGGTTAAACAAACTTCTAGCAACAGGTCTGTTGGCGGCCGTGATGGGCGTCGCAGGGCTGGCCTCAACAAGCCCCGCTTACGCTCAAGATGCCAAACCAGCCGCAACGGCTGCAGCACCCGCTGCAACAGCCACTGCACCCGCCGCTGCACCAGCAGCGATTGTTCCAAACAAGGGCGATACGGCCTGGATGATGGTCTGTACTGCCTTAGTCTTGTTAATGTGTCTGCCCGGTTTGGCACTCTTTTACGGCGGCTTAACCCGCAGTAAAAACGTCTTGTCGATTTTGATGCAGTGCTTGGTCGTGTTCTCTTTGATCATCGTACTGTGGTCAATTTATGGGTATAGCCTTGCCTTTACCGAAGGCAACGCATTTATCGGAAAATTCGATCGACTGTTTTTGGCAGGTCTCAATCCTGAAGGGGTAGCAGCCACCTTTAGCAAAGGCGTCGCGATACCTGAGTACGTGTTCATGGTGTTTCAGGGCGTATTTGCAACCATCACCTGCTGTCTGATCGTTGGTGCCTTCGCAGAGCGTGCCAAATTCTCGGCCATCCTGTTATTTATGGTGCTGTGGTTTACCTTTGCCTATTTGCCGATCGCCCACATGGTTTGGTTCTGGCCCGGTCCAGACGACATCAAAGATGCTGCCTCGCTTGAAGCCATGGCTGCTAAAGCCGGCTGGTTGTTTCAAAAGGGTGTACTCGATTTTGCAGGCGGTACCGTGGTGCACATCAACGCTGCGATCGCTGGTTTAGTTGGCTCGTTTGTGGTTGGTAAACGCTTGGGCTTTGGTAAAGAGTCCATGAAGCCACACAACATGGTCCACGTCATGATCGGTGCGGCCCTGTTGTGGTTTGGCTGGTTTGGCTTTAACGCCGGCTCAGCGCTTGAGGCCAACGGCACAGCTGCCTTAGCCTTTGCCAATACCTTGCTGGCTACCGCAGCAGCTGTTTTGGCTTGGACATTCGCAGAATGGCTGTTGCGTGGTAAACCTTCCCTGCTAGGCGGTGCATCGGGCTGCGTGGCCGGCCTGGTTGGCATCACACCCGCCGCTGGGTTTGTCGGCCCGATGGGGGCTCTGGCGATTGGTGCCGCGGCTGGCTTCCTCTGCATCTGGGGCGTCAGCGGGTTGAAAAAAATGTTGGGCTCAGATGACAGTTTGGACGTGTTTGGTATTCACGGCGTTGCAGGGATCTTAGGTGCTCTGTTGACCGCAGTGTTTGCAGCACCAAAGTTGGGTGGCACGGGGGTCTATGACTACGTTACCAACGCAGCTGCGCCAGACTACTCAATCTTCGACCAGTTCTTGATTCAAGGCCAAAGCGTCTTGGTGACTTTGATCTGGTCGGGCGTCATTGCCTACATTGCCTTCAAGATCGCAGATCTCGTATTCGGTTTACGTGTCCCTGAAGATCAAGAGCGCGAAGGATTGGACATCACTTCGCACGGTGAATCGGCTTACGAAAACTAACGCAGGCAGACACAGACGCCCCGGTCATCTCGGGGCGTTTTTTATAGCTGCCACACAAACTTCACAAAGAGTAGGCTAGCCTTGTACCCTCATCAATGGCACGCATCGCGTCTAGTTCTGTTGCCACACGCGCACCACCAATCAAATTCAAATGCCTGACCTTGCCATCCAGATGATTCGCCAAGTCTTGCTCAGAATCCTGGCCTGCGCACAACACAACGGTATCGATCGCCAACACCTGCGCCTCGCCATTGACACTGTAGTGCAAGCCTTGCTCATCGATTTTTTCGTAGGTACAGCCGGACACGGCCGTCACACCGCGCTTAGTCAATTTGGTGCGGTGGATCCATCCGGTACTTTTGCCCAACCGCGCACCGGGTTTTTTGGTGCCCCGTTGCAGCATCACCACGGTGCGCTTTGAGCCTTCAGCAACCGGCGCCTGTAACCCGCCTTCCGACTGAATGGTCAGATCAACACCCCACTGATTCAAAAACGCTTGCGGGGTCTGGGGCGACGCTTGCACAGTCGTCAGCATCTCTGCCACGTCGTGCGCGATGCCACCTGTACCGATGATTGCCACGCGCTCGCCCACGTTAACTCGACCTAAGATCACATCGGCGTAACTCACTACTTTTACGTGCTCAATACCTTCGATCACAGGGGTGCGGGGCTTAATCCCCGTCGCAATCACAATTTGGTCAAAGCCCTGAGCCTGCAGAAAATCCGTCTCGACGCGTTGGTTCAGATGTACCTGCACGCCCGTCGTCATCAGACGTTTATTAAAATAACGCACGAGCTCAGCAAACTCTTGCTCTTTGCCTGGGATGCGTCGCGCTAAATTCAACTGTCCGCCCACCTCGCTGTTCGCCTCAAATAACTGCACCTGATGACCGCGCTCGGCGGCGGTAATCGCACAGGCTAAGCCTGCAGGCCCAGCGCCCACTACCGCAACTTTCAATTTTTTAACAGGCGGTGTCGCCGTAAACTCGGTCTCGTGACACGCTTTGGGGTTGACCAAACACGACGCGATTCGGTTAGTAAAAATGTGATCTAAACACGCCTGATTGCAACCAATGCACGTATTAATTTCATCGGTGCGCCCTGTTGCTGCTTTCACCACAAAATCTGGATCTGCCAAGAAGGCGCGCGCAAGCGAAACCATATCTGCCTCACCGCGCTCAAGAATCTCTTCAGCAATTGTGGGCATATTGATACGATTTGAGGCTACCACCGGAATCGACACCACCTTTTTAAGTCGCGCGGCGGCAAACGCAAAGGCGGCGCGCGGAACGCTCGTGGCAATCGTAGGTACCACCGACTCGTGCCAGCCGATACCGGTATTCAAAACATCTGCCCCCGCTTGTTCAAGCGCTTGGGCGAGGCGATCAATTTCAACGCCGGTTAAGCCACCCTCGACTAAGTCAATAGCCGAAATGCGATACATAATCAGCAGACCAGGGCCTACACGTTCGCGCGTGCGGCGCACGACCTCTACTGGGAAACGGATTCGGTTTTCAAGCGAACCACCCCACTCGTCTTCGCGTTTGTTGGTACGCAACGCAGTGAACTGCGTCATGAGATAACCCTCAGAGCCCATCACCTCAATACCGTCATAGCCCGCCTGTTGCGCCAGTACCGCGCACTGCACGAAGTCATCGATGGTTTGCTCGATCTGCTCGACCGTAAAGGCGCGAGGCTGGCGCGGATTGATCACTGAGCGCAGCGCGCTGGGACCGATGATTTCATCATGCTTGGCATAAATGCCAGTGTGAAGAATTTGCAAAACAATCTTCGCACCAGCAGCATGCACGGCCTGCACAATAGGGATGTGTTGCTCAAGCTGCTCGGCCGAGTCGAGTACCCAGGCCCCTTCTTCAACGCGCCCGTCAAAATTGGGTGATACCCCCCCGGTCACAATGAGGCCGACGCCGCCTCGCGCCCGAGCCGCATAAAACTCAGCCAGGCGCTGCACCCCATCGTGTTCATTTTCAAGGCGCGTGTGCAACGACCCCATGATGACGCGATTAGGTAGGGTGTGTGCACCGACCGTGATAGGCGATAACAAAAGTGGGTACAACGATTGAAGCGTTTGAGACATAAGGCGATTGTTCTATTTCTAAAATTAAGGATTAAGCGGGCGAACGTTAATCGAGCATTGGAATACCAAGGTCTTTAATCAGATTGCGAAACTGATCGCGCTGACTTTTCACAAACGTCGCCATCTGATTAAGCTCCATCGCGCGAAAAGCAAGACCTGCTTGCGCAAGTTGCTTTTGCACCTCTGGATCAGTCAGCGCCTTGCCGAAAGACTGATGCAAAATTTTAACGACCTCTGGCTGCATATCGGCCGGACCAAAAATACCGAGCCAGCCACCTGCTGGCGAAAATGGAAACTCAGGATAGCCACTTTCGGTCATGGTTGCCACCTCAGGTAACAGAGGCGTTCGTTGCGGCAAAGTGGTCACCAACACCTTGAGCCGGCCTTCTTTGGCGTGCATCAAGGGTGCCGTTGTTGCAAACATCGCCTGTACACGACCTGATAGCAAATCAGCGGTCGCGGCAGTTTCGCCTTTGTACGCGACCTGTACTACGTCAAGGTTCAGACTCTTTTTTAAATAGGCAAACGTCAACAAGCCTTGGTTATTACCCGTTGCATAATTTATTTTTCCCGGGTTGGCACGCGCATAATCCACAAACTCTTTTAAGTTTTTAACCGGTAGCTCAGGATGAACGTATAAAAAAAATGAAAAATCAACGACACCAGAAATCGGCGTAAATTGAGTGCCGGGATCGAAAGGCGGTGCTCGCCTGAGTGCCGGAACGACAATCATTGAGCCAGCACCACCAAATAAGATACGATAGCCGTCAGGCGCAGATTTCATGACATCCAGAGAGCCGATCATCCCCTCTGCACCAGCCTTGTTTTCAACAACGACCTGCTGGCCCAGGTCTTTTCCAACTAAGCGCGCCATTGCACGCGCAATGCCGTCAGAACTCCCTCCTGCCTGGTAGGGTACGACTAACGTAATTGGCTTAGTCGGAAAACCTTGAGCAGCAATCGTCGGCGCAATGCCCACCATCAAAACGGCAAATACTTGCCTGATCATTTTTACAAGCTGCGGCAATCTTTCATTTCGCGCAATGTCATTCATGTCAGCCCCTTGGCCAAAAAATATTCTAGATCGACCGTTGATTTTTTATTTCTTCTTGCCAGATGATTTCTTGACTGAAACTTCATCCAACTGCGAAACATCAATGCCTTCTTCTTTGAGCACCCGCCGCGCAATCGCAAACGCGTCGCGTCCGATTGGTATCCCACAGTACATACCAATATGTAATAGGATTTCGCGCAGTTGGATCAGTGGGACTTTTGTGCGTGTTAAGGCAATTCGAAAATGTAATTCAAATTCTTCCATACGTCCGAGTCCGGCAAGCATGGATAGGTTGATTAAACTTAATTGCTGATGGCTCAAAATGCCGCGCGCCCAGGTTCGCCCCCATAGCTGGTTGTTGAGATATTCTTGCCACTCGTGATCGAACGAGTTTTTTTCTTTCAGCATGCCATCCACATACTGGTCTCCGATGATGGCACGACGCGATGCATCGCCCACTTTTGCAAAGCCAGAATTTTTTGTCTTAACGCTCTTTGTTGCCATGATTGCTCTCGTTAGGTAGCCGTGCGCCACGCGTTATTTCGTTATAAAAGATTCGCTAACTTTCAGTGCACCCTGCAGGGCAGAACGCGTCAGGTCTCACAGATTCTTATGGCGCAATGCAGCAAACGCCTAGTATTTTTCTTCTATTATGGACATCATGCCACTGCGCGTCTAGTGAGAAATTTAAACAAAGGATGATTTCCTGCTAATCTTAGATCATAAAAAAGCAAAGACATTTCGTGTCAGGAGACTGTTGTGACGCCATCACTCATATCAAGAGCCCTTCAAACAACGCTGCCCTTGCGTGTCTTCGCAGTCTTTAGCCTAGCGGTCGCGTTCGGCTCGCCATGCGCAGCGGCTTACCCCGAGAAGGCCATCACAATTATCGTTGGTGCTGCACCGGGCGGTACGGGCGATCAAGCGGCACGCATTATTAGCGAAAAGCTTGGTGCCGAGCTTGGCACAACCGTCGTGGTTGAGAACAAAGCAGGCGCGGGTGGTATCTTGGGGTCTCAGTATGTAGCGCGCGCCAATCCCGACGGCTATACGATCATGATGGCGAATATTGGCTCGCACTCGATCAACTACAGCCTGTATAAAAAACTACCTTATACCCCTGAAGATTTCAGCGCCATCACGCTTGTGATTTCAAACCCTAATATCCTGGTCGTCAACAGCAGCACCCCCTTTAAGACGGTACAAGAGTTGGTCGCTGCAATCAAAAAGGATCCTAACCTTTACTCCTTTGGTTCGGCGGGTGCTGGGCAATCTCCGCACCTTTCAGGTGAAATGTTTATGCAACGTACTGGCATTCAAGTGCCGCATATTCCATACAAAGGCGC
>CAMEAW010000105.1 GCA_945911685.1 Bordetella parapertussis
GGCGAATGCTGATGATTCAGGCAAAGCCGATATGATCGAAGAGTTAAACAACTTACCTCGCGAAAGTGCGGCCGGTACACCACGCCCCCGTCGACGTCGACGCAGCCCCAGAGCTGTGATTGGGCAACAAGACGCACCGTTTGTTGAATGAGCTCGGCCAACGACCATGAGCACGCCTACGAATATCGGTCTTGAGCGCATGCTGATTCGCTCGTACATTAACCGATGAGTACTCTCGCGTATATCGGACTTGGGGCGAATTTAGGTGATGCTCGGCAAACGATCGCAGCCGCAATTGACACGCTCGGTCATTCGAGTGGCGTCTTGGCGTTGAAACAAGCGCCGCTCTACATTAGTGACCCTGTCGATGCGCAAGGCCCCATTTTCATCAATACCGTTGTCGCGATTCATACAACGCTTGAGCCCTTAATCTTGCTCGACCTACTGCAAGCGATTGAGCAACAGCACGGACGCGAGCGCCCATACCGCAACGCGCCACGCACGCTTGATCTTGACCTACTGCTCTACGGCACACAGACAATTGACACACCACGCTTGATCGTGCCTCATCCGCGCATGCACCAACGGGCTTTTGTGCTGCGGCCGTTGCAAGACTTGGCACCTGGCTTGCAACTCGCGCAAGGAAGCTTCATAACCTTGCTTGCTGGATGCCAAGATCAAAAATTAGATCAATTAGTGGATTGAGCAACCGACCGACTAACCGAATGATTGGTTAATGAGTTGATCGATCGACCTCACGTCTAACAACCTAGATCGCTTTGTCGGCTGCCAGTCTAGCCACCGCAGCCTCAGTCACCCCAAGTTCTTTGAGAATGGCTCTAGTGTGTTCACCGATACCTGGGATCGGATCCATACGTGCATCAAACTGATTGTTGGTGGCAGGCGGCAACAACGCAGGCAACAGTCCAACCGGGCTCTGCACCTCAGTCCAGCGATTACGCGCCTTGAGTTGTGGGTGAGCCCAGACATCTTTCATCTCATTGACGCGAGCATTTGCGATCTGTGCTTCTTCAAGCTTTTGCTCAACCTGGGCAATCGTCATCTTTGAAAACAACTCGACAATCACCGCACGCAAACGCGCGCGATTGGCGGTGCGCTTTGTGTTGTTATCGAACTCTGGATCAATCGCCAGCGCTTTTTGCGCAAGAACTTTTTCGCAAAAGATCACCCACTCGCGCTCATTTTGCAGGCCCAGCATGATGGTATTGCCATCACCCACCGGAAACGGGCCGTACGGGTAGATTGTGGCGTGTGAGGCGCCCGAACGCGGTGGTGGCGCAGCGCCTTCAAAAGCGTAATACATCGGAAAACTCATCCACTCAACCATGCTCTCGAGCATCGACACATCAAGATGGCTACCAAGCCCTGTTTTGTGCCGCAACAACAGCGCATTCAAAATACTTGAATACGCATACGAGCCCGCAGAGATATCTGCAATCGAGCAACCCGCCTTTGAAGGCTCGTCAGCCGAACCTGTCACCGACACAAAGCCGCTTTCACTTTGAATCAGCAAGTCGTAGGCCTTTTTGGTTTCGTAAGGCCCGCCTTCACCGTACCCAGAAATATCACACACAATCAATTTTGGAAACTTAGCATGCAGCGCTTCAAAGGATAAGCCCATGCGAGCGGCAGCACCAGGTGCCAGATTTTGCACCAGCACATCAGCCTGCGCCAACAACTGTTCAAGAACTGGACCAGCATCCGCGTGCTTCAAATCAAGAGTCAGGCTCTCTTTAGAACGATTGGTCCAGACAAAATGCGACGCCATGCCGCGCGTTCGCTCGTCGTATTTACGCGCAAAGTCGCCAACACCTGGGCGCTCGATCTTAATCACGCGCGCCCCCATGTCTGCAAGCTGACGCGTGCAAAAGGGTGCTGCAATCGCGTGCTCAAGACTCACTACGGTGATGCCTTCTAAGGGCAGCGGGCCCTTCTTGGCGCTCTTCGAGGCTGCTGCGTGCATAGTGTTTGTGTTCATGCTTCAAACCTCAGTTCAGCTTGGTGTGCAAGGGTGCCATCTTGTTCGGCCCAAAGTTTAGCCTCGCCTGGCGCGGTCACAGAACCAGCAACATCAAAAGCGGTTGGCGCAATCAAAGGACGTAAGCCGCGGTATGACAAATGCTTAAGCGTTGCACTGGGGTGAGCCTGAACAAACGCCTGACACATCAAGGTGGCAATCAACGGACCATGAATCACCAAGCCTGGATAGCCTTCTTTTTCAGTGACGTAGGGATAGTCGTAATGAATACGATGGCTATTGAACGTAACAGCCGAGTATCTAAAGAGCAGTACCGCGCTAGGGTCAACGGGTTGCCTCCATTGCGACGCTGGTGCGGGCTCAGTGCCCTGAAGCTTTGGCGGACTGGGCTCGCGATAAACAATATCTTGCTCTTCGCTGACGACAAGTTTTCCGTTTTGCATGATGTCGTGCTTAACGGTGACAAATAATAATGAACCGGTGCGACCCGCTTTTTCTTTGATCGCGGTCACTGTCGAGGTTTTGTGTGCCTCGGTACCAACAACTAAACCACCATCAAACCCAACCCGACCACCGGCCCACATCCGATTGCGATTGTCGGCAGGCGGCAAGAAACTACCGCGAGCGGGATGGCCATCGGTACCAGTCTGCGCGATTGGCACGGTCTCTAAAAAAAACGCCCAATGCCACAATGGGGGTAATACCGCCCCCAATTCTGGGATGGGACGCCCGAGCGTGACAGCGATACGCGCTGCATGCCCTGGATCCATCCGGTCTACTACAGTCTGTGATTTACCTAACCACGCACTCAAATCAGTCGTTGACATCTAAATCCCTTAAACCACTTCGAGTTCTTGCATACGTTGCAGGTGAAAGTTTGTATCACCCAGCAACATCTCGGTGTAAGTGAGTCGCTTGAAATAGTCTCCGACTTCAAGCTCATCGGTCATCCCCATCCCACCATGCAACTGCACCGAAATCTCACCCACCAAACGCGCGGCAGCGGCGACCTCGACTTTACTCATCGACACCAAACGACTGCGCTTCGCGGCATCTGGTTCGCCAAGCGCAATCGCGGCGACATAGGTCATTGACAACCCCATTTCAGATTGAATCAACATGTCGCCTAAGCGATGCTGTAACACCTGAAACGCGGCAAGAGGCTGGCCGAACTGCTGACGTGTTTTTAAATATTGAATCGTGCTGTCGGTCAGATAGGCCATTGCACCGCAGGCATGCGCACACAAGGCGGTGATGCCGTAATCAAGCGCCAAGGCCAACAATTGCTCGGCCTGCGCACCGCTTGCGATCAGGTGCTCGGCTGACACGCTCACGTCTTTCAAATGAATCGTGGCAGCGCGCGAACCATCAAAGGTTGGGTAATCTTGAACCGAGACACCGGGGGTATCTACAGGAACCAAAAACAAGGCAACCGCACCATCCAGCAACGCCGATACAATCACCGCTTGAGCGCCGGCACCATGCCACACCAACATCTTGCGGCCTTCAAGCGTATAGCCCTCTTTAGACGCTGTCGCACGCGTGCACAAGGGGCGTTGCGAATCACGCTCACCCTGCTCTTGCCACGCCACCGCCAAGACTGCGTCACCCTCTGCGTGAGCGGTCAGCCAACGCTGCTTGAGCACCTGATTCTGGCTGTTGGCCAGTAGCGTCACCGCGATCACTGCGCTTGAAATCGCTGGTTCACTGACAAGACCGCGTCCAAGCTCTTGGTGCACCGCAAGCATGGTGGCAGGTGTTTCAGCAAACCCACCAAATTCTTCAGGCACCATCAGGCCGGCCACGCCTAGCTCAACCAAACTCGCCCAGGCATTGCGATTCAACACGCCAGCCTTTTGACGCTCGCGACGCTTGGGTCGCGACCAATTATCTTCGACCAACCTGCGCAAACTATCGGTCAACATGCGCTGTTCTTGTGAGTATGTAAAGTCCATGATGTTTTTATACCCCGATGATTTGTTTGGCAATGATGCCTTTTTGCACTTCGTTGGTACCGCCATAAATGGCCGTCTTGCGCATATCAAAGTATGCAGCTGCCGCGGCCGGCGAGTACTCGGGGCTTGGTCCATGATCCTCAGACTGCGCAAACATCCACTCGGGGTCGTAAGGCCAAGCGTCAGCGCCCGCCACTTGCATTTGCAAACGTGCAAGCTCCATCTGCAGTTCAGAACCGCGAATTTTTAAGATCGACGCCTTCGGCCCCGGATCCGTTTCACCCGCAGCGACGCGCAGCACCATGAGTTCAAGCGCTAGTAACTGACCTTCAACGCGATTGATGCTGTCACGCACGCGGGTGCTCAGGCTTAACGCTTCGCCGCTTGCCATCGTGCGCTCAGCCAAAGATTTCAAGATTGCAAGTTCACGATGGCAGTGGCCGATGCCGGCAATCCCGCCTCGCTCGTGTCCGAGCAAATACTTTGCGTAGGTCCAGCCTTGGTTTTCTTCACCTACGAGGTTCTCAAGTGGCGCCTCGACGTTTTCAAGCCAAACCTCATTGACCTCAGCACCGCCATCCAAGGTTCTGATTGGACGTACAGTTACGCCCGGCTGCTTCATGTCAATTAAGATCATCGAGATGCCGCGCTGCGCTTTTGCGCTCGTGTCGGTACGCGTCAAACAGAAGATCCAGTCGGCGTGATGCGCCATGGTGGTCCAGGTTTTTTGGCCGTTAATGACGTAGCGATCACCCACACGTTCTGCACGCGTTTTTAATGATGCCAGGTCAGATCCAGAGCCTGGCTCTGAATAACCCTGACACCACCAGTCTTCTAACCGCAACATACGCGGTAAGAAATGATCTTTTTGAGCTTGAGTGCCATATTTCATCAGCACGGGGCCAATCATGCTCAGACCAAACGGGATCAAGCGCGGCGCCCCAGCCTTAAACGACTCAATTTCAAAAATCAGGCGCTGAACCGGATTCCACCCTGTGCCACCGTATTCTTTGGGCCAGCTCGGTGCTCCCCAACCGTGATCGGTCAGCGTATTGTGCCAAAACACAAATTCTTCGCGGGTGACGCGATGGTGTGCAAACGCCTTTGCACGTAGCGCAGCGGGTAATTTGGCGTTAACAAAATCTTGCACCTCTTGACGAAAGGCGCGCTCTTCGGTGGTCCAGGTCAGATCCATAGGTTTTCTCCTTGATGCGCCATCTTAACGCCCCAATTCAAGCCGAGAATCTCGGATTTTGGAAGACGAGGTTCTGCAAGCCCAAATCCACCTACAATTGCGGCGAAACTATCTAAATAATGTCTGAGGAGACACTCATGAAAACCCTAATTCAAGCCTGCGCACTTTCGATTGCGGCCTTGGGGCTCAGCGCCCCCGCCACGGCCGCCTGGCCAGAACGACCCATCACCCTGATTGTGCCTGCGGCACCGGGCGGCACCACAGACATCACGGCCCGCTTACTGAGCGAAAAGCTTGGGGCAGCTTTAGGCACCACGGTGGTCATTGAAAATCGCGCGGGTGCGGCCGGCATCATCGGCACACAGGCGTTGTTGCGCTCAGCCCCTGACGGCTACACCATTGGCTTTGGCAACATCGGCCCAAACGGCATTAACTACAGCCTCTATAAAAATCTGCCCTATAAGTCGACTGACTTTGCGCCCATTACTTTGGTAATTTCAGTACCAAATGTTTTGGTCGTCAACAGCAAGTCGCCCTACAAATCAGTCAAAGAGCTCGTTGACTCGATCAAGAATGACTCGAAGGGAAACTATTCCTATGGTTCGCCCGGCACAGGCCAATCACCCCATATGTCATCCGAGATGTTTTCGCAGCGTACAGGGTTGACGCTTACACACGTACCTTACAAGGGAATGGGCCCTGCCGTTGCAGCATTGCTTGGCGGACAAGTGACCTTTGTCTTCGACAATCTGCCGAGCTCAATCCCCTTTATTCGCTCTGGGCAGTTTCGCGCGTTAGCCGTGACGGGCGAGCAGCGCTCACCTCAGCTACCTGAAATCCCCACTATGGCCGAGGCTGGGATCAAAGACATGGTCGTGACCGCATGGTTTGGTTTCGTTGCACCGGCCGGCACACCCGCTGATGTCGTCAACAAAATCCAACAAGCCACCAAAAAAGTGCTTGAGATGTCTGACATCAAAGAACGCTTTGCCACGATGGGGGGCATTCCCGGTGGCGGTACTCCTGCCGAGTTCGGCGCCTTTATGGATAAAGAGCAAGCCAGCTGGAGAAAAATTGTCGAAGCCGCCAAGCTATCACTGGATTAAACATGATTGACAAAATCAAGCAGTCGCTTGAAGACGCGATCTTGCCTCTTCAAGACGGCGCTTCGATCATGGTGAGTGGTTTTGGCGAGGCGGGCATCCCCTTTGATCTGTTGCATGCCGTGCTAGATAAGGGGCTGCGTGACCTCACGATTATCAGCAATAACGCGGGTACCCACGAGGTGGGTATTGCCGCGCTGATCAAGGCCAGACGCGTTCGCAAAATCGTCTGCTCGCATCCGCGACCGGTTAATTCTGAAACTTTCTTAGCTGCCTATCGGGCGGGGCAGGTTGAACTTGAGTGCATGCCACAAGGAACGCTCGCAGAGCGCTTGCGCGCGGCGGGCGCCGGCCTGGGACCCTTTTTTACCCCTACCGGTTTTGGTACCTTAGTCGCTGAAGGCAAAGAGCAACGCGTGATTGATGGCAAAGGCTACATTCTTGAGCAACCGCTTCACGGCGACGTGGCGTTGGTGCGAGCCCACCTTGGCGATCGCTGGGGCAATCTAACCTACCGTTGGGCGGCGCGCAATTTTGGGCCCGTCATGTGCATGGCCGCCAAATATTCAATCGCTCAGGTCAATCGCGTGGTCAGCTTGGGGGATCTGCCCCCAGAACAGGTCATGACACCAGGCATTTTTGTTCAAGCCGTTGTCGCGACTGGAGGCGAACGATGAATAGCACGACCGCAAAACAAGTTTCTGAGGGCACGAAGCCACAGACCTCGTACACGCCCCTGTCACGCAATGACATCGCTTATCTCGTCGCGCATGATTTTCCGGATGGGGCAGTTGTGAATCTGGGTATCGGCATGCCAACCTTGGTGGCAAATTTTTTACCAGCAGACCGCGAGATTTTGCTGCAAAGTGAAAATGGCATTTTAGGGATGGGTGGTGCGGCGAGCGGTGACGACATTGATCTAGACATTATCAATGCGAGTCGCACTCCGGTGGTCTTGCTGCCTGGCGCCTCGATTACCGAGCATACGATTGCCTTCGCGATGATGCGCGGTGGCCACTTAGACTACTCGGTGTTGGGCGGGTTTCAAGTTGCAGAAAATGGCGATCTCGCAAACTGGCTCACCTCGGGGCCCGACGCGATTGCCGCCATTGGCGGCGCGATGGATTTGGCAGTAGGCGCCCGCGAGGTGATCGTGATGATGGAACACGTCACCAAAGACCAATCACCCAAGCTGCTACCAGCCTGCACCTATCCACTCACTGCAGCGGGGGTCGTCAACGTGATTTACACCGATTTGGCGATCATCGATGTGACAGCAAGCGGCTTCGTAGTGCGCGCCATACTCGAGAGGCTCACGGTAGAAACCCTAGCAAAGAAAACTGGGGCGACCTTAGCGATTTCGGATAAGCTAGCTGTGATTCGTCGTAATGCGCAGGGCGATCCTGTGTACACATCAGTTTGACAAGCGCGCCCAAGGCGCAGCCGCTTACGGTGACTTCATCGCAAGCCTCTCCGATTAAAACAAAGGGACACACCATGCTTCAAACATTTATCACCAAGGGCACGCGTTGGATGCTCGGTTTGGTCTGCTTGACGTTGAGCGGTTTAGCGTTGGCGCAGGCCAACGCCAATCAACCCATCACCTTGATCATTCCGTATCCGCCTGGTGGCAGCGCAGACATGCTGGCGCGCCCGATGTTGCCCGACCTACAAAAAGTATTAGGCCAAACCATTGTGCTGGATTACAAAGGTGGTGCAGGCGGTACGATCGCCACGAGCGCGCTCGCCCGCGCGAAGCCCGATGGCCAAACGATTATTCTGATACTCACCGCGCACGCGATCAACGACGCGCTTTATCCAAAGCTACCTTACGACACGCGTAAAGATTTTGCGCCGGTTTCACTGGTGGCAACCTTGCCACTCTTGGTCGCCGCGCCACTCAGCTCACCCTTCAACACAATCACTGAGCTGATCGCCTACGCCAAAGCCAACCCAGACAAACTCTCTTATGCCTCTGCAGGCAACGGTAATACCAGCCATCTGTCAGTCGAGTTATTTAAAACATTGACCGGCACAAAGATGGTTCATATCCCCTACAAAGGAAGCGGCCCTGCCGTGATTGCCATGTTAGGCAATGAAGTGTCATTTATGTTCGACAGTATTTCGACTTCGTTTCAACAGGTCAAGGCAGGCAAACTTAAAGCGATTGCAGTGAGTAGCCTTGAGCGCGCTTCGATTTTGCCCAATACGCCTACCGTTGCCGAGACCTTGCCCGGGTTTGAAGTGACCGTTTGGTACGGCATTTTGGCACCTGCAGGAACACCCGAAGCAGCGATCAACAAACTGAGTCAAGCTTTTGCCCAAGTGGCGAAAGACCCAAAAGTGCGCACTCAGTTGGCAGAAAGCGGCTATGCAACAGTCGGTTCAACGCCTGCGGCTTTCGGCAAACATATTGACGCCGAACTCATCAAATGGAGTAAGGCCGTAAAAGATTCTGGCGCGACGATTCAATAGGCCAATAGAAAAAACTCAGGCACCCAAGATAAAAACACTACGAGAATATCTTCATGTCAAAAAAACTGTCACAACGCGTGCACACGCTAGCAAGTGCCCTAACAGCCGCAGTGATTGCGGCCTGCGTCAGCGCGCCTGCACTGGCGCAAACAAACTGGCCCGAGCGCCCCATCAAACTGATCGTGGGTTACCCGCCGGGTGGGCCCGTTGATGTGACAGGCCGAACCTTTGGGCGTTACTTAAGCGAACAACTCAAACAATCTGTGGTCATCGAAAATCGCGCGGGTGCCAGCGGCATGTTGGGTGCAGATGCGACCGCAAAGGCCACGCCAGACGGCTACACGCTGAACTTTATCGCCAGCCCCACGATGACGATCTCGCCGATTGTTCAACGCACCCAACTCTTTGACCCTCGTCAAGATTTCACCATGCTTGGCTCGGTCGTGAATTACACCAATGTGCTGCTGATTGGGCCGCAAATCCCCGCTAAGACCGTGGCAGAACTCGTCGCCTTTGCCAAAGCGAATCCAGAAAAAGTGTCTTTCGGTTCTGCAGGGTTTGGGGGCTCGAACCATTTGTCGGCTGAGCTGTTAGTTCAATCCACCAATGCGACGATGCTGCATGTGCCTTACAAGGGTAACTCGCCTGCCATGATGGATGTCATCAGCGGCAAAATCACCTTTATGTTTGACATTACAAGCACCGGCAAAGTATTCGTCGATAGTGGTCAGGCACGTGCGCTCGCTGTGACGTCAAAACAGCGTAATCCGAGTATGCCCAATGTGCCCACAATGATCGAAGCCGGTATCGC
>CAMEAW010000106.1 GCA_945911685.1 Bordetella parapertussis
TTGGATATTGGCCTTTGGCTGAAAAAAGATTTTGATGATCGCGATGCCGCCTAATGACTGCGATTCGATATGTTCGATGTCATTAACGGTGGTCGTAAGCGAACGCTCGTGTGTCTGAGTGATGCGATTGCCCATTTGCTGGGCTGATAACCCGTTGTAGTTCCAGATCACACTGATAACGGGGATGTTAATCTCAGGCAAGACGTCGACTGGGGTGCGCATCACGGCGAGTGGCGTAGTGATCAGGATGAGAAGCGCCATCACGATAAACGTGTAAGGTTTCTCTAGCGCGGTTCTAACTATCCACATCCTGAACGACCCAAGCTAAGCTTTTTAAAGATAAGAATTCAGCAGGCAAAACGACTCTCGACCGAGTGGAAAATAGGTATTTTCCACTAGTCTGTGAAGTGTCGGAGTATAGAGGAAGCAAGCCCCTGCAGATAGTTGTATTTTGGAGCGCAAAGGGGCTAAGAAGTTTCAAGGCGTTACAGCCCAAAACGGTACGCGTTTCTGGCTAGACGCCTTGCAGATGAATACGCCAAAAATAAAGAAATATTTAGTTTTGGCGCAATCAGTGTTAGTTCTTTTGTTTCGAGCGATTAGTTGCCACCAATATCGCGAGATCGATGGCATCACCCATGGCGTGATAACCCGCCCGATTGGGGTGTAAGCGGTCGCCGGGCCCGCCGACGGTACTGTCTGGCACATATTCGGTCTTCATTTGCCCGGTTTCGATGTCAAGTGTCACGACGTCAAAGTCGATCACTCCGGCAAAAATGGGTGAAGACCGGATGAAAGTGTTTAAAACTTTGCGCTTTTCATCTTGCTCAGGAAACCCGTGTGCGGCACTGGTGCTGCCTAACGCAGTTCCAACCGTGGCACCAATCACCCGAATCCCAGCAGCATTGAGGCGTTTGACTCCATCACCCATTTGCGCAATGACTCTGGCAGTAGAGGCCATGCCATTTTTGCTGAAGTCGTTGATGCCTTCAAGCCAAATCATGCTGGTGACGCCTGAGAGCTGCATCACGTCACGCTCGAGGCGCATTGAAGAGGACGGACCGCCCGCAAACGGTTTAATCGGCGAATATTCAGCGGGCCCGGCGATCTGGTTGCCGCCAATGCCGGCATTGAGCACCACAACTTTGTTGCCGTATTGATGGCGCAGGCGTCGGGCTAAGACGTCAGGCCAGCGATCGTCGCCGTTCATGGTCGAGAACGTACCGTCAGAAATTGAATCGCCAAACGCTACGACCACCTTAGTATCGGCGGGCGCCCGCATATCAACAGCGTCTAAGAAAAACCAAGAGGCGGTGGAGTACGGAAAATTGGTTTCGCGCTCATCATGTGTTTGCACGCCCGAACCCGGCAGGGTGACGTACGAGGTCTGTAAAGCCTTGGCGTGCCACGTCATCGGGCCGCTCGCTTCGGGGATATGAAAACTGACCGCGAGCTTGCGACCATCTAACAGATCGTGATTATTGGCGTTTACAAAGGGTAAGGTGACCGAATCGCTCCAGACCGAGTCGCCGGGTTGAACCGTGACAGCCTGATTGCCTGAAAAGGTAACGGCTTTGTTCGTGCCGCGGACGAGTTCGGCGCTACCGAGTTGCAGACCCACATAGACGTCAGAAAACGTGACGGGTTGTGTGCCAAGCGCATTCGACAAACGGATACGTGTTTGCTCGCCCCAAACGCCCGGCTTGACCATCAAGCGAAACGATTGATTGCGCGCGCCCGTGGCGGGCGTTGGAAACACCACGTGCATGTTTGGCTGTGCCGAGGGGTTGCCCGTTGGGTAGGGGCCTTGAATTGATGCCGCCCAGCTTGTGACCCATTTCATCGGCTCAGCCGCCCAGACGGGTTGCAGCTGCAAGGCCAGCACAGCGAGCAGTGAAAGAATTGTGCGCATAGAGAGACCTCTTTGTAATAGTTCTGCGAGTTGTCTGATTCAACTTGTTAGATGTCTGATTCAACTATGTGACTCCAATGATCATACCGGCTATCTAAAGACTGTAGTGCAAAGCATACCGATTATTTTAAAACCATCATTCCAGGGATGCTGATATTTTTTTACGGTCGTGCAAACGTCTCTGTGCTGCGAGCTAAGCGCTGAGTGTTTACCTAGGCGCAAAGCTCTGAGGTCCGTTAGTGTCTTCGATCTAGTAGACGCTTAACCTTCGAGCTCTGCGAAGTCAACGTGTATTTATCCAGATCGCCTTTTTTAACTGGCGTGATCTGAACCTTCAGGCTGAGCACCTCTTTCATGCGCCGTTCAAGATCTTCGCGCAAGCCCGCCAAGTCGGCTGTTGGGTCAATCACCTCAACCCAAACATCCATGTGGTCAGTCAACGCTTCGCCCACCCGATCGACAAAGCAAAAGTATTCGCCATTCAGGCGCTTGTCTTCAAGCACCGCAGCACCAACGGCTTCTGGAAACACATTGACCCCGCGCAATTTCACCATATTGTCGTTGCGACCAAAAATACGCTTTAGCCGTCTTGAGGTATTGCCACAGGGGCAGGTGGTCGTGTGGAAGGCCGAAATGTCGTTGACATTAAAACGAATCTGCGGCGCACCATATTTGTATAAAGTCGTAATGTAAGTGGTGCCTTTTTCGCCATCGGGCAAAATCTTTCCGGTGTCTGGATCTGCCATCTCGAGGATGAAGGCGTCTTCCATCACATGCATGCCAGTTTGATGTTCACACTCAGCTGCGAGCATGCCGCTTTCGTGCGTGCCATACATATCAAAGGCTTTGGCGCCCCATAAGTCTTCGAGCAGTTCGCGATTCTCCATCCCTAAGTGGGTGCCCAGCAAACGGACTCCTAACGATTTTGGATCGATACCTAATTCGTCGCGCGCCACAATTGCCATGTGCCGCAAGTAGGCTGGAAACCCTAAAATGACTTTGATGCCCCACGCTTTGATAATTTCAATCTGGCGGCGGGTGGGCGTATTAGCGCCACTACCCGTCATCACCGGCACCGCGCCGGTATAACGCCAGAGTGCTTCGCGCGGCGCCATACCGCCGTTGCCCAGACCAAGCGACAGGGTCACAAGAACCATGTCGCCGGGTTTAATCCCGTGCATCGCCATGCGGCGTCCGCCCAAAATCGCCATGGTCTCGCGGTCTTGAGGCGAGTACAGCATCGGGCGCGGCAAGCCAGTCGTGCCGCCGCTGGTTTGCAACACCAAGGGCATGTGTTTGCCGCTTTCAGGTGAGATGCCCATGAAATCGCCAAAGGGCGGATTACGCTCAATACTCTTGCGGATATCGTTGACGTCGTACACCGGTATCTTGGTGAGATCGTCGAGCGTACGAATGTCGGTGGGCACTAAACCGTGCTCTGTCCAGTGGCGCTTAAAGAACTCGATCTCCCAACCACGTGCAACGGTTTTTAAAAATCGTTGCTCTTGCAGCGCACGCATTTCGTCACGCGATAACTTTGCTGTCGTGTGAAAGTAGGTCGGTGGCGGTGGATAGTCGCGCCACAGTTGTTCGAAATCAAGCGAGCGAAAATACCAGGGCACGAAGTCAGGTGAGTCGGGCGAATTGGTGATGTCTTGGTTATTTGAGTTCATTTTTTCTAGTTTTATACAGATTGTTTTAAATCAGGCTGCCGAGCCTACCGCCATCAACATGTTGTACGGTGCCAGTCATGTAGGCCCCCCACGGCGAACATAAAAAGGCAACCAGGCCTGCGATTTCGTTGGGCTCGCCCACTCTTCCTATGGGGATGAGTTTAGTGATTTGAGCCAACTGTTCTTGTTCAAGTTGACCGGGCGTGCCGTTGCCAAACACGGTGGCCAATCGCCCCGTTGCGATGCGACCGGGGCAGATGGTGTTGATGGTGATGCCTTGTGCTGCGATTTCAAGGGAAAGCGTTTTTGCATAGCCTAGTACCCCCGCCCAAGTTGCGACTGAGAGCCCAAAGCGTGCGATAGGCTGTATCGCCGATAGTGCCGTGATGTTGACGATACGTCCCCAGCCTTGTTGTTGCATGGACGGCAGGGCGCCGCGACACAGTCGAACCACACTCATGAGGTTTTGTTCAATCGCTTTTTGCCAGGCAACGTCATCAAAACTCTCAAGCTCACCCAAAGGCGGCGCGCCATCATTGTTGATCAAAATATCGATACGTTTAAATTCGCTTAAGGCCTGTGAGATAATTCGCTCGCAATCAGCGCCTTTGCGGATGTCAGCCGGTATGGCAAAGGTCTTGGCGCCGGTTTCGGCTGTGATCTTTGCGCAGGCCTCGTTCAGGGGTTCCTCTTTGCGCGCCACCATTGCAACACTCGCTCCTTCTGAAGCTAAAAGATGCGCGATCGCATAGCCGATCCCTTGGCTTGCGCCTCCGACTAAAGCAATTTTTCCGGTTAGTGACAAATCCATTACTTAGCCTCGGTGATGCCGAACAAACGCTCAGCATTGCGATGAAACACGCGTTCAAGAATGTCATCGGTATAGCCTAGGTCTTTCCAGTCTTGCACCAAACGCTCGTAGCGAAAAAGTGGATAGTCAGCACCAAACATCACGCGATCTTTCAAGCGCGAACGAATTTCTTTTTTAAAAGGATCGGTAAAGTATTTGGGCGACCACCCGTGTACTTCGCTCCAAACGTTAGGCTTGTGGATCATGATTGAAATCATGTCATCTTGCCAAGGCCAGGCGGGTCGCCCGCTGATGATTTGTAAATCTGGAAAATCAATCGCTAGTTCATCGATATAGCGGGGATGGCAAAGGTCGAGTTTGATGCCAGCGCCACCCCGCAGGCCAGCACCTGCACCCGTATGGCCTACCAATACTAGTGCGGGGCGGTTGTGCGCTTGCAAGACCTCGTAAATAGGGTGATAGATCGGGTCACTGGCGGCAAAACCCGTACCCGAACCCGATACGCAAAAACCGACAAAGCCTGTGCTCAGCTTGATGCAGCGGTCAAGCTCATTGGCCGCAGCCTGACCCAAGCGCGGATCCATCTGTAGCCAGTTCCCGAAAATACAATCTGAAAACTTAGCCTGGGTTTCGATCGCGTAGTCGTGCAGAGGTTTGACCTCTTCAATTGAAAGGTTTTTGGTAAAGCCAAAATCCAAAATGGTTTTGACCTGATTGGCGCGCAGGTAGGCCGCCATTTGTTCTTCAGTGTCGTACGTTGGGTTTGAGTTCCAGGTGCTTTTTTGTTGCGCCAGTGCGTCGGCCGAACGTAGTACGTAGCCGCGCTCTGTACCCCAATGTGAATGTAAGTCAACGATCCGCATTAATGTCTCCTAATCGCTTACGATAGTAGAAACTTGCTTAGGTGCTGTCAACGCAGGTATGCCGTGGGGCGAGCCTGTTAAGACAGAAGGCGAGGAACCTTGTTAAGCTTGTCCGCCTAGGCTTGGTTCAAGACGCTTGAGCTTTAACGCAATGCGCGCGAACCCTCCTGGCTCAGTGGGAGGATGTCAAGGCTAATTCAATCATTGTTATGCAGGGTGTCCATTTGAAAAATCAAAAATTACTGACGTTTGTGCAAGACTTGAGTGGCTTGCTTGAGCGCGAGCGAGCAGAGCCAGAGCTGTTAAAACAAGGGGCTACCCTGTTGGCAGAGCTGGTTGCGCAAGATGACTGGTTGCCAGAACAATTTACTGTGCCTCACCCAGATTTTTATCGTCAGTATTTGCTATACGCAGACCCGCTTGAGCGGTTTTCAGTGGTGAGCTTTGTGTGGGGGGCGGGGCAGAAGACACCGGTGCACGACCATATGACTTGGGGCTTGATCGGGATGTTGCGCGGTCAAGAGATCGATACACACTACTTTAAGCAAGCAGACGGCAGCTATAGCCGAGGCGAAAGTCATGTGCTCAAACCGGGTAATGTGTGCAGCGTATCACCTGCTACGCATGATGTGCACGAGGTCGCTAATTTTCATGCAGACCAGACCTCAATCAGTATCCATGTCTATGGCGGCAATATCGGCCGGATCAGCCGGCATGTGTTTGACCCTGCAACGGGCGCAGACAAAACGTTTATCTCTGGCTACAACAGTGATGTTGTCCCTAATCTCTGGAGTTAATCACCGTGTTTAGACCTAGTCCAATCGATGCTGTGCAGATGTGCGACTACCAAGATGTTCGCAGCGCGCTGCTTGAAAAACGTGAGGTCGCATTTTTAGATGTGCGCGAAGAAGACCCGCACGCGCAGGCACACCCCTTGTTTGCAGCAAATTTCCCCTTGTCGCGTGTCGAGCTCGATGCGTACTCAAAGTTGCCGCGTCGCGACGTGCAAATTGTGACGTTTGATGAAGGCGATGTCGATTTGTTAGAGTCAGACGCAATGCTCGCGGCTCGCCGTTTAGTGGCGCTGGGCTTCAGTCGTGTCGCGGTGTTTGCAGGGGGAGTGCTCGCTTGGCAAGCGGCCGGTGGTGAGTTGTTTCGCGATGTGAATGTGCCAAGTAAGTCTTTTGGCGAGCTGGTTGAGGCCAAGAGACATACGCCTTCACTCTCAGCGCCCGAGGTCAAGGCATTGATCGATCAACAAGCTGATGTTGTGATTGTCGATGCGCGTCGCTACGATGAGTACAACACCATGAGTATCCCAACCGCCACCAGTTGCCCCGGTGCTGAATTAGTGTTGCGGATCGCCGAGTTGGCACCACGTCCAGAAACGCAAGTCATCGTCAACTGCGCGGGCCGCACGCGCAGCATTATTGGTACCCAGTCTTTAATTAATGCTGGCATCCCCAATAAAGTGTCGGCCTTGCGTAATGGCACGATTGGCTGGACGCTCGCCGGTCAGGCGCTAGACAAGGGCGAAACGCGAAAGTTTAAAGAGGTCTCAGAGCAAACCATGCAAAACGCAGCGGCACGTGCGCGCAGTGTTGCAGAGCGTGCGGGCGTGAAGCGCGCAGCCTGGCCAGATGCGCAAGCCTGGCGATCGCAGTCCGAACGTACCACTTATTTTTTTGACGCCCGTACGCCTGAAGAATTCGCTGCGGGTCACATCGCGGGGTTTCGCTCAACGCCTGGTGGGCAGTTAGTGCAAGAAACAGAAATGGTTGCGCCGGTGCGGGGTGCGCGTATCGTTTTGGTGGATACCGACGGCGTACGTGCCAATATGACTGCCTCGTGGTTGGCCCAGATGGCGTGGGATGTTTATGTGTTGACCGAGTTGCCAGCAGGGGTCTTTTCTGAAACGGGTCCTTGGGTTGCTGAGTGCGCAGAGCTGCCGATTGTTCCGACGATTGCAGTGGCAGAGTTAGCAGCTGCTTTAGCGGAGGATGTAGCGCATGATGCAGTGCACGATGTAGCGGCCAAAAAAATGGTCGTGATTGATTTGAGCAAGCACGCTCAGTATGTGCAAGCTCATCTACCAGGTGCGCAGTATGTGTTGCGCTCGCAGTTCAGGCAAGTACTGAGTCGATTGCCTAGGGCGTCGGCCTATGTTTTGGTATGTCCGGACGGTTTGCTCTCGGGGTATGCGCAGGCTGAGATTGCCGCGCTGTTAAGCACGCCCGTGTCGGTGTTGGCAGGTGGTATTCAAGCCTGGAAAGCCGCAGGGTTGGCGATAGAAAAAGGCGCGACTGCTTTGCTGTCAGAACCGATTGATCGCTACAAACGCCCGTATGAAGGTACCGACGCGCCGCGCGAGGCGATGCAGGCCTACCTTGATTGGGAGTTCGGTTTAGTCGCGCAACTAGGCGTTGACGGCACGCACCACTTTGAAGTGGTGTGAGATGATGCTTCTATTACTGCTTTTGCACAGGCACCGTTTTTAAAAACTCAGCCAGTTGTTTGTTCCACCACTGGGCTTGCCCAGTCGTGCCGTGGCCCGAGGTTTCTGGGCTGGCAGGGATTAAAAGTAGTTGACTGTTAGGGATACGTTTTAATGCTTGTTCAATCACACCAAACTCTGGTGGATTACGTTCGTCATCGGCCGAATTGATGACCAGCACACGAGCCTGAATTTTTTCGAGCTCATGCGACGGGTCGTAATCACGCGATGAATCCCATTGATAAAGGTTATCGTTCGCATCGGCTTTGAACGCAGCTTTTAAGCGCTTGTCGAGTAGCTGATCAGCAAGCTCGCGGCTTGGGGCAAGCTTTTGCAAACCCTCATTGCCGCCGCTTGTGCTGATTTGAAAGAACACCGAGGCGAACTGCAAGCTAGGTGGTTGTTGGGTGTAGTTGCCGTTTTGCCAAGCGGGGTCATTGCGGATCGAGTCAATAATCAGACGGCGCGTCATCCAGTTGCGCCCAGACATCGCCGCAGGCATCGATGCCATTGGCACGAGCGCATCCATAAAGGTGGGGTGCGTGATGCCCCACAGCCAGGTTTGCATGCCACCCATTGAGTTGCCTAAGACCAGATGCAGATGCTTGAGGCCTAAGCCTTCGGTAACAAGGCGATACTGGCCTGACACCATGTCGTCGTAGTTGTATTGCGGAAATTTTGCGCGCAAACCGTCAGACGGTTTACTAGACGCACCCATTCCGATAGCATCAGGCAAAATAATAAAATATTTGTTGGCATCGAGCGCCTGCCCTGACCCAAATAACTGACCACCAAAGGCGGGGTTGAGCATGCCAGTGCCCGTGCCTGCTGTGCCATGCAAAATGAGAACCGGTATGCCCGTAGGGTCGCCCAGCGTGGTGTAGCCGAGCTTGACTTCGCTTAAGACTTCACCGGTATGAAATTTAAAATCTTTGGCAACCCAGGTTGCTTGTTTTGGAGTGTGCGTTGTCTGAGCCATCGAGTGAGCCGTTAAAAGCTTTAATAAAAGAAAACCTAAGAACTTAAAATAATTTCGCATCAAAGCACCTCTTTCAACAGGTCGATGAATAGGCGCTCTCCATGGTGAATTTTTTGTTGCCAGTCTTGGCCAGAGTCTTCGTTGGTGTGGTCTGTCACATATTTAAACGAACGCCACGCAATGTTGTGGTCTTGGGCAATCGCAGCGATCGCGAAAAGCTCCATGTCCACCACATCCACGTTGTTTGTTGCAAACCAAGGGTCTTTTGCCATCACAAAGCTGTCGCCAGTGCCACAGGTGTACTGTCCTGAGCCTGAAAGATATTCATAAGGGCGTGTGCAAAAGGGCACCTGACCTCGTGGCGCTAAGGGCTCTGCAATCATGTCGCGCTGCACCACACGCTGAATTTCGATGAGCCCACTGGCGTGCGGCGCAACAGCACCGACCGTACCAAAATTGAAAATGCGCCGTGGTCGGCTGCTCTCAATGGCCTTGAACGTTGTCATGGCCGCATTGAGTTTGCCGATGCCAGAGTAATAAATCTGCACCCCATTGGGTAGCAGACTGGCATCTAACTCGCTAGCGAGCGCCGTAATGATGATGGTGTCGGTGGTCATGTGACTTTACAAAAATCAGTTAACCTACATCATATGCCGGCATACTGAGACAAACAACAAGACTTGCCGACTGTTTACAGTCGCTAAATCAGACTGCGGCGTTAGACCGTAGTAAGATGAACATGCATGTTGAGGCCAACAATTTGCATTTTTTGTCTTTTGAAAGACGTCGC
>CAMEAW010000107.1 GCA_945911685.1 Bordetella parapertussis
GAAAAATCGGTGCCTTTAAAAAGCAACGTTTCAAATGCAGTCATTAATTTTTCGACCCACACGGTATCGTTGGTCGCGTTGGTGACAGATCAAGTTCGCAACGGTAAGCCAGTGATTGGCCTGTCGTTTAATTCGATCGGTCGTTACGCTCAAAGTGGCATCATTGCGCAGCGCATGGCGCCCAGGCTGTTAGCCGCCAAGCCCGAGAGCTTGTTGCAAGATAACGGGCAACTGAGCGCAGAGAAAGTGTTGTCTTGTGCCATGCAAAATGAAAAGCCAGGGGGGCATGGTGACCGCGCGCACGCTGCCAGCGCCCTAGAGCTAGCCGTGTGGGATTTGAATGCCAAACTCAATGACGAGCCCGTCAGTGCACTGATTGCACGCCACTTTGGTCGTACTCATTACTCGTCAAAGGTATCGGTTTACGCAGCCGGTGGGTACTACTATCCTGGCGAACAGACCGGTCGACTTGAACAAGAGTTCAGTGGCTATCGTGACTTGGGCTTTGATCGCTTCAAGATGAAGATTGGTGGTGCCTCGCTTGCTGAAGATATGCAACGCATCGAACGAGCGTTGACGATTGCGGGCGCAGGTCAAAAACTTGCAGTGGATGCCAATGGGCGCTTTAGCTTAGAGCAAGCGATTGCGTTTGGCGAGGCGATGCAAGGCTACGATTTGCTGTGGTACGAAGAGGCGGGTGACCCACTAGATTTTGAATTGAACGCGTTGCTCGCCAAAGAATACAAAGGAGCACTCGCGACGGGCGAAAATCTTTTCTCACGTCAAGACGTTAAAAACCTCGCGCTGTTTGGTGGTGCGCGTCCTGAGCTTGATATCTTTCAAATGGATCCCGGACTGTGTTATGGCGTGACTGAGTACGCCCGCATGCTGACCGAATTAGAAAGCCGCGGCTTTGACCGAAAGTTTTGTTATCCCCACAGCGGTCAATTGCTTGGCTTGCACGTGGTTGCGGGGCTTGGCCTGGGCGGCTGCGAAGTCTATCCGGGGATCTTTCAGCCCATGGGCGGCTTTGGCGACAACACCGCGATTGAGCAAGGCATGGTGAAAGTCTCAGATGCCGGTGGTTTTGGCTTTGAAGAGAAGGCTAATTTAATGGCAGAGTTTGCAACGCTTGTCGGCTAAGCGCTGGGTCGTACAACCGCTCTGCGGTACCGATCTAAAGTGACATGAATCTTAGGTGAATGTGGATGTGGATGTTAATGTGAGCTGAGGCGAGGTGAACTTCGCTGCGCTGCGGCAATTTTAGAGCTTATAAGTTTTGGGGTAAACACCTATCGATCAGAGTGCTATTCTGTTGCAAGATGAAAGCTACTAGAAAATAAATAATTCGCTAGTGCAATAGTGTGAGACAACAATCACAAAATCATAAAGAAAGAACCTCTGTAAAAAAGCTAGTTGCTGTTTGATTCAAAAAAACAATCACTTGCACGAGCCATCTTTTGATGGCTTGGGCGTTGACTCGTAGACCGATCATCAGGAGACATACATGAAGCTTTACCGATTTTTA
The DNA here is from genome assembly GCA_945911685.1 of Bordetella parapertussis. Lineage (GTDB taxonomy): Bacteria > Pseudomonadota > Gammaproteobacteria > Burkholderiales > Burkholderiaceae_B > Zwartia > Zwartia parapertussis_K. The sequence continues at coordinate 1,529 of CAMEAW010000107.1, forward strand.
TCTTTAGCAATGGCAACATTGTTTTTATCCACAGTTCTATTTTCGTCTGAGTCGCAAGCTCAAACAAAACTACGGATTCAATCTGGGTTTCCTCCCTCAAGTTTGATTTACCTGAACTCTTTGTATTTTGCGAAGCAGGTGAACGCTATGGCGGGCGGGCGTTTGGTGATCGAAATTCTGCCTCCTGGTGCTGTCGTGCCTCCGTTTGAAATTCTGGATGCTGTGAGCCGTAAAGTTGTAGATGGCGGGCATACTGCCGCAGCCTATTGGGTGGGTAAAAATCGTGCGGCTGCGTTGTTTGGCCCAGCACCCGGTGGCCCCTTTGGCATGGATATGATGGACTATCTTGGTTGGATCCACGACGCGGGCGGTTTGCAGCTTTATGCCGATTTCTATCAAAAAGATTTGAAATCAAACGTGATGCCGATCCCTTTAACTTCAGTCGCACAGCAACCCTTAGGTTGGTTTAAGGCACCGATCAATAGCTGGGCTGATTTGAAGGGTAAAAAATGCCGCCACACGGGTATCACCGCTGAGGTGTTCGGTCGTGCTGGGGTCGCAGCAGTTAACTTGCCAGGCGGCGAGATTATTCCTGCCCTTGAGCGTGGTGTGATCGAGTGCGCAGAGTGGGCAGGCCCTGCGCAAGATCTTGCGATTGGTTTCCAAACGGTCTTAAAGCATTTTTATGCCCAATCGACCCACGAGCCAGCAAGTGTTTTAGAGCTTATTATCAATGCAGATATCTGGAAGGCGCTGCCTGCAGATCTCAAAGCCATTATTCATTCTGCCGCGCTCGAATCGACCATCAAATCTGAGACAGAAAGAAATCGCTTGAATGCTATTGCGGTGAAAGAAATGAAAGAGAAGTTTGGCGTAACCGTTCATAACACTCCGCCAGATATTCTTTTGAAGACGCTGCAAACTTGGGATGATATTGCAAAAGAAGAAGCGGCTAAAAGCCCCGCTTTCAAGCGGGTGCTTGACTCGATGTATAAATATGCCTCAGAAGTAGTGCCTTCGCGCGTGACCAATGCACCGTCTTATGACTTCGCGGCGAATTATTACTTTCCTGCTAAAAAGTAGTTAATTACACAATGATTGACAGCACGACAACCTCCTTGTTGTGCTGTCAATTCATTTTTTGAATCCCTTTTTTTCTTGAGAGTCACCGGAGAAAACCCGTGAGCGATAACGTTCAGAGTGCGCTTGACGTAAGTCGATTAAGCCCTTTTTGGCAAGTTGCCGTCCCCCTGACCCGTAAAATTGATCGCTTTACACACTTCTCGGGCCAGCTGACTATGTTTTTGCTTGCGCCTCTGATTTTTAGCAGTGTCGCTGAAGTGATTTTGCGATATTTTTTTAAAGCACCCACGGCCTGGGCAGGTGATGTCACCTTTATGGCAAACGGGTCGCTCTTCATGTTGGGCTCAGCGTTTGCGTTGCTCAACGGTGCACACATTCGTACCGATATTTTGTGGGATAAGTTTTCAGTCTCGAAAAAAGGCTGGATCGATCTGATTACGTATGTTGTTCTATTTTTACCAGTCATGGGGTTACTGACGTCAATCTCGATCGATGATGTCATCAAATCTTTTCAGATTAACGAGAAGTCGAATCTTGGCCTTTGGCAGCCCATCATTTGGCCACTCAGAGCGGTCGTACCAGTCGCCTTCGCGCTGCTGTTCATTCAAGGTATTTCCGAACTTCTAAAGTCGCTCTGGGCGGTGAACACAGGCACTGAATTAGTGCGTCACGAAAAAATCGAAATCTAGCCAAATACCCTTCAGGATATCGTCATGTCTTTTAACGAAATACTTGGCTTGGTCATGCTGTTTTGTATGGTCAGTGTCATCTTCATTGGGTTTTCAATTTCTTTCACATTGCTCTTCATTGCAATCGTTTTTGGTGCAATTGGATTGGGTGTCGATCGCACGTTTTACCTGACCTATCTGCAAGTGTGGGGGTCGATGAAAGATGATATTGTGCCGGCCGTGCCGCTGTTCATCTTTATGGGCTACATGTGTGAGCAGGCGGGCCTGATGGACCGACTCTTCGCGACCTTCAGGCAATTGTTTGCACCAATACGCGGATCGCTTTACTTAGCGGTGCTGTTGACTGCGACCCTATTTGCGATGGCCACTGGGATTGTTGGCGCTGCAGTGAGCGTGTTAGGGATTATGGCCGGCGGCATGATGATGAGGGCTGGCTACGATGCGCAAATGTCTGCGGGTGCAATTGCTGCCGGCGGCACCCTCGGAATCTTGATCCCCCCTAGCGTCATGTTATTGGTGATGGGTCCGGTGCTTGGCGTGCCTGTGAATAAGCTGTACGCAGCCGCGTTTGGCCCCGGATTTTTGTTGGCTTTTCTTTATATTGCTTACTGCTTGATACGCAGTTTTATTAATCCAAAGCTTGGCCCGCCGCTGCCGAAAGAAGAGCGCATGGGCTACAACTTTAAATTGTTTAAAGAAGTCGTCATTAGCATTTTGCCTTTAATGCTGTTGATTGGCTCAACGCTCGGCACTATTTTGACTGGATTAGCGACTGCCACCGAAGCTGCGGCGTGCGGCGCGCTTGGTTCGATGATCCTCGCTGCCATGTACGGAAAGTTGACCTTGCCCGCGATCAAAGGAACAGCCCGCAGCACACTGTTGACCTCAGCGATGGTACTGCTATTGGTGATGGCCTCTAATATTTTTGGTGCGGTCTTTGTTCAACTTGGTTCGGCAGGTTTGATCGAAACAATGTTGAACGATTTACCGCTGTCCGGCATGGGCAAGTTTATGCTGGTGATGTTCATTGTCTTTCTGTTGGGATGGCCGTTTGAATGGCCAGTCATTATTTTGGTGTTTGTGCCGATCTTTATTCCGGTGATCCAAAAGCTTGACGTGGGCTTATCGAAGGCCGAACTGATGTTGTGGTTTGGCGCGACCTTGGCGGTTAACTTGCAAACAGCATTTTTAAGCCCACCGGTAGCGATGTCGGCCTATTACCTTAAGACTGTGATGCCCTCTTGGAATCTGGCGCTGATCTTTCGCGGGATGGCGCAATTTATGGTGATTCAGGTTGTGGCGCTGGCGATGATTATCGGCTTTCCGACCATTTCGCTTTGGTTGCCTCGCATGCTGTATCAAAACTGAGCTGAGATGAACTGAATTGAACTGAATTGAATTGAATTGAATTGAGGTGAGTGTGAGTATCAAGATTTGTGTGCACGTTAACCCAATTAAGAGTGATGAATGAGCTTATTTGAAAGTTTGCGTGTAGATGGACAGGTGGCACTTGTGACCGGAGCCGGTCGTGGAATTGGCGCCACCATTGCCCGTTATTTGGCCGAGGCGGGTGCTGAGGTGGTATTGCTGTCGCGTACGTTAAGCGAGCTTCAAACGGTTGCCCAACAGATCGCTGAGGCGGGTGGTCGTGCGTCGATTCGGCAATGTGATGTCATTGACGCGAAAGCGCTCAGAGCAATTATTGACGAGTTGCCGCGTCTGGATATTTTGGTCAACAACGCGGGGACCAATATCCCAGAGCCAATGATCGAGGTATCGGATGAACATCTTGATCATTTACTCAATTTAAATATTCGTTCGTGTTTTATCGCTGCGCAAGCGGCGGTTAAAAAGATGTTGCAGGATCCTGATCGCGCTAAGAAAGGTGGGTCTGTGATTCACATTTCTTCACAGATGGGGCATATTGGCTCACCCAACCGAACCGTCTATTGCGCGACAAAACATGCGATAGAAGGTTTAACGAAGGCGATGGCCATTGAGCTTGCCGAGCATAATATTCGAGTCAATAGCGTAGCCCCGACATTTGTGGATACCCCCTTAGTTCGGCAGGTTGTGAACACCGACGAGAAGCGCGCATTTTTATTTTCTAAGATTCCGCTAGGTCATCTGGCTGAGACTGAAGATATCGCGGCAGCTGTCGCCTATTTAGCGTCTCCTGCTGCGCGAATGGTGACGGGTACTTGCCTCAAGGTCGACGGTGGTTGGACAGCACAGTAGGATGATGGATCGTAAACATGGCAGATGTAGAGACCTTTGATTTTATTATCGTGGGTGCAGGTTCGGCTGGCTGCGTGTTAGCAAATCGCTTGTCTAAAAACCCAAGTACTAAAGTCTTATTACTCGAGGCTGGTCCTGAAGATCGAAACCCATGGTTAAAAATCCCGGCGGGCGTGGCGCGTGTGGTGACAGACCCTATCGTCTCTTGGGGTTATCAGTCTGAACCAGAGCCTGGTCTAAATAATCGTCAGATTATTTGGCCTCGCGGTAAGACACTCGGTGGTAGCAGTTCAATCAACGGGCACGTCTATATGCGTGGCACGCCTGCTGACTACGACGGTTGGCGCGATGCCGGCAATATCGGCTGGGGCTGGAGCGATGTCCTGCCCCACTTCAAAAGCACTGAAAAGCATTTTCTAGGTGAAACGCAGTTGCATGGTGCAGCGGGTGAGTTGGTTGTTTCGCCTTTACATGAGCCTCATGTGGCTTCTTCGGCGTTTGTACAAGCCGCGATCAATGCTGGTGTACCGCACAATTTAGATTTTAATGGTGCAGTACAAGAGGGCGTAGGCTTTGTGCAGTTGATGATTGATCGTGGGGTGCGTGCCTCGACCGCACGAGTGTTTTTAAAACCCATTCGCTCGCGATCAAATTTAAAAGTGCAAGTGCAAGCGATGACCGAGAGAATTCTCTTTCAGGATAAGCAAGCAGTAGGAGTCAAATATACCGTCAATGGTGTGAGTCATACTGCCCATGCCAAAGAAATCATCCTAAGCGCTGGCGTCATTAATTCTCCTCAGTTGTTGATGCTATCAGGTGTGGGTGATGCAAAGAACTTGCACGCGCTTGGAATCCCTGTGGTGCATGATCTACCTGGCGTTGGAATGAATCTACAGGATCATGTGTACGTGCACTACCTGGCGAGTGTCGATCCCGAGTACTCGATTAATAAAAAAATCGCGAGCCCGATCAGAATGATTCCCGACGTGCTGAGGTATCTATTCACACGTCGTGGTTTATTAAATTCAGCAGCGGCGCAGGTTGCACTGTTTGCCCGCTCGGGTGCAAACAATGACAAAGTTGATCTGCAGATACAGATGAGGCCGTTCAGTATGTATTCGTCGGCCGGAATGTTTAAGGCCGATCAAGCCCCGGCGGTGACGGCGTCTTGTGGGGTGTTGCAGCCCTTTTCTGTTGGTTCGATTTCGTTGCGCTCTGCAAATCCTTATGAGGCGCCACGTATGCAGGCAAACTATTTGACCGACCCGCGTGACGTGACTCCCTTGCTGGTGGGCTTGCGTTTAATTCGAAAGATTTTTTCACAAAGCCCTTTTGCTCAACACAATCGAGGCGAATTGATGCCGGGTTCGCAATATGTGTCTGATGAGCAGTTAATTGACTATATTCGCGCGCAGGCGCAATCGATGTATCACCCAGTCGGGACATGCAAGATGGGAGTAGACGCTCAAGCGGTGGTCGACCCTCAGTTGCGGGTGAGGGGCATCGGTGGCTTAAGAGTGGTTGATGCGGCGATCATGCCAAACGTTACTTCAGGCAATACGAATGCGCCTGTCATTATGATTGCCGAAAAAGCTTCTCAGTTGATTCGGTCCGGTGTGTAGGCTTTAAAAATCATCACTATTTTGTAGTCATGGCAATGCAATTGTTTGAAATAAGCGTTGCCAAGAGCTTGCCCCGTGCAGCGCGAGAATCGACCCTTTCAAGTCACTGAGGCTTTACAATCAAAGTGATTTCGACATAATTTTCTTCTTAAGCTAAAAACGCACATGCTTAAAAACCACGTACTCGACCTACACCTTCAAGCCAGCCAACTGTTCGATGACTTGCGTGCTGGCAGCGTTGATGTCGTTAATCGAGGTGTGACGCGTGACACCTACGGGCAGGGCGAGCAGTTTGGGCATGAGTTAGTCGAAAAGCACGCCCGTAGTCTTGGCTTAGAGATCAGGCACGATCATATGCGCAACACCTACATGGTGTGGCCTGGTGTCGATCGTCAGGCACCTGCAATTGTGATTGGATCGCATCTTGATTCGGTCTTGGGCGGTGGTAACTTCGACGGCGCAGCAGGGGTGATGGCCGGCCTAATCGCTGTGCAGGCCATGCAGCGAGCCGAGCTGAAACTCAACTGCGATGTTGTGGTGATGGGGATCCGGGCCGAAGAAAGTATCTGGTTTCAAGTGTCTTATGTAGGTAGTCGAGGCGCCTTAGGCACCTTGCCGGCAAGCGCCTTACAGCAGAGGCGTATCGATACCGGCCGCACACTTGAACAACACATGCGCGAGGCGGGTGCAGAGCCCGAGGCTGTCGCGAAAGGTGTTGCGTACCTCAGTCCAAAAAATGTGAAAGCGTTTTTAGAGTTGCATATCGAACAGGCGCCTAGCCTTGCCTTAACGGGTTATGCGTTGGCGATCGGCACCGGCGTACCTGGACACTTTAGATTTCCGCGAGTGAAGATCACTGGTGAGTACGGCCACGTTGGGCTTGGTCGGCGTTTTCGGCACGATGCGGCCTTAGCGGGTGCTGATTTGTCAGTGGGGCTTGATGCGCTTTGGCAGCAATGGGAGGCGGAGGGCCGCTTAATGGCCTGCACCTTTGGCGAATTTCAAACAAATCCTGCGCGCCACGGTATGACCATCGTCCCGGGTGAGTTTCAATTTAGCTTGGATGTCAGAGCCTACGACGATGCAGATGTCGCTGAGTTAGAGCAGGCACTCATAGCGATGGTTGAGCAAATTGAAAAAAGACGTGGCGTGAAATTTGATTTTGGTGTTCGTGCTTCGTCTAAAGTCGCCAAAGCAGATCCCACAATCACTCAGCAATTGCGAGACTGTGCCAAGCGCTTAGACATGAAGGTCTGCGATTTGCCTAGCCCCGCTTCGCATGATTCTGCAGCGTTTTGCGCAGCCGGCATACCCTTTGGTTTTGTATTTATTCGCAATCCAAATGGCAGTCATCATCCCGACGAAGAGATGTCGATTGATGATTTTCTGCAAGGCACTGCCGTACTGACCGAATGGTTAGCCACGCATGGTGACACTAATTCTTCAACTTGTAGCCAGTCTTAAATATCCAGGCAATCACTGCTACGCAAAGGGCTAAAAAAAACAGCATCATGGCCACGCTCAACCCAAAGCTCACGTCGCCCACATCATAAAAACTCCAGCGAAAGCCGCTAATCAGGTAAACGACGGGATTGAGCAGCGCGACGTTTTGCCAAAAGGGTGGCAGTAATTCAAGCGAGTAAAAACTACCCCCCAAAAAAGTTAAGGGTGTAATGATCAAGAGGGGCACCACTTGCAGCTTTTCAAAGCTATCGGCCCAGATGCCAATAATGAACCCCAGCAGGCTAAACGTAATCGAGGTGCCAAGCAAAAAAAACAGCATCCAAAACGGATGTGCGATGTGCAAGGGTACGAACAGTGTCGCGGTGGCCAAAATAATCAAACCAAGAAAAATTGACTTTACGCTTGCCGCACCGACGTAGCTCAAAACGATTTCAAAGTGCGAGATTGGTGCCGAAAGCAATTCATAGATCGTGCCCGTAAACTTTGGAAAATAAATGCCGAACGACGCATTCGAAATACTTTGCGTCAGTAGCGACAGCATGATTAACCCAGGCACGATGAACGAGCCATAGCTCACCCCGTCAATGTCAGTCATGCGCGAGCCGATCGCTGCGCCGAACACGACAAAGTACAGACAAGTTGAGATGACAGGCGCGATGACGCTTTGCATCAAGGTACGTCGCGTTCGAGACAACTCAAAATTGACGATGGCGCGAATGGCGTAAATATTTAAGCTCATGCGCGCTCAACCTCGTACCCACGACTATTATCTTTTATCATTCAACGTTACTCGAGGTGAGGCTCACGAAAATATCCTCAAGAGAGCTTTCAGTCGTGCGCAAGTCTTTGAAATGGATATTGGCTTGACCTAGTT
>CAMEAW010000108.1 GCA_945911685.1 Bordetella parapertussis
ACGAGGGCGACCGGCCAGGCTAATTCAGTTTCATCGATGCGCCCGGTTGAATAACCTTCAAAAAAAACTTTCCAGACCTGATAGAAAAAAAGACTTAAAAAAAGTGTGGTGAGAATGTCGCCGATTGTCGTGGCGATACGCGTGGCCTTACCCGGAAACCATTCTTGTAAGAGATCAATTCGCACGTGAATACCTTCTTGCAGTGCGTGGCTCGTTGCAAAAAATACAACAAAGCAAAGAAGATAGGCGCAGACTGGATAAGACCAGGTGTCTGGCGTACCCAGCACGTAGCGTGTATAGACTCCGTAACAACCAATTAAGGTGATGAGTAATACTAACCATCCCGCTATCGTCGCCAGAAAGTGATTCAGACGAAAGACTCGATCTCTAAATTGCGACCAAAATACTTGCTGAGTACTCATAAGCCTCCCGCAACGTCAATGGTGGTGCCGGTGACGTAGTCTGGGGCGTCGAGTAGCGCCCAAATCACGACCTCAGCGATCTCTTTTGCCTCTGCGGCACGACCAATCGGCGTCACCTGAGCCAGGCGGTCTATCCGTTCGGGTGCACCGGCAATGGCGTGTAAGTTGGTCGCTACGCCGCCCGGGGCAACTCCTGTGACTTGGACCCCTTCCTTCGCGACCTCGCGCGCCAAGCCCAAAGTGAAGGTATTCAAGGCGGCTTTCGATGCAGCATAGTCAACCCAGTCGTTCGGGCTGCCGGTTCGGCTTGCAATCGAAGACACATTAATAATTCGTCCGCCGCTACCACCATGCTTGGTCGAGAGGCGTTTGAGTGCTTGCTGGGCGCAGAGTATGGGACCAATGACGTTGATGTCAAAAGTTTTACGCAGAGTGTCGATATCTAACGTGTCGATGCGTCTGCCGGCTTTACCAACAAATCCCGCGTTGTTGACTAAACCACCCAGCGCACCAAACTTTGCATCGCATTTCTCAAACAGACTCAATACCGAGGACGGCTCTGAGACGTCGGCCTGCACCATGCAAAACAACTGACCTTGCTCCTCGAGCTCGCGCGCTAGCAGTTGCGCCTCGGTGATGCGGCTCGTGTAGTTAAAACAAACCGGTATCTTGCGCGCAGCAAGCAGTCGGACAATTTCTGCCCCAATGCCTCGGCTCCCACCGGTCACGATGACGGGCCGTTGTTTTGTTTGAGTCATGTTTAAACGCCTGTTAAGTTTTATCTTAAGGGCATTCAGAAATATCGCCGACTGTTGGTCGAGCTAACACTTGAGGACGATAGCGTTTGATGACTTCAATAATGCGCGTACCGTCTGCGCTCGTTTTGGGAGAAATCTCTTTGTCGAAGACATCCGTCGCCGCGGCAACTAAGCGATCAAATTCTGCTTGTTTAGGTACGCAGAATTTCGCACCGCGTTCTCCAAGAGTTTTCATCGTTTGTTCGTAACCCTGTGTGTAGGCAATGAGCCCCCAATCCATCGTCTCTTGGCCGACTTTTAGCATGATTGCGCGATCTGCCTCAGACAGGCGCTTCCAGCGGTCGTTGCTAATGTTGATCGTTGCAAACGCGATTGAATGATCAACACGGGTAATGAATTTTGCGGGCTCATATAGCTTTAAAGACAATATGCCGCTGTAAATCATGAGCGTGCAGTTCACGGTGCCCAGATCGAGCGCGTTATATAGCTCTGCGGGAGCGAAGACGACGGGGCTCCCACCCCAGCGCTTGATTGTCTCGGCTTGCCAGCGACCCGCAGTGCGAAGCTTGACGCCTTTCCATTGCTCAGGACCGCTTAAAAAACGATCTCTGCACGTGATGGGGTCGGGCAATAACGAGGGTGGTGCAGAGACGGCACGCGAGCCTCTTTTTTCGTAGATCTTATCGACCAGAGGCAAGACCTCGCGATTAAAGGCACCAAGGCCTTTAGGGTCAAGCGGAAAACTGAAGGGAACATCAAACCCAGCCAGATCAATGATTTCACCCGACACATAGGGTGTAAACGACAAGGCTGCGTCAACCACGCCATCGCGCATGGCATCGACCATTTTGTTGCCCACTAAGCTGCCGGACCAATGAATGCGAAACTTGATGCGGCCATCGGTAGCTTTTGTGACGCCTTCTGTCCAGTGCTTGACCGAAAGCGAAGAAAAGTCTGACTCAGGAAACACTGAGGCGAACTCTAGGGTTTGTGCGTTTGCAGGCGCGATACAAGTGAGTGCGACCAAGCTCGCACAGGATATCGCCCAGTTTTTTAGTTGCTTTTTGATTAATGTCTGCATCATTGTCTCCATTTATCGATACGACCTCAGCGAGTCGTTATTAGGTTAATTGACTGGTAATAATTTCAATTTTTCTAGACGGATCTTTGCCATCCCAATTCACCGAAGCTTGTTGCATTAAAGACAGAAACTTCAACTGAGTATCGTTGTATTCGATCAGCTCAAGCATGCCGGGTAGGTCGCCTGTCGTGTCAAAGTAGGCAAACCGAATGCCCCGTGGCGTCAGTCCTTCAAAGGCTAAGACATAGCCCATTTTTTGATAGCGAGCCACATCGACCTCGTACTGGGTGGTCGCCATGCCTAAATGATGAAAACCATAGCCCTTTTTCTTGATGACATCCCAATACACAGAGGGCTTGTCATCGAGCGGCTGAATCACTTCAAAGCACATGTTGCCTGAGAAACTCAGTGCCAGCCCCATGCGCATATCGGTGGGTTTGCCCCGGTATGAGGCTTCTTTCAGCGTGTAGCCATTTGAGTAGAACCATGGGCCGATATTAAATTTTTCACTAAATTCAGTGATCGACTTTTGCAAGTCTTCAACGACGTAGGCAACCTGCACAATGCCGCCCAAGGGTTGGCCAAAAATATTTTCAATCACGTGTGTCTCCGGTAGCGTCGCGACAGTCTTTGTGTCGAGCTGCATTATTTTTAGAATTGATTTTTATAGGTTATAGCAGAGCTTGAAGCTTTTTGAAATGTCTTCGACTGTGTGAAGCCGAAGACGTTGACATTACAGAACTCACGCCCTAAGCTCCATGAACAATGAGATCGGCGCCCGTGACTGTTTTATGTGGCGTTGCAACAATAATAAATACCGGAGACCCTCCATGAAACAAACATTGCTTGGCAGCATCTTGGTTGCTTGTGCGCTACAAGGCGTGACCCCCGTCGCTGCCCAAACAAACGAGTACGGCAGCCCCGAGTTAATTAAGGCCGCCACCAAAGAGGGTAAGTTGGTGCTCTACACCACGATGGATAAAGAAAACACCATGCGTGCGATCGGGCTGTTTAATAAGCGCTTTCCGGGCATTGATGTTCAGGTATTGCGGATGCCGGGTGGGCAGTTGGTGACGCGTGTGCAGGCTGAAATTGCGGCGGGCAAATTAGCTGCTGACATTGTGTCTTTTTCTGATCAAGCGCAAGTTGACAGTGTGCAGACAGCTTTTGCTGATTACGCTCCACCAAACGCAAGTGGCTTTCCTGTCCCTAATGCAGCCAAGAAGGCCTGGCCACTGACCATGGCAGCCTGGTGTATTGGGTACAACACTGAGTTGGTAAAGAACCCACCTAAGTCATGGGCTGAACTCACCGACCCGCAATACAAGGGCAAGCTAGGCGAGGTCACGATTTTGACAGGTGGCACGGGTTGGATCCGTTCGATGTTTGAACGTGAGACGCTCGGAGAGGGTTATTGGGCAGCCTTGGCAGCAAACAAACCAAAGATATTTCCAAGTGGCGTGCCGTTGAGCGATGCTTTGCTTCGCGGTGAGGTCTCTGTGGCTGCGATTATTACCAATCAGATTTTGCCACGCACCAAAGAAGGCGCTCCAATTACTTGTAACTTTCCAAAAGAAGGTATCCCTGTCATTGAACTGCCGATCAGTCTGGTGAAAAATGCCAAGGCGCCAAATGCTGCAACCTTGTTTATGAATTGGTCACTTTCAAAAGAAGGGCAGTCGATTGTGGTCAATGACTGGAAAATGTTTTCGGCGCTGAGCGGCACGCCGTCGCCCGAGGGTTTTGACCCCACGATTCATAAAATTTGGCGAGCAGATCCAGCTAAAACTGCCGCGAATCGCGAGACTTGGACTAAAGAGTGGACGCAGTTGTTTAATTGGCGCTAAGTTTTAGCATGCAGACGCGAGCTGCTGAACCGGTTGCGCCAGCTCGCCTTGCGCAAAAGACCGTAGCGCTATTTTCGAGTTGGTTTTGGTCTGGCTTACTGCTGATCATTCTGGCTTTGCTGGTCATTTATCCAATGATCATGCTAGTGGTTGGCGCTCTGACCGACATGGATCCTATTACAGAGGGGATTGATGTTTCGCGCTTTGCGCTGCATCACTTTTCAGCTGCTTTAACCAATCCGAATGCCTCTGCCGCATTGCTCAATTCGTTGATCGCATGTGGGGGCGGCGCGGTCGTAGCTGTGGTGGTTGGTTTGTCTTTTTCGTGGATGGTCGTGCGAACTAACATGCCAGGCCGAAAGCTGATCGCGGCTCTCTCTTACATTCCGTTGTTTGTCCCGCCGATGGTGGGCGCTATTGCCTGGTCTCTCTTGGGGTCACCTACGACCGGTCTGCTAAATACTTTTTTTAAATGGTTTGATCTCGAGGCCCGGATCAACATCTACTCGATGGGTGGGTTGATTGCAGTGTTCGGCATGTACTACGCGCCCTATGTATATATGTTCACGGCTTCGGCGCTGCGCAACATGGATCCCACACTTGAAGAAGCCTCTGAAATTAGTGGCGCCAGTGCCTTCTACACCCAGTTGCACGTGACGTTCCCTTTGATTCTGCCTGCGATCCTATCAAGTATGTTGCTCTCCTTTGTGGTGATGTTAGGGATATACGGAATTCCATCGGTTCTGGGTTCTCAATCTGGAATCATGTTGCTCAGTACCTATTTGTTTCAACTGACGTCCTGGAGTCCGCCTCTTTATAACGCAGCTGCAGCGGTTTCGATCTTGATGATTATTGTTGCTGCAGTGCTGGTATTGATTCAGCAAAAAGTGTTGTCTAAACGCAGCTTCATCACGATCAGTGGTAAAGGTTTTCGCCCTCGTGAGTTAAATCTTGGCCTCTGGAAATGGTTGATGTTTATCTTTGCGATGATCTATTTGATGGTTGTCGTAGTCTTGCCGATCGGGGCACTTGCTATCGCAGCCACTAGAAAATTCATGTTTGTACCCACAATGGCAAGTCTGTTTGAGTTTAAACAGTACTCTTGGGGACATTTTCAAACAGTGCTAGCCGATCAGCAGACGATCCAGTCTGTCTGGAATACCCTGGTCATTGGTTGCACCACAGCTGTAGTGGGTGGTGTTCTGGCTTTTGCAATTGGCTATACCGTTCAGCGTAGGGATGCCCCGGCTGCGCGTGTCATTGATTTGATTTCGACCTTGCCAGCGGCTGTCCCGGGTTTGATCGTTGGGGTTGCGTACCTATGGGCTTGGATCGGTCTGCCAATCGGTCTGTACGGCACAATCTGGATTTTGGTATTTGCCTTTGTGGGGCGCTTTATCCCGGATACGGTCAAAGTGTTGTCGACTTCACTTGCACAAATTCATCCTGAGTTAAAGGAAGCCGCATGGATATCTGGCAAGGGGCCGTTGCGAACGATCACCACCATCATCCTGCCGTTGGCTAAACCCGGCGTCGCAGCGGCCATGACGCTTTTGTTTGTACTTGCCATCCGAGAGCTCGGATCTTCACTTTTTTTGTATACGACTGACACGATGATGATGGCGATCGCGCTTTTGAATCTGTATGAAAGTGGCACCTTAGGGACTGCAGCAGCTTTCGGTTTAGCGCAGGTAGTGTTGCTTGGGTTGCTGATCGGGGTTGCGAATCGTTTATCGGGTGGTTCAACAAGTTCGAGTGTCGGGTGAAAGCGATAATATTCAGGTCCCTGCTGAGCTTGTTGGCGCTCGCTGATGGCAGCCACACTCGGGGATTTGTTAGAGAGCAGATGATGCCAGTCACACTCGATGATTTTTTGGAGATTGGATGATGGCGGTCACACTTGATGTGCAATGCTTGGTGAAAGAATTCTCATCGGGGCGCCCTGCGGTGGATCAAGTGAGCTTTCAAATCCCCACCGGTGAAATCACTGTACTGTTGGGGCCTTCGGGTTGCGGCAAGACAACGACGTTGCGTTGCGTTGCGGGCTTAGAGCATCCGACGGCAGGCCAAATTGTGATCGATGGTCAAGTCGTTTCAGCGCCGCTGCAAGGAATTTGTGTCGCGCCACGACATCGTGAGGTCGGCATGGTGTTTCAGTCTTATGCAGTGTGGCCGCATATGACAGTCGAGCAAAATGTCGCCTATCCTTTGAAGCACCGCGGTATTGATCGAAAAGAGATCGAACAGAAGGTTAAAGACGCACTTGAATTAGTGGATTTACTTGAATATGCGGATCGACCTGCAACTTCATTATCGGGCGGGCAGATGCAGCGGGTAGCGTTGGCACGTAGTTTGAGTTACCAACCAAAAATATTATTGCTTGACGAACCGCTGTCCAACTTAGATGCCAAGTTACGCCTACGGTTACGAGCTGATTTGCGCCGCATTATCAAGCAAGCTGGTTTGACTGCACTGTATGTCACGCATGATCAATCAGAGGCGGTGGTGCTAGGTGATCAGATCGGCGTGATGAATCAAGGCAAGCTCTTGCAGATAGGAACGCCACAACAGATTTACAACCAGCCGTCCGACTTATTTGTCGCTAGTTTCACGGGCGCCTCAAATGCCTTACACGGAACAGTATCCAACCATGATGGTGCCGATCATGTCGTCGAGTTGGCACAAGGTGCAAAGGTGCGGGCTCGGTGTTTGAGCCCGTTGAATCAAGGGCAGGCTGTCGTGATCGCAGTGCGTCCAGAAAACATTACTTTAACTGCCGTGGCAACGCAGGGTTCATTGCCCGTTCGAGTTCGACAATTGCAGTTTTTGGGTGTTCAGACTAATTACGAAATTGAAGTGTTTGGTCAAACGCTTGAAGTGACCGAACTGGGTACCTTGCCGCGCTTTGTAGTCGGGGCAGCAGCCTTCATGACGCTGCCCCCTGAACAGTGCTGGGGTTACTCCGCGTAAGCTGACGCTTTAGTTACCCCGCCTGAGCTAGCGCTGGGGTTACCCGTCTACGCAGCCCTACTTGCTTTTATCTTGCTCGACGACCAGGTGGGTGTGGGCAAGTTTGAGCAAGGGGCAGGCAACGCCTTTGCTCACGCCACGTTGAATCAGCTGTCCCAAAATATGCTCGTGCTCGGTCATATTGCCTTGCGTCAGATCCCTAAGCATGGATGCCGCGAAGCTTGATTTCACGTTGGTCAGCATGTCGAGTGAACGTTTTTGAGCGCTCTCCTTGGTTGGGAAACCATTCGCTGCCGCGATTGCACAGCTCTCGGCATAGAGGGCGGTGGTGCTTTCGATCCCCCAAGGTGCGGCCGAAATTTTACCAACATGGCCACGGCAAAGAGTTGTCATGCCTGCCAAGCTTGCCAAAAACACCCATTTATCCCACAACGATTGTTCGATATTTTCGCTGTACAAACGATCGAAGCCGGCGTTCTCGCACAAGGCATAAAAGTCTCTTGCAATTTGCTCGTGTGCAGTCGAGCGGTGACCGACGGTTAGCATGTGCAGGTCGGTGAGTTGCTTGACTGCACCGGTTGACGAAATGGTCGCGGCGATCTGCGCTACGCCGCCCATGACGCGGTCTTTTCCAAATTTAGCATCGAGCTGCTGAATGTGATCCAGGCCGTTTAAAAATGGCAAAAACACACCTTTGGCGCTTGCGCCTTCAAGCGAGGCGAGGGCATCTTCAAAGTCAAACGACTTTGGTGCCAGCACAATCAAATCATATTCAGGCTTCAGTTGGTCGCACGTGATGGCCTTTGGCTGAACCGTAAAGGTGTCTTTTGGGGTCTCAATCACAAGGCCTTCAGCCTGAATCTTTGCGTGACGCTTATCGCGCAGCAGATAGGTCACATCGGCACCGGCTTGAATCAGTCGTGCCCCAAAATAACCGCCTACGCCACCTGCGCCCAAAATTAGAATTTTCACTTGCTATCTTCCTGAGTTTTTAGTTGTATGGTTGGTTTATGATCAGCGAATACCTGAAGCACATCATTACATAAAAAATACAATTCTGGAGGCTGATTTGCGTAAGCTGCTCAAAACCTTAGGTTTTCTGTGTTCGGTTGGTTTTTTATTCGCTCTTGGCATGCCTGTCGGCGCTCAAGAGTCTTACCCGAGTCGCCCCGTGAGCGTGGTGGTGCCGTTTCCGCCTGGTGGCGTGGCCGACATTGTGGCGCGCCCGGTTGCGCGCGCGATGGGTCAGTTTTTGAACCAATCGTTGGTGATTGAGAATAAAGCTGGCGCGGGCGGCGGCATTGGTATGGCACAGGTGGCCCGTGCTGAACCTAATGGCTATCAAGTGTTATTTGCGTTGTCATCCTTCGTGGTGATCCCAGAGGCTGACAAAGTGCTCAACCGCGCGCCAATGTATCAGTTGAGTCAACTCAAGGCGATTGCGCGCTTTGCCGCTGATCCGACGGTATTGGTCGTTCGCGCCGATAGCCCCTGGAAAACCTACGCTGACTTTATCACTTACGTCAAAGCCAATCCAGCGAAAGTGTCTTTTGGCTCTTCGGGCAACTATGGCTCAA
The DNA here is from genome assembly GCA_945911685.1 of Bordetella parapertussis. GTDB lineage: Bacteria > Pseudomonadota > Gammaproteobacteria > Burkholderiales > Burkholderiaceae_B > Zwartia > Zwartia parapertussis_K. The sequence goes on from CAMEAW010000108.1 coordinate 8,656, forward strand.
TGCATATTCCTATTGAACAGCTAAAGGTTGCAACCGATACCACTATGTTGCATGTCCCTTATACCGGCGCGGGCCCTGCTGTGGCGGCGCTCTTAGGGGGGCAGATCGAAGTGTTATCGACGGGGCCTGCCAGTGTCGTGCAGCATATCCAAGGGGGCAAATTACGTGCGTTAGCCCATTGGGGGGCTGATCGGCTCGCTGCGTTACCTGAAGTACCTAGCCTGACCTCGCTTGGTGTGCCCATTGTGTATGCGCAGTGGGCGGGGCTGTTTGTGCCAGCCGACGTTCCCGAGCCAATCATACAAAAGCTTCGTGACGCTGCGCGGTTTGCGGCCAATGATGCTGCCACTCAACAGGCCTTGATTGCTGCGGGTACAGTCATGCAGTACCAAGATGCGAGCGATTTCACCGCCTACGTTACCGCCGATGCCGCAGCGATGAAAACGTTGGTGCAAAAAATTGGAAAACTTGATTAATCTGATCCGCGTGATTCGTTTGACTACCTTGAGTCGCCCGATTGTCTTGCCTGTGAGGGCCTGGTGATGTTGTGCGAGGCAAACCTTTGGTGGTTTGTTGTTCCTCTAAAACTCAAAGCCACCGTGTCGGCGCACTTGCTCAGATTGAACCCCCGTTAGCCACGCTGCGAGCGTTTGCGCTAAAACAGGTTGCGTGGTTTGGGTGCAAACGCCAAGTGTGTAGTCGGTTGCCAGCTCAAATGCTTTGGGCAAGTTTGCGACTAACACTACGCCATCGGTGTAATTGATTTCAGTAGTCTGTGTGCAGCCTATTAAATGGGGCTCAGTGCA